>JAFLCB010000001.1:0-312930 GCA_017302795.1 Deltaproteobacteria bacterium | reverse complement strand
CGAAGATGGGTCTGGCGTGCGGAATTCGATACGTTTAGCTTTTGGGCTTGTACCGGTGTTTGGAATACGAATCGCTGCCGAACGGTTGCGATAGCTATATGCCAAACGAACTGGCGCTTCGAAGCCAGGAACTAAGCGTTTATAAGAATTCGTTGAAGGGTTTGTGATCGCGCACATCGCTGGCGCGTGCTTGAGGATTCCACCGATGAAGTGCAGTGCTGTTTGAGAAAGACCAGCGTACTTGTCGCCAGCAAACATATTCACGCCGTCTTTCCACAAAGACATGTGGCAATGCATGCCCGAACCGTTGTCGCCGAAAATTGGTTTCGGCATGAATGTCGCAGCTTTTCCGTGCCGTCGAGCCACGTTTTTCACGATGTATTTGAACCACATCAAGTTGTCAGCAGTTTCCAGCATCTTGTCGAAGCGGAAATTGATTTCGCCTTGTCCTGCACTTGCCACTTCATGGTGCTGACGTTCGACGACCATGCCGACTTTTTCCATCTCTAAGCATATTTCTGTGCGAAGATCGTGGTGAGTGTCATGCGGCAATGCAGGGAAGTAACCTTCTTTGGGGCGTGGCTTGTAACCAAGGTTTTTTCCTTCGTCGCGGCCGGAATTCCAGTGCGCCTCGTCGGAATCGATTTGATAGAAAGCACTGTTCTGATTTTGCTCGTAGCGAATATCATCAAAAATAAAGAACTCAGCTTCGGGTCCGAAGTAGGCCGTGTCAGCGATTCCGAGGGACTTTAAATAAGCGATCGCCTTTTTAGCAATTTGACGAGGATCGCGATTGTACGGTTCGCCCGTTTCTGGGACGTGCACATCGCAGAGCAGAGAGAGAGTTGGAACTTCCATGAAGGGGTCCATGCGTGCCGTTTTAGGATCGGGTTTTACCATCATGTCGGATTCGTGGATGTTGCGCCACCCGCGGATTGAACTTCCGTCAAACATAAGTCCGTTTTCAAAGACTTCTGGTTCAAGTTGATGCAATGGAATTGTGAAATGCTGCCACAATCCTGGAAGGTCGATGAACTTTAAATCCACCATCTTCACGCCGTTTTTCTTCGCGAACTCAATTACCTCTGCCGGGGACATAGTCTCTCCTTCTCCTCGGGTTAAACTGCCGACTCGTCTTTTTCGCCAGTTCGAATACGCAGTACACTTTCAACATTGAAAACAAAAATTTTCCCATCGCCGATCTTGCCCGTGCGCGCGGCTTTTGCGATGGCTTCAACTGCCTGGTCGCAGAGCTCGTCGTTCACGACAATCTCTAGTTTCGTCTTCGGCAAGAAGTCGACGACGTATTCAGCGCCTTTATAAATTTCGGCGCGACCTTTTTGTCGTCCAAACCCACGAATTTCTGTAACCGAGACGCCCTCGACACCGATTTCCGATAAGGCTTCGACAACATCGTCCAGCTTAAATGGCTTGATGATGGCTTCGATTTTTTTCATGTTTGTTTTTTCATGCTTACGGGTGGTCAAGATAGGGGCCGACTGGACCGAGAGTCAAAAGAAAGAACGGACTTTAAGAAGGTTTCATGGTTTAGAGTATGAACTCCCCGTTCGCCCGGAAATGTGACATACAGTCGCGATGTCGTCGGACTCAATGTTCCTCCCACCGCAGCGCCACCTTGAATCGCCCTTGTGTCGGGTGGTTCTTGTCGAGCCTCTGATTCCCGAGAACACCGGAAACATCAGTCGTACATGCGTCGGTACAAACTCGGAACTCCACCTTGTTCACCCGCTAGGTTTTGAGATCACCGAATCCCGTGTAAAACGAGCAGGATTGGACTATTGGAAGCATTTGGCAATGGACTCGCATGCCAGTTTTGAGGCATGGGCGACTTCGATTGAGCGCGACTTTGATCCAGACCGTGTGTTTTTTGTCGAAACCTGGGGCGACACCAGCCTTCACGAAGCGAGCTTCGAGAGCGGGGATTGGCTGGTTTTCGGGAAGGAGACGGTGGGCCTTGCCCGGGAGCAGGTCCAGCGGGTCACGACACGGCCCGATCGGGTGCTGAAAATCCCTATGTCTGGTGAAGTTCGCAGTCTCAACTTGTCAAACGCCGTTGCGGTCACAGTATTTGAACTATTGCGCCAGGTCGATGCGGCGCGCCTAAAGACCCCGATTTCTGGGGTGCCTAGGAGCTAATTCGATGCCTAGGAGCTAATTCGAAAGGTAGTCTAAAGCGCATGATCAATTCGGTACTTACGAAAGTTTTCGGCACCGCCCACGAGCGCGAAATGAAGCGACTTGGGCCCATCGTTTCTAAAATCAATGGCTACGAATCTCGGTTCCAAGCCATGGCCGATGGAGAACTTCAAAATCAATCTGTTCAATTCAAAGAGCGGATCGCAAAAGGAGAGAGTTTAGACTCAGTTTTGCCAGAGGCGTTCGCCGTTTGCCGCGAAGCGAGTCGCCGCGTTTTGAAGATGCGCCATTACGACGTGCAGCTTATTGGCGGCATGATTTTACACCGTGGGTCGATTGCGGAGATGCGAACAGGCGAAGGTAAAACCCTGGTGGCAACTTTGCCCGCCTATTTGAATGGCCTAGAAGGCAAAGGTGTTCACATTGTTACCGTGAACGACTATCTCGCCAAACGGGATGCGGAATGGATGGGGCGTCTTTACGGTTGGCTTGGATTAACCACCGATGTCATTGGACACGGCCAAAGTGAGGCGGAAAAGATCCGCGCATATCGCGCCGATATTTCGTACTGCACAAATAACGAACTCGGCTTTGATTATCTTCGCGACAACATGAAGTTTGATCTCAGCGAATTCGCACAGCGGCCGTTGAACTTTGCAATCGTCGATGAATGTGACTCGATTTTGATCGATGAAGCTCGAACGCCGTTAATCATTTCTGGCCCGGCGGAAGATTCGACGGATAAATATTTCCTGATTAACTCGATCATTCCGCATTTGAAAAAAGACGTTCACTTCACGATGGAAGAAAAGTCCCGCACCGTTGCTCTAACGGAAGATGGCAACAGTCGTGTCGAAGAACTTTTGAAAATTGAAAATCTTTACGATCCGCAGAACATCGAACTGATCCACCATGTGTATCAAGGCCTGAAGGCGCATCACCTTTATAATCTCGACGTCGATTATATGATAAAAGATGGCGAAATCGTGATCGTCGATGAATTCACAGGCCGCTTGATGGAAGGTCGTCGCTGGAGCGATGGCCTTCACCAGGCAGTTGAAGCCAAAGAAAATGTTCAGGTCAAAAACGAAAATCAAACGCTTGCTACCATCACGTTCCAAAACTATTTCCGAATGTATAAAAAGCTGTCGGGAATGACGGGGACTGCGGAAACTGAAGCTGTCGAGATGAAGAAGATCTACAATCTCGACGTCTCTGTTATTCCTACGAACAAGCCAATTAAGCGTCTTGATCGCGAAGATGTTGTCTTTAAAAATGCCAACGGCAAATACACATCCATCGTTCGCGACATCAAAGAACGCCAAGCGAACGGTCAGCCTATTCTTGTCGGTACCGTTTCGATCGAGCGATCGGAAGTTCTCTCGCAGTACCTAAAAAAAGCGGGTGTGCCGCACAAGGTACTGAACGCGAAACACCACGAACACGAAGCGGAAATCGTGGCTCAGGCTGGTCGCAAAGGTCAGTGCACAATTGCCACGAACATGGCTGGTCGTGGCACCGATATTGTTTTGGGTGGAAACCCCGAATTCTTGGCCCGCCAGGTGACAGACGATATCGATTCGCCAGAGTACGAGCCGGCGGTCGAAAAGTTCCGGGTTCAATGTGAAAAAGAAAAAGCAGACGTGATCGCTGCCGGCGGATTGTACATCATCGGCACCGAAAGACACGAGTCTCGCCGAATCGATAACCAGCTTCGAGGCCGTGCGGGGCGCCAAGGGGATCCGGGCGAATCGCGTTTTTACTTAGGTCTTGATGACGATTTAATGCGCAAGTTTAACGGCGAGCGCGTCAGCAAAATCATGGACATGATGAATGTCCCCGAAGACGAGCCGATCACGGCGCGGATGGTTTCGCGCTCGATCGAAGGTGCGCAGCGAAAAGTGGAAGGCCATAACTTCGATATCCGTAAACATTTGATCGACTACGATGACGTCATGAACAAGCAGCGAAAAGCGATCTACGGTCTTCGTCGTGAGGTTCTTCAAGGCGACAAGATCGATGAAATCGTCCGTGAACTGCTAGGTGATCAAGTTTCGTCATTGCTGGATTCCCACGCGGATGAGTCCGCGAATCGCGCCGCCTGGAACCTTGAGGCGCTGCAAGTGGCGATGCAGCAGCAGTTCGGATTGGAAGTCGACTTTGGTGATAAAGGGAAACTGAAAATTGAAGAGATCGTCGAGAAAGTAAAAAGCTCGATCCTTGCAGGCCTTGAATTCCAAAAGACCCATCTCGGCCCTTTCTATGGTCAGGTTGCAAAGATGATTCTTCTGCAGACGATCGATCAACGCTGGAAGGAACATTTGCAGCGGATGGATCAGATGCGCGAGTGGATTGGCCTTCGCGGTTATGCGCAAAAAGATCCTTTAGTTGAGTACAAACAAGAAGCGTTCAAGATGTTCGAAGAAATGAATGGCTTTATTCGCACCGAGGCTCTTGAGAAGTTATTCAAGATTCAGTTGGTGTTGAATGCTCCTGCTGAGGGCGATGTAGGTGCTCCGGCGGAGTACGCTCAAGAACTCAACGGCGGAGCTGCTCCGGGCCAAGTTTCTTCTTCGGCGAAGCAGGCTGCTGCCGCAAGATCTCGAGAACCAAGTATGCCAAACCCAGAGGACCAATTAGAAGCGTTGAAGCCTAAGAAGACGAGACTTACTTTTGGTCCGCCCACAGATGAGCCGCCGAGTGGTGGTGGGGGGGGCGGATCGCGCGCCGATCGCCGTCGCCAGGAACGTGAGAAGCGTCGGAGATAGATTTTCGAATGACAACTAGCTGCCCGAAGTGTGGAACAAAACTGAAGGACGATTATGGCATGGTGACATGCCCCACTTGCGGCGTCGTTTTATTTGTCGATATGGAAGGCGTCGCGCAAGCAGCTGGAGAGCCGGATCCGTTGTTGGGGGCTGTGGCTACACCGATGCAGCCTGCGCCGATGGCCGCCGATGAAGGCGCTTACGATCCGTCGCCAATGGGACTCGATCCGTTGCCGGAAACACAACCAGTTGCCCAGGCCCAGGTGCCGCCAGGCCTAGAAGACGCCGGCGTCGGGGGCGAACTGGATATGGGTGGATTTCTTGGGTACGACACGCCTGGGACTGAATCCTCCAAGGGTGGAGCGTCTCAAAACGATCCGAATGATCCCCTTGGAATTTCTGCTTACGCTAATAGTGAACTGAGTTCCGCTAAAGACGGGCCTTTGGTCGTGACCGTGATTATTTCTGGGATCGACACAAAAGATCTCCGCACTGAAATCCGACAAGCAATACAGGACTCGCGATTTGGCTGGGACTCTGGCGCTGTCATGGCATCTTTAAAGGGCGGAACTCTGGTTCTGCCAAGAATCAGCCCTGTTAAGGCGTCGATTGTGATCAACCGAATCAAGAATCTCGCGGTGCAAATTCGCTGGGAGCAAAATGCGATTACCGAGCTTGATATTTCGCCAACCGATTCGCCGTCTTAATGTCACCCTCGCGGTGATGCTCCTGTTTCTTTTTTCCGATGTGAAAATCGCGAGTGCCGAAACGGCCTGTCGGTGGACTGAGCACGAGTCTCGTCTTACCAGCTTTACAGCTAAAATTCGAAGCTTGGAAAAAGAGATATCAGACCTCATCGTACATAAAAAAACTTTAGAGAGCACCGAACGCGTTCGGCTAGTGACTCAACAAATCTCATTCAAACATTCTGATTTGGCGAAGGTCATTCGCGATTATGAATCCGAGCGTCTTCACGTCAGGTTCCAGCACCCGGACCGCGATTTAGAAGGTGAGCGCCAGTACATGGCGGTGAAATTAAAGTCCCTGGACGAAATTGCTGATGCGTTTGGCCTCGATGGGCGCTTAGATCGCATTCGTCGTCATGTGGGAGTCGTATTTCCGGCTGAAAAAACAGATACTGCTCCAGCAGTGAGATTGCCCGCTGCCATCAGCGACGAAGAAGATGACTCTCCCGAAATTATTCGACTAGTAAAATAAAACCTCGATCAATCCGCTTCAACCGGAATAAACACTTCGACGTCCTCACTTTTCGCTGAACCTGTGCCGATGCGCTCTTTCTCGTCCAACACCCGACTTTTCGTTTCGTTGATCTTGTCCTGGATTTCTGGAGACACGACGCTTTTAATCTGAGTACCTACGTAGGTGGATTTGCCATCGACGAAATGAACTTCGCGAACCTGTTCGCCGTCCGGGTGGTTTTCAAAAATGTAGGTCCAGCGATCTACGCCTTGGCGACGTCGTTTGGCGGAAGGCCCTCCCACGACCTCGATAACTTCAGCTTTCGTCATGCCGGTGTGGACATCTTCAAACTCCTTGTAGCGAGGAGTTTGGCAACTCGAAAGAGCCAGCAGTAGGATCAGAGCGCTCGTTGTGCCAACGTATGATTTCCGCATTCTTAAAGACTACAGCGAATCAGACTGAGATTCACCTCGACTGAAGGCGTGGACTTTCCACCGTCTCATTTTGAGGCGAATAGGTTTTTGATTTCGCGTTTAAGGATTTTACCCGAGTCCCCTTTGGGGAGATTTTCCATGAACTCGACGCGCTTTGGAATTTTAAACTTTGCCAGTTTGTCGGTACAAAACTGAAGAATCTCTTCAGAATCAACGTGCGCTCCATCATTCAGCGAAATGACAGCGCATCCTGACTCGCCCCATTTCTCGTCTGGAAGACCCACCACGGCTACTTCGCGGACAGCCGGATGTTGGCTAAGTACCCGTTCTACTTCGACCGGATAGACATTTTCGCCTCCGGAAATGAACATGTCCTTCTTTCGGCCCGCGACGTAGAAATATCCTTCTTCATCAAATCGAACGAGGTCTCCAGTGTGAAACCATCCGTCAATGATGGCTTCCTTCGTGGCCTTGTCGTTTTTCCAATACCCAGGCGTGCAGACGGGGCCGCGCAAAAGCAGTTCACCAATTTCATTTGGTGAAACTTCTTTTCCGTGGTCATCGACGACTCTGGTTTCAATGTAGAAATTCGGAAAGCCTATCGAACCGATTTTTCGAATGGCATCCTCCTCGTCGAGCGAGAAGACGTTCGGGCCAAATTCGGTCAAGCCAAATCCTTGGCGGATGGGAACTCCTTTTTTTTGCCATGTTCGAATGAGGTCGATCGACATCGGTTCACCACCCACGATGGCGTAACGCACTTTCGAAAGGTTCACATTTTCAAAGCGTTTGGAATGCGTCATCATTTCCATCGTCGTGGGAACGCCGAACATTATTGTGGCACCTTCCGACTCGCAGAGCTCGAGGATGCGCTCGGGCTCAAACTTTTTTGTCAGAACGGTGCATGCGCCTCGATGTACAAAAGGTGTCAGCAGAACATTCCAGCCTCCCGTATGGAAAAACGGGAGGAAGCTGATGAACACGTCTGATTCTGACAAGTTTAGCCGCAGCGTCGTGTTGATGGAATTCCAGTGTAGCATCAGGGGCGTTATACAGGCCCCTTTCGGCGCGCCAGTTGTGCCTGACGTATAAAGAATCATACACGGCTTTGTCGGGCTCGCTGCCTGCTTCCGAAACCAGGTTGGAAGTGCGTGTGAAGTTACAGACATTTCTTTCGCAGAGCTTTTCTTCGCGGTCGCCAATTCGGTCGCGATGAACTCTTGAAGTGATTCAAACATCCACACATGTTCGGGACGCGCTTTTGCCATGACTGTTTCGAAAACTCCGGCGAAAGACTTTTGTAAAACGAGAACTTGAGATTCCGAATCTTCCAGGATGTGTTCGACTTCTCGCCCGGTTAACCGAAAGTTAACAGGGACCATAGTTGCTCCAGCGCGCAAACAGGCGAAAAAGAGTGCGACCGTTTCAAGTTCGTTTGTTGCCCAAACAGCGACCCGCGCCCCGGGAGTTACCTTGAATTCCCCGATAAGTTTTTCTGAAAGTTTGCAGCTGAGGAAAAGCAATTCGCGGTACGTGTAAGACACTCCAGATTCCGCATCCTTGAATGCGATGGAAGTTGGCGATAGTCGCGCCCAGTTTTTCAACCAATCGAAGTCACCAATTTCCGAATGAGTCTCAATTTCCATATTCGGCACGAATTGCTCCTGACCGTCTAAGTGTCGTAACCCCAGCGCATTGCCATAGCGGCCATCGACATTCCGCCGCCTGAGCCAAGAATCATAACTAAATCACCTTTTTTAAGTTTGTGGTGGCGAGCCGCATCTGCGAGCGCCATGGGGATGCAGGCGCCTCCGGTATATCCGAACTGATCCATCACGTTGTGCGCTTTTTCAAAAGGTGCTTCAAGCTTCGCCATTGTTTCGATGATCGAACCGATGTTGATCTGAGTGAAGAAGAAATGATCAACGTCCGAGACCGATTTGCCGATACGATCGAGGATCGCGTGTGTCATCTCGGGCCAAACTTTGCCATTGGTCTCCGGTGGAATCCGTTTCGTGAACTGAAGCAGGTGCATTCGTTTAGCAAGCGTTTCTTCGGAAATTGGATACTTGGTTCCCCCAGCGTAGATACCCATGTAGTCATGGTATTGACCGTCGGTCGCAAGTTGGGATGCAAGTATACCGAACTCGCCAGACCGCTGAATGATAGCAGCACCTGCACCGTCTGCGAAAACCGACGTAACCTTGTGGTCTGACCAGTCGAAATATTTAGACATTCCGTAGGCGCCAACAACGAGAATCGTATTATAGCGCTCGTCAGCCATTAGGTATTTGGAGGCGACGTCCGTCGCCGTCACAAATCCGGCGCACGCCGTGTTGAGGTCAAAGGTGCCAGCGCGTGTCGCTTGCAACTTATACTGAACGACAGCGGCGGTGGACGGTGAAACGTAATCTGGTGTATCGGTCGCAATGATGATTAAGTCGAGGTCACGGGCCGTCACACCAGCGGCTTTCATCGCTTCTTCAGCAGCGGGAACAATAAGGTCTGAAGTCGCCTGATCAGGCGACATAAAGTGGCGTTTTTTGATGTTTCGCTGTTCTAGTAAAAACTTGTTGATGTCACGATCATATTTTTTGTTAAAAAAATCGTTTCCCACGGCGTTGGGTGGAACGTAAAGTCCCAGCCCCGTGATTGCCGCAAAGTGTTTCGTGTTGTTGGCTGATTCCATGCCGTTCTCCGGTGAAAGATTCCTAACCTTTACGGTCGGTGAAACAAAAAATCGTTCAATTTCTGAACAAAAAGTTTCGGATTTTCTACGTTAGTCGAGTGACCCTGGTTTTCCAAAACCTCGAGTCGCGCATTTGGAAGACCGGCCGCCAAAACTTTCGAGCTATCGATTGGAATAATCGGGTCATGGGCGCCGTGAAGGACAAGAACCTTGTGATGGATTTTCGCGAGGTCCGCAGAAATATCCGTCACATGAAGCATTCGCGGAACACCGTGCCAATTGATTTTTGCAATACCGTACGCGTCGTCGACGATACGTTGAAAGAGTTGGCTCTTCATGTCGTTACCGTGAATCGTGCCGTGCATGACGGCTTCGCAAATGCTGCGGTCCGTGCTCATCTGTGTGAAAGCTGCATACATCTCTGGTCCAAACTGGACCCCAGTGGCGCCGACAGAGTCTAAAAGAACTGCGCGATCAAAAAGCTCGGGAGCTTTTAGCATTGCGTAGAGAGCGATGATGCCGCCTGTAGAGTGGCCGACGAGACAAGCTTTTTTGATTCCCAGTTTATGACAGAGCTGAATGTAGTCTTCAGCGAGGGCCGCTGGATGAAGCTCTTCCTCGGATTTGGGCGCATGCGATTTGCCGCAACCTCGCCACTCGGCCATGACGGCGCGGCCCTCAAGGCCAGGGCGTGCAGACCGTTTCAGCTCCGCCATGACGGGTTCCCACCATGTGTTCGAAGCTAAGTTTCCATGAAGAAAAATCGTGTCCAAGGGTAATGCAGCCGGAACGACATCCGCATTCATTTGGTATCCCATGAGATCTACACTTGTCATAAGAAGCTCCTATTTCGTCCTAGCGCAGTCTATTCGATTTCGATTTTCTCTGTTCCGCTGGCTGCGTAGCCCAAAAAGGTTCCGCCTTTCCAGGTTCGGCCGTCTTGTATACGTTGATCGCCGTTGACGATCAGTTTGATCCATTCAGCCGAGAAGTTAGGCATTGCTTCTGGAATTTTATGTTCCGAGTGATTGATGAACAGACGGCTGAGTCGCGCTCGTTTTGGAATTTGCTTCCAGAGTTCTTCTAAAATCTTCGGTTCAATATACTGATCTTTATCGGCGACAATCAGATGCACAGATGCGTCTGGAAGTTGGTCAGCCACGTCAGCTGCTTTGAACTTTCGAACGCCCTGAACCAGTCGGAAAGTCGATTCAAGTTTGTAAGGGTGTTCGAGGACGATTGGTTCAGCCAGCGGGTAGGTCGCGTAGACAATTTGCTTGAGAAAGAAATCGTAAAGTTCGTCATCGGATGACCGGTTGAACGGGAACATGAAGCGAGTTTGTGCGATTTGAAGGCGAATTTGCTGATCTTGGCTTTCAAGAGGTTTCGTGAACGGCGCCATTAAAATTAGGCTAGCGACCTTTTTCGGATATTTCACTGTGAACATCGTGCCGATTGCGCCCCCATAAGAGAGTCCCAAAAGGTGGACGGGCTTCTTAATGGAAAGAGCTGACAAAAGTGAGTTGAGATCTTTCACTTGGTCATCGGCCTCAAAAGCTTCAGCTGGGTAGCCGTATTTTACCATCGTTTTACCGTGGCCCATCGGATCGTAGCGAAGAATGCCGAGACCGTCGCCTTTAAGCTCTTTTACGAATGCGTCCCAAACGCCAGTGCGGTAGGTGAGACCGTTTAAAAGGACAACGATTGGTTTCCCAGCAGCAGGTTTAATGAAGTCGACGAAGAGTTCGCGGTTGTCGTGGATTTTGACGAACGCTTGCAGTCGGTCTTGCCTGGTTTCGGGATCTGCCGATATCTGTGCTTGAAAGTCTGTTTCAAAGATGCCCACCGAAGATCCGGCCGAGGCAAAGCTGCTAGAAAGCGCCAGGACTCCGGAAGCGAGTACAGCGAGTAGTGGCAGCGTTAGTTTAGTGCGCATGCTGAAATTCATAAAACCCCTCGGTTATTTCTGTGTTTGCGTCGGGCCCCTCCCATCGCAAACTATCATTTTAACTTAAAATTTAAACGACCAGTGCGCCGTCGACGGAAATCACGGTGCCACTGATATAGGAAGCCTCGTCGGAGGCAAGAAACATACATGCGTTCGCAATATCGGAAGGTTTGCCAAAGCGGCCAGCCGGAATTTTTTCCTCGATAAGCTTGCGTGCTTCGGCTGGCATAGCTTCCACCATAGGTGTCATTGTGAAGCCAGGGGCGACGGCATTGACAGTAAAGCCCTTGCGAGAGAGTTCGCGCGCCCATGTCTTTGTCATGCCGATAACGCCCGCTTTTGCAGCGACATAATTTGTTTGGCCGAAGTTACCATAGAGGGCGACGACCGATGAAATTGAAATAATTCTTTTGTCAGGAGTGTCGGCGAATTTGGTAAGTAGTGCCTTTGTGCAATTAAACACGCCAGTGAGATTGGTATCGATCACGGATTGGAAATCTTCGTGGGTCATTTTGCCGAAAGATTTATCGCGGGTGATACCAGCATTGTTGATCAGAATATGAACAGGGAAAGGGATATTCTTGGCAGCTTCCTCGACGGAAGTCGCCTTAGACACATCCACTTGCTGGAAGTGAAGTTTCGAGCCAAAGGCCGCAAGTTCAGTTTTCGCTGCATCGATCGAGTCGGTCGAGTACTCCCAGACCGAAACGGAGGCCCCTGCCTCCAAAAACTGGCGAGTCAGCTGAAGGCCGATCCCGCGCGCACCGCCGGTGACGATTACGTTTTTGTTATGAAAATCAAATTTTAGATTTTTTACTGTAGTCATAGGCTTTGCCGTCTATCGGTTCGGCGAAGATTCAGTCAACGTATAAAGAGCATTCACTCAGTCTTTTAAAACACATGGCGTCACAAGGTCGCAAAGCGTCAAGTAACTAAAATTACAGAGTTTTGACCATGGCCAATAGAGCAAATGCTCTAAATTAGGCATCGCATTTCCTGAATTCAACACACTGTTTTGATGAAGAAACGCGCGGTTTCTTGAATTCGAGTCGAAGTGTCTCAATTGCTGAATTTTTAAACTTACGAATCGACAAAAACTTGATTTCCGAGAGTTTCGAAAATTCCGAGTCCTAAGAATTCTTTAAGTCGTTGGGATATCCTGTGTTTGTACCACGAAACCTCTTGCACGGGTTTGATTGAAGTGAGAATTAAGAACTCGCACATTAAATTCATGCGTCTCGTCAAATAGTTGGCTGATTGGTTAGCCCGATTAGCTTTTCAGCGGAGTGAGAATGGCAACTCAAGATTCTAAATCAGATTCCAAACCTACGGCCGATACCAGAGAAGAGAGTCAAGACGGAGTCAATAGCGGCGGTGTCGTTGCATTCGTGATCAGCATGGTCGTGACGTTCGCTTGTTTCATCTATGTCACTTTCATGAGCGGCGGTGTCGATCTTAAGGAAGTGAAAGCGACAGATTCTTCTGGCGCAGTTCAAACCATCGCTGCTGCTCCTGAAAAAGTCGATGTCTCTGCTGTAACAGAACCGTGGCTTCCCAACGAAAAAATGGTGAAGCACGGTGCTACAGTTTACAAAACTAACTGCGCTATGTGTCACGGGGAAAAAGGGGCTGGCGACGGGATCGCTGGTGGCTCTTTGAATCCGAAACCGCGCAATTTGATCGAAGGCAAATGGAAACAGGGCGGAACTTCTGTCGCACTATTCGCCACTTTGCAAAACGGCGTTCCTGGCGGCTCTATGCAGGGCTACAAAGATGCTCTTCCGGCGAAGGATCGCTGGGCACTCGTTCAATTTATTCGCTCGATCACAACGACGCCTGTTGCAGACGCAGAAACCGAACTCAAAGCGAAAGCTCCAGGATTGAAGTAGCAGATGAACGACAGCTCGAAGCAATTAAGTTCAAAACCTTGGGTCGAAGCGCACAAACGTGCGCCGCGAAGTTTTGGCGTGGTCGGGCTGTTGGGCTGCATCTTGGTTCTTTCCGTCGTCAGCGGAACTACCGCAGGGGCGCGCGAGTTTGCGAAACCAAAGGAAGGTCACTCCAACGAGACTCCCAAAAGCCTCGAGAATCTTGATATCGAGCAAAGACTTGGTGAAAAAGTAGATCTCAATGCGACGTTTTTAGACCATGAAGGCAAAGTAGTTCGCCTTGCCGATTATGTGAAAGATGGCAAACCGCTTCTTTTAAGCCTAGCGTATTTTAACTGCCCCAGCCTATGCAACTTTCATCTGAATGGCTTGAACGATGCATTTAAGGCGATGGCAAAACCGTTGGGTGATGAATTCAACGTCGTTATTGTCAGCTTTGATCCGAAGGAAAAAACGCCGCTGGCGTCGGCCAAGCGCGAGAATTATTTAAAGGCTTACGGTCGTCCGGAAGGTGCTAAGGGTTGGCATTTTTTAACTGGCGAATCCGCAGCGATCGAGCCTCTGGCGAAGGCGGTCGGATTCAAATACCGCTGGGATGAAGAGCAGAAACAGTACGCGCACGCAGCAGCGGCGTACGCGATCTCTCCCGATGGAACTATCTCTCGATATTTCTATGGAATCACGTTTGATCCGAAGACAGTTCGACTGTCGATGATCGAGGCCTCGAAGGGGCTGGTCGGATCTCTCGTCGATAAACTAACTTTGTTCTGTTTCCACTACGATCCGAAAGAAAGTCGTTACACCGTGGCTGCATTCAACGTAATGCGTGCCGGAGGTGCAATGATGCTCTTGGTTTTGGGGGCCTTCCTCTTGCCATTTTGGATTCGTGCGCGGAAAGAGACTGGCGCGGTGACTGCTGGCGCTGAGACTGAAAAGTAAAAGGAGACGATTGATGAAACTCATGCCCCGAGTATTTACGGGTTTGCCAGCTACTGGTTTGTCAGCGCTGCTGGCGATTGTAGCGTCCGTAGTGGTAAGCACAATGGCAACTTCAAATGCCGTTGCCAGCGCCTTCATGCCACCGGCCGCCACGACAACCGCAGGCGAGGTCGATCAGATATATGGTTTCCTTTTGATTACGAGTTTTATCTCGTTCGTTTTGCTGATCGGCGGAATGTTTTATTTCGTCTACAAATATCAGCGTCGCTCAGCTAACGATAAGACCGCCTACATTTCGCACAACTACACACTTGAATTTTTGTGGTCGTTCATCCCCTTTTTGATTTTTATGTTCGTTTTCGTTTGGGGATGGAAGGTCTATCACGACATGCGCAACGTTCCGGCTGGGGCGCTGGAAATCCATGTCATGGCGAAGAAGTGGGATTGGCGTTTCCTTTATAAGAGTGGAAAAGAAATCACGTCTGGAATCGACGACAAGGGTCAAAAGACGCCTGCTACAATGGTCGTTCCAGTCGGTCGACCTGTAAAGCTGATCATGGCGTCTGAAAAAATCAACGAAGCCTCAACTGATCGTTCAGATCGCCCAGTCCTTCACTCGTTTTATCTTCCAGCTGCCCGGATCAAGCAAGATATCGTCCCGGGTCGTTTTACGACTCTGTGGTTCAACATAGATAAGCCCGGTGATTATTGGATCTTCTGTACGGAGTTCTGCGGCTCTGGCCATTCTGCGATGAAGGCAATGGTTAAAGCAGTTCCGGTGGAAGAGTTTGAATCATGGCTATCGGCCGAAGGCGGCGGCGCCTTGACCCTTGTCGATCAAGGGAAGGCACTTTACGCATCGAAGGCTTGCGTTGGTTGTCACAGTGCCGACGGATCGCGTGTCGTTGGTCCGACTTTTAAAGGTGTTTTTGGAACCTCCCACGCGGTTGAAGGCGGGGAGACTGTAAAAGTTGACGAAGATTACATTCGCGAGTCGATCTTGAATCCCAATGCAAAAGTAGTTGCGGGATATCCTGCGGGAGTGATGCCGGCTTACGCTGGCCAGCTTTCGGACGACGAAATAAAAGCAATTATCGAATTCATAAAGACATTGAAATAAGGAGTTGGGCACCATGGCATCTACAGGCGCTCACAGCGAGCACAATTATCTGAATCACGAAAAAGGTCTCTGGTCTTGGTTGTCGACGCTTGATCACAAGCGCATCGGCATCATGTACTTCATCACGGTCGCGATTTTTTTCCTCGTCGGCGGAATTTTCGCACTTTTGATTCGTACTGAACTGTTTTCGACAGGGCAGACGATCATGACGGCTGAGACCTATTCGCGGGTAATGACTTACCATGGGGCCGTGATGGTCTTCTTGGTAATCATTCCGGGAATTCCAGCATTCCTAGGGAACTTCTTCCTACCGATGCAAATTGGTGCAAAAGATGTCGCCTTCCCTCGATTGAATCTTTTAAGCTGGTACTGTTTAATCATTGGAGCGGGCGTTGCGCTGCTGTCTCTCGCTTTCGGCGGTGCAGACACTGGCTGGACCTTTTATACGCCTTACTCGATCAAGCATGCGCCAGCAGTCCTATGTATGATGATGGGCGTGTTCATCGCGGGATTCTCGTCCATTTTGACCGGCCTCAACTTTGTTGTGACTACACATAAGCTTCGGGCGCCGGGAATGACGATGAATCGGATTCCGCTGTTTGTATGGGCACTCTACTCGACAGCAATCATTCAGGTACTAGCCACGCCAGTTCTTGCGATCACAGTTCTTCTGTTGGCAGCCGAGAATATTTTTGGAATCGGCTTCTTTGATCCGGCGCTTGGCGGAGACCCGGTCTTGTTCCAACACTTCTTCTGGTTCTACTCGCACCCCGCAGTTTACATCATGATCTTGCCAGCATTTGGTGTGATCTCGGAACTCATCACGACTTTTGCTCGAAAGACCATTTTTGGTTATACGGCGATCGCGTATTCAAGTTTGGCGATTGCCGCGGTCTCGTTTTTCGTCTGGGGTCACCACATGTTTGTGTCGGGCCAGTCGGAATTTGCGGGCGTTGTTTTCTCATTCCTCACAATGCTTGTCGGAGTCCCGACGGCGATCAAGTTGTTCAACTGGATTGCGACGCTCTATAAAGGGTCGATCAATTTGGCTGCACCAATGTTGTATGCATTAGGCTTCATGTTCCTTTTCACCATTGGTGGAGTGACGGGAATCTTCTTGGCCACAATCGCAACAGATGTCCACTTTCACGACACCTACTTTGTCGTTGCCCACTTCCACTATGTGATGGTCGGCGGAACATTGATGGCAATCATGGGCGGAATTTTCTATTGGTTCCCGAAAATGTTCGGCAAACTCTGCAACGACGCATGGGCACGGATTTCTTTCGTATTTATTTTCGTCGGCTTTAACGTGACGTTCTACCCACAGTTCGTACTTGGTTCGCTAGGGATGCCACGTCGCTATTTCGACTACCTTCCCGAATACGAACATTTAAACCGAATTTCGACGATAGGGTCTTACCTCATCGGAATCGGTTTTATTGTCGCCTTCTTCACGGTCATTCATGGACTATTGAAGGGTACGCCGGCAGGACCAAATCCATGGGGCGGGAAAACGCTGGAATGGACGACTGCTTCGCCACCACCTCACGAGAACTTCCTTACAACCCCAATCGTAACGGCAGGACCCTATGAGTACCGCTAAACCTGGCTCGCACCATCACGCTCACCATTACGACAATGCTGAACACGAGTATCAGAGTTCAAAAGAAGGCGTTTGGCTTTTCCTTTGTACTGAAATCTTGATGTTCGGTGGAATGTTCGTGGCCTATGCGATCTTCCACCATCTTTATCCCGAGCTCTTTAAGGTGGGTTCGAAATTCACAGACGTTCGCTACGGTGCGACCAACACGGTTGTGCTTCTGTTTAGCTCTCTGACAATGGCCCTTGGCATTTACTACTGTCAGATGAAAGAACAGAAGAAGGCGGTCATTGCTTTGGCCGCGACGATTGTTTGTGGATTTATATTTATGGGTATCAAGTACCTTGAATACACTCATAAAATTCATCTGGGACTATTGCCGGGCGACTGGTACGCGGGAAATGCAGAACTGATTGCGGCTGAAGTTGGAAACCTCAAAATTCCAGACAACATCGGCCTTTATTTTTCGTTTTATTTCCTGATGACCGGCATCCACGGGATTCACGTTTTAATCGGCATGGGTTTGATTGGCTGGGTTTTAGTTCGCACGATGAAGGGCGAATTCGGTCCTGGTTATTACACGCCAGTCGAAGGTGTCGGATTGTTCTGGCATTTGGTCGACTTGGTTTGGATCTATCTCTTCCCACTTCTTTACCTGGTTTCTTAAGGGGGACGTCATGGCAAATACGACTTCGGACTCACACGATCACGGATCTCATGATCACCACATCATTCCGTTGAAGACCTATTTATCAGTCTTCGCGGCGCTGATCTTTCTGACCGTCATCACAGTTCTTGCGGCGAAAGTTGATTTCGGTGCGTTTAACGCCGTCGTCGCTTTTGGTATTGCATCTGTGAAGGCGGGTTTAGTTTTGTCGATATTCATGCATTTGAAATACGACAATATGCTGAACCGAGTGATCATCGGAACGAGCGTCTTCTTTTTGCTCGTACTTTGGTTCTTCTGTATTCTAGATATTGTGACCCGTATTGGTCAGGAATCCACGCTCTGATTTCTCTTTCGGTATAGGGCTTGACGGCCCTTGGCCAACAAGCGACAAAACCTCAACGGAACGGTTGGGGTTTTTTTGCGACTTTTTTTTGATCTCACAAAGTCTGGCATTGTTGTATTCGTCCTAGTGACTGGGGCTGCTGGCTATGCCATGAGCCATCCTTTTCAAACAGCATGGGATGTCGGACATATCATTGCGACTCTTGCGGCGCTCTATTTTTTATCAGCGGGCAGCTTTGCAATCAATCAGGCGCAAGAGGCGAGCATTGATGCCGTGATGCCTCGAACGAAACTACGACCGATTCCTTCGGGACGAATTTCTCGGGCACAAGCCTGGACGCTGGGAATTGGCTTTGTTGCAATCGGCGCTCTTGCGGCAATTCTTGTGAATCAAACTGTACTTTGGCTAGGGCTAGCTACGGTTTTTTTATACAACGTCCCTTACACACTTTGGTGGAAAAAAAAGTGGGCCTTCGGTGCAGTTCCGGGTGCAATTCCTGGCGCGACACCAGTCTTAATCGGCTATGCTGCCAATCAGCCAAACATCTTAATGCCGGAACCAGTTTATCTTTTTCTGTTGATGTTCCTCTGGCAGATGCCCCACTTCTGGTCACTCGCCATTCGCTTTAAGTCCGATTACGAAAAAGGTGGGATCCCTGTATTGCCATTGCGAGTTGGCACCGAGCGTACGCTTTATCACATGGCCCTTTATCTTTTCGCTTACATTGCAACGGCGGCTGCGGCTCCGTTTTTTACGTCGGCGCGCTGGGGCTATGCGTTTTTGGTTTTACCTTTATCTGGAATCGTTCTTTGGCAGTTTTTGAAGTACTTCAAGTCGGTTTATAATAGTGAAACGAAATCGAGATGGCTTGCATTTTTCCTGTGGACCAATCTTTCGATTCTCGTATTTCTTGCCGCGCCCGTTGTTGATCGTTGGTTGCAGTACGCCGTGACGATGGCGGAGGTCGAGGCGAGCCAGGAGGAAGGATGAGCCTCGCAAGGTATCGAACTTTTCTTATGATCCTCGCCATCATGATCGTTGGCCTAATGGCACTCGGTGCTGGCGTTAGAACTATGAACGCAGGGCTGTCGTGCCCGGATTGGCCACTCTGTTTCGGAAAAGTCATTCCTGATTTTCATCCTGCAGTTTGGTTCGAATTTGTTCACCGCGCTTACGCGGGAATTGTGGCGTTGATTTTTGCCGGACTTTTAGTTTTCGCTTTTCGAACGCAAGAGGTTCCTAAGACCGTAAAGACCGCAGCGAAGTGGGGTTCCGCTTTTCTGGCTGCTCAGATTATCATGGGCGGGCTTACGGTGCTTTTGTTGGTGAAAGCCATTGTTGTAACGACCCACCTGCTGCTTGCGACTTTGTTTTTCGGCTGTGTGCTTTGGATGTATTTTGGCGTCGATCACCACCTCAGTAAGCAGTCTGGAAAAACGTTAAAGGCACCCGGTATTTCTACCTCCTGGATCTTGGCACTTCCGATTTTAGTTTTCGCACAAATCGCAATCGGTGGGCTGGTTGCTTCAACTTATTCTGGGTCTGTATGTGTCGACTGGCCACTTTGCAACGGTCAATGGGTGCCGACGTGGAAAGGGGCCATCGGTCTGCAGATCATCCACCGATTTTTCGCTTATGCCTTGGTCGCTCTTTTTGTCGGCCTAGGTATTTGGGCGCTGGTTCAGAGGGAAAGACTTTCGGAGCTCGTGTGGAAATTATTTGTTAAAGCCGGTATCGTTGTAATTCTGCAGACGATCGTCGGAATTATGAATCTGCTCTACTTTATTCCGCCGCACATAACAGTCCCACACCAAACCCTAGCCATGATCCTATTGGGGATTACACTGCGCCTCTGGTTCGAGGCGCACTTTGATAAAAAGCCTCTGGTTCGAGGCGCACTTTGATAAAAAGCCTCTGGTTCGAGGCGCATGTTAAAATGGCGCATGACTATGGAGTTATAGCGCTGGATAAGTGATGAAGCCACGCGTGCGCATGCAGGTTTCTAAACCTGCCAGTCCGGCAGCTGCTAAACAGGTATCGAAATTCGCTTGTGTCGCAGTCGCCGGAAGCATTCCGGATCCATTAAGACAAGCGGCGACGCCCGTTGGGTCATTGAACCGGTGGCACGCTGCAAAGTGCGCTTGATAAGAGTTTGCTTGAAGAGCTGCGCGTGGACCCACCATGCATGTTGCAACACTACCGATGCCGACGTTTGTAACGCAGGTATCGATGTCGGCCTGCAAGAAAGGTTTTTCGGCTACGCTGTTGGTTGCAAGACCACTGGCATCAAGCATACCGTTTGCTGCGAGGCAGGTAACGATTTTGTCTTGGCCTGCCGCGAGGTTACAGGCGGCAATATGTGCTTGTAAAATCGGTCTCTCAAGAACGTTGCGCGCGCGCAAGCAACGGGCGACGTTCGCTGTGCCGACAACCGTGACGCAATCATCGATGACAGTTTGAAGAGTAGCGGCTGGCAACAGGGAATCATAAAGGTACCCGTTCCCCTCGAGGCAAGTGGCGATTCGCGTGGGACCAACCGCATTGATACAACCATTTATGTTTGCCTGCATGATGACGCGCGGAACTTTGCGTCCTGAACGAAGGCAGCGACCGATCGCCGTCGGCGCGTTAGTCATGCAAGTATCGATATCGGCTTGGAGAACCGTTGCTGGAATAACTTCGCGGTCTAAAAGACAGGTACGAATCACAAGGCTGTTCGTTCCCTGCTCGGTAACTTTACCGCAAAGCGCAGCATCAGAATTTGAAACGAAAGAAATTTTAGCGAGATGTCCATTCTTTCGCAGGCACTTTTCAACATTCAACATTCCGACCGCGTTGATGCATGTTTCAATCACGGCTTGGGTGACCGAGGCTGGACGGATCGCGTTTTTTTCTAGGCAGGTAGCAATTTTCGGTGTGCCGACTCTTGAAGCGCAGCCCTCAATGTCCCATTGCAGTGGCTCACGATAATTAAAGATAGGAAATCCTGCTTTTGTTAGACATATCGACACGTCGAGATCGGAAGGCGGTGTCGCTCCGGTCGTGCAGCGAGTGACGTCTGCAGCCTTCAGCAGTCCTTTGGCTTCGCTTCTCGATTCAAGACAGTCAAATAGCGGTGTGGTCATCGTGCGACACGTTTTGAAGTCGGCATTAGAAGTACCAACAACCTTCGTGACACCGGTTGAGGAGAGCTGACTTGCGCTGATGGCTGCTGGATCCACAGCGAAACCGCTGCCGCAGTTTTGAAAGAGACCAATCATTCCTGCAATTGCAAATCCGGCAAAAAGAACGGATTTTTGAGTTCGCGACAGTGATTTATTTCTCATTTTTACCCACCCTGATCAGACTAGTCTGAACCGCAATTCACCGGTGTTCCACTGTTTCATCGTAATAAAATGGTCCAGTGTATCGGTCTGAAACGGCGTCAAACTATTGTCCGCGTTTTGAAGGATTAGGGCGCCGGACTGTCTGGAACATTTGCAGGGCTAGCCTGGACGAAAGCCGTAAGCTGGTCGCAAGACATTCGAATTCGCAAAAGTGTAGGGTACGGCGAAAGGTCGACTTGAAAACGATCGGCGTTCGCAAGATTGGGAATTAAAAAACAATCAGCAGCGGTCGGTCGATCCCCAAAACTGAAATCGCGAGCATGGGGTGTTAAAAACTTTTCTAAGGCCTCAAGCCCATAGCTGATCCAGTGACGTGTCCATTCGTTTTTCTGTTCTTCCGTGGCGTTAAATTTTTCGCTCAAGCGCTTTAGAACTCGCAGATTGTGCAGCGGCTGAACGCCGCTATTCACGATCTCACAAGCTTGAAGAATTTGGGCACGCTTATCCGGCTGGTCAGAAAACAAGGACGGGTTTGGAACGATTTGATCTAAGTAGTCTATTATTGCCACTGACTGGCCGATCATTTGTTCGCGGCCGCCGGTGCGATGAACCAAAGTTGGGACCTCGCGGCTAGGATTTAGCGCAGCATAGTCGGACTTCAATTGCTCGCCGCCATCATTCAGAAGGTGAACCGGCCGATATTCGTAGTCGATTTTCTTTAGACCTAAGGCAATTCGAACGCGGTAGGATGCAGAGCTTCGAAAATAGCTGTAGAGAGCAAATTCCTTCATTAGTGTGTTATACGGTATCGATCGCGAAGGAGCAAAACATGAAACTCGGAAGCCTTAAATCGTCTGCATCCCGTGATGGACAGCTATGCGTAGTCAGCCGCGATCTCAAGCGCGCCGTGAAAGTATCAGATCTCGGCCGGTCCGTTTATGGTGATATTCCTGGCACTCTGCGTGAATCCATTGAATCGTGGGCCACATCGAAGCCACTTCTAGAGCATGTCGCGAAAGATTTAGAAAACGGCAAAATCGGGAATGCTTTTTCTGTTGATCAATCGAAATTTCATTCGCCCCTTCCGCGGGCGTTTCAGTGGGCTGATGGGTCTGCCTTTCTACATCACGTGAAATTGGTGCGCTTGGCCCGAAAAGCTGAAATGCCACCGTCGTTTTATCATGATCCTTTGATTTACCAGGGTGGCAGCGACGAATTTCTTGCTCCCACGGAGGATATTCCTCAAATTGATTTTTCGCACGGTACAGATTTCGAAGGCGAAGTTGCTGTCGTTACCACTGACGTCCCGATGGGAGTTAGCCCAGAAAAGGCGCTTAGCAAAATAGCACTGTTAATGATCGTCAACGATGTGTCGCTTCGTGGACTTATTCCGGAAGAACTGGCGAAGGGTTTTGGCTTCTTTCAGAGTAAGCCGCAGTCGGCTTTTGGTCCCTTCGCTGTGACGCCTGATGAGCTCGGGGCGGACTGGAACGAGGGTCGGATTCATTTGCCGCTACTTGTAAATTTCAACGGCAAGTTTTTTGGTAAAGCGAACGCTGGGGAAATGCATTTTCACTTTGGACAGCTGATCGCACACGTTGCTCGAACCCGAACTATTGCGGCCGGTTCGATCATTGGCAGCGGCACAGTTTCAAATGAAGATGCAGAAATGGGAAGCTCCTGCTTGGCTGAAAAGCGGATGATCGAGCAAATCGCGAATGGCACGGCTTCGACGTCGTTTATGAAGGTGGGCGATCGAATTCAGATCGAAATGAAGGATCGCAATGGGCAGTCGATTTTTGGACTTATCGATCAGACCGTCAAACCCGCCGTAATCGAACCCTAGTTGAGTAGAGTGTCTCGTTTTGAGACACTGCGACGCATGTCTGATTTTTTCACAAAACTGACCTCCAGTCGGAGATCGAGTTTCAATACGGGGCGACATTCTGCCGATACTTATAAGTCTGTTAATGTCGTTTTGTGGGGTCATGAATGCCGAAGTACATTTCGAAACGAACTGCCGTGCTTTCTGGCTGTTTAATTCTCGGTTTACTTTTCGCGCATCCGAATCTGGCCCTTGGTGGTTCCGAAAGCAAATTCGAGCGCGATCTTGAGTCCCTCTTCGGCGCGGCCCTCGCGACGAAGCACGGGTCCATGATAATTCGGCAGCGGAAAGACGACGCGGGTCGAGTACGAAAGCAAATTTTTGTGGGCCCTTCTTTTTCTGAAATTCAATTGGACCAAAACGCAGATGGAACGGTCGATTTCTGGGAAATCACGAGAGGCGAAAAGACCGTCCTCGCGACGAACCCTAGTCGCGGACGGTTTCTTCGAATGAATGTTACCGAACGATC
The DNA here is from genome assembly GCA_017302795.1 of Deltaproteobacteria bacterium. Classification (GTDB taxonomy): domain Bacteria; phylum Bdellovibrionota; class Bdellovibrionia; order Bdellovibrionales; family JAMPXM01. Next base: position 289,490 of record JAFLCB010000001.1, on the reverse strand, counting down.
AAAAGAAGGAACCTTTGAAGCATTTTATGTTTTGGATCTCGACGGACGCCGCTACAATCTTTTGCGAACAAAATTTGATCGAGCTGACCGTAGGTTAATGTCTGAATCTGTTCCAGCTTCGTTTGCGGCTGAGGAAATACCCGATGCACCTTCAAAGTCCATCGCGCCAGGTTTCATAGGCGGCGTTGAGAAGTCAGAGGTCGATAGATTTCCAATTGATGATTTTAATTGGCGCTATTATCAAGTGAACTATTTTGGCAACCAACTTCTTTGTGAAAGTGATGACATGGCGAAAGGACGAGCGGCATCACTGCAGCGCGAGTGGTGGAAGATTCTCAAGCACGATGCCAAAGAGCGCGTCGATCTATTAACCGCAAAACTTAAGGAATCGAAGATGTTCGATTCTTCTTGCCAAAAACCGGGCCGCGAAAATGATTTTGAAAAAATTGTGTCTAGTCTTGCAGAGCTCATGATGACGAGCTCGAAAGGCGAGCCCTCTGCAGACAGTGAATCGCGAGGCCGATATCTCAAGTGTCTTGAACAATCTGGCCTCGGGATTAACGCGGCCAGAATCGAACAAAACTTCTTAAGCGGTCTCAACAATCCACGTTCCGATAGACTCATTAGTTGTGACTTCAAGCCGGGAACTCGCGGCAAGGCGCAGCCGGGGTATGCAAACCATACTACCAAGCAGGTCGTGTTACATTTGTGTTTGCCGGACGAGGGGATAGCAACGACGACCGATGGAAGTGCGCAAAACTATAAGAATGTGCTTTTCCACGAGCTTGTTCATATCTCGGGCATCGAGAATGAAGATCTGACTCATGCGGCGCAAGCTTGTTGTGGGGATCCAACAAACCCTATAGGCCGCCGAAAAACGGCCTGCGGAAAACTGGATCAGTTGGTTGTGGATAACCATCGATTTCTCGCGCTCGAAAGCCACTTTGCGCGAGACGAGCAAATGGCAACCTTGTTATCCGAGCTCAATGTTAAATTTCAAGAAGACGGAACCGCTGAACTTTTTCGCGGGTTTCTTTTGGGTCTTGATAAAGCGGGAATTATCGACGACTCAGCTTTTTCCAATTGTTTAGTGACTCTTCGAGGCGAGACTTGCCGGGCGAGCTGGGCCGAACGAATTTCGAAATACGCCACAGATTTTTTTAGACAAGACTGTCAAAACATTGTCGTCGGATCCAAGCGATTAATGTGCGGCCAAGTTTCTGAAAGTTTTCGTGAGCGATTGGCGACTAGCATCTCGAATTCACTGATCGAACTCAGAACTGACGGCGAAACCGTTAATCCGCGATCTTGTCAAATTGAACCGAACAGTTCACGCTTGTTCGGCCGTGCAGCCCCAATCTTTCAGTTTCTTCGAAATTATTTTTCGCGTGCGAACGCGGATTATAATGTTCCTTGTGAAGACGGAATGGTCGTTCCGCCGCGGCGCCCGATTACGCAGGTGCCCCCGAGCAATATTCCTGGCGAAGTTCGTCCGATAGTTTGGAACACCTCAATTGATCTCGGAATGAAATCCCCAAGCATAAGTGTGCCAGGTGCCAGTGACCTTGATGACGTCGTCAGTCGGTCGGGAAGTGATCAGTCGGTGGCCACAGCACCGTCGGTCACCTCGCTTCCGGTTAGGGATCCCGACCGATCACCCTTGCCAGTGACAAGAGTGACCTCGCTAAGCAGCGGTCGTTCGATGGCGGAGACCAGCTATCAACGGGCAACGGATGTTGCCGGCTTAGCGACGCGAGGGTTCAAGTATCTGCGTGAAGCGATTGTACCCCAAGCGATCGCGGTGGCAGATCGCTCGCAAAGCAATTCGAAGCGTCTGACGAGTGAAGGATCCTTCATCGCCTTTAGACCGACCAGGTCCGACTTAAAAGCACTAAGAATCGACAATCTCTTTGCGGCAAATCGAACAGCCGCGGTGTCAGTGAAAACGAATGGCGGAACCTCTTTTTCGTTAAATTCCACGCGCAATGTTGGTGATGTGGGTGCGGCTTCTCGCTTTGGGGATCGAGGGGCCAATGCGGGTATATCAGTGGTTTCTTCAACAGCGCCTAAGCCGCCGTCGGCCGCAGGGAATTTATCCGCGCCGCAAGCGTCCGCAACCGAAAGCAGCGACAAAGCGTCCTCGCGCTCGTCGATGCAAGCAGGCGCCGCGACGGTAAAGCCCAAAGCGGGACGTGATCCTGCGCAGGCCGTGGCGTCCCCGGATTTACAGGAACAGCCTGATCTATTAGTGGGACTGTTTACCAAGCGTTATCGTCTGGTCGAGAGACGTTTGATGGACCTCAAGGTTCAACAGCAGCTCATTGACCGGAGTATCAAGGTAATCGGATCAAACGGCCGAATAGTCGGCGCAAAAAAAAGGTACAAGACCTGTTACGAGTTCGCTGGTCAAGAACGTCCGTTAAAAACACCTTGCGAGGACTAGATCCTCCGGATGCTATACGAATAGAGATGAAGGGTCGTGACGGGCACTCGATCTTCGAAAAAATCGACAAAATCTACACCCCGTCCAAAGGTCGAGTCTCAATTCAGGGCGGCATTCAACCGATACCTACTATGTCAGCGAACGTGGATTTGTGGGGTCTTGAATGCCTAGAACGATTATTAAGAGAAATGCCAGCCTCCTTGGCTGTCTTCTTTTTTCAATAGCTGTGTCCGCCAACGCGGCCGCCGCAAAATCCACCACCTTCGAACGTGACCTAGAATCGCTTTTTGGCGCGGGCTTAGCGACGAAGCACGGCGAGATCTCCATTCGGCAAAGAAAAGATAGCCAGGGTCGAGTACGAAAGCAAATTTTTGTGGGCCCTTCTTTTTCTGAAATTCAATTGGACCAAAACGCAGATGGAACGGTCGATTTCTGGGAAATCACGAGAGGCGAAAAGACCGTCCTCGCGACGAACCCTAGTCGCGGACGGTTTCTTCGAATGAATGTTACCGAACGATCAAAAGAAGGAACCTTTGAAGCATTTTATGTTTTGGATCTCGACGGACGCCGCTACAATCTTTTGCGAACAAAATTTGATCGAGCTGACCGTAGGTTAATGTCTGAATCTGTTCCAGCTTCGTTTGCGGCTGAGGAAATACCCGATGCCCCCGTGGTATCTTCGTCAGCCAATAGCACTCAGCTTCCGAAAGATGAGCGTTTTGATTTAGAGGATCAATCGTGGCGAGAGTTCCAATCACGTATTTGGGGTCCGGATCTTCTTTGTGTGTCTGATGACAGTTCAAGTGGTCGTCTTGCGACACTCCAGCGGGAGTGGTGGAAGATATTAAAACGAGATACCGATGGCCGCGTCGATCGCCTTACCGACAAATTGAAAGATTCAAAAATGTTCGATTCCTCGTGTCGCAAGCCGGGACGAGAAAAAGACTTTGATCAAATAGCGAAAAGTCTTTCCGAGCTTATGATGACAAGCTCAAAAGGAGAGGCTTCAACGGATACACAATCGCGAGGTCGGTATTTACGATGTCTGGAAAACTCTGGCTTGGGAATCACGGCCGCGAGAATTGAACAAAACTTTTTAAGCGGAATGAACGACCCTTACCGAGCCGAAAACCCGATTCGATGTGATTTCAAGCCTGGTGCAAATACTGGTTACGCCAACCCGAACATACGACAAGTTGTTCTTCACATGTGTTTACCAGATGAAGGAAAAACGAAGACCGCTGATGGTAGCCCGTATAACTACAAAAACCTGCTCTTCCATGAACTCACGCATGTTGCAGGCGTAGAGTCAGAGGAAATGACACAGGCTGCACAAGGCTGCTGTGGAGATCCGATAGCTTCTGCCAGTCGGGTGGCAGCCTGCGTGAAGCTAGATAAGCTTGTTGCCGAAGAACGTCGATTCACCGAGCTGGAGGCGTTCCTGGCGCGCGACGGAAGTATGGCGCCACTGTTGAATGAACTTACGGCGAAATTTGACGTGAATGGCACGGCCGATATATATCGAAAATTTCTGCTAGGTTTAGACAGTTACAAGAGAGGCACTCCTCCGTCAGGCGTGTTTGAATTAGGACTTATCAACAACGAGGAGTTTTCAAAATGTGTAAATGTATCCTCTGAAACAAAGTGTCGCGATGAATGGATCCGGCACCTGGAATCTTACGCCGATTCATTTTTCAAAAACGAATGCAAAAAAATAGTGATTGGCGCAAGTAAATCTGAATGCAAAAAAGTCACCGCCGACTTTAAAAGTCGTCTCGTCAACACGATTGCTCGCTCAATGATTCATTTGAGCTCTGATCGAGACCCCGGAGATCCGCAAATCTGCAAATCGCCAGTGCCCGCCTCAGACTTAAAAAGTCGCGCGGCTAAATTCTTTTCGCGGATGATCGCGCCCTCTTACGCAGTCGAAGACGTTCCTTGCGACGACGGCATTGTCGCTCCGCCTCCACCTCCTGACGTGCAGCTGCCACCAAGCACTATTCCCGGAGAGGTGCCACCCGCTGCCCAAGCACCGCCGTTGGATACCATAGGAGCAAAGCGTCCCGGTGTCGGGGTACCAGGTGACAGTGATATCGGAACCGTTGTCAGCCGCCCTGGCGGAGATTCTTCGGTCGGTTCATCCACCGGATCTCGTCCCCCGAATCCTTCATATCCTATTGGTGTACCAGATCGGTCTCCTTTACCGGTAACAAGAGTCACCTCACCAGATAGCGGCCGGTCAGTTGCAGAAAGAAACTATCAACGTGCAACAGACTTTGCCGGATTAACTACCAGAGGACTTAGGGATCTTCGCGATTCAATTGTCCCACGAGCGGTTGCGGCCGATCGGTCGAGAAGCAAATCGAATCGTTTGGATGGAGACGAATCCTTCATTGCTTTCCGTCCTACGAAATCCGACGGCAAAGCCTTTAAAGTTGACAATCCCTTTGCCGCGAAACGTGGTGTCGCTTCTTTAGTTCTTCCCAAGAATGATTCGGCTCTTTTATCGAAATCATCCCTTTTAACGTCGGGCGGTGGCGGCGATCCTGCCTCGGTCCCCGGCGCAGCGCCGTCGGATTCTGGAGCTTTTTCAGGAACCACTTCAGGCAGTTCGCCGTCCGGTCAATCAGCGCTAAAGGGAAGCAGCGGTCAGAGAGTAAATGGGGATTCGATCCAAGCTTCTAAAGCTACGGCAAAAAATACCGCACCCGATGCGCCGGGCTCCTTGGCACCAACATCAAAGTCTCTTTCCGATCGCGAACCGGCCGAGGTCTTAGCTCTGCTGGACGGATTGTTCACCCGTAAATATCGATTGATTGAAAGTCGGCTGAACAATCTGAAGCTTCAGCAGAATTTGATTGATCGAGGAATCAAAATCATTGGCGCCGACGGAAGGCTGATTGGCGCGAAAAAAACCGTCAGGACTTGTTACAAATATGTTGGGCAGGAACTTCCTCTTAAAACACCATGCGAGAACTAGACAGGCATGAAAAAAAAGTCACTCCTTTTGATTTTTGCATTGGGAACAATTCTTGTTTCCTACATCCAATATCGGTTGGATCTTCGCTCCGCAAATTTAAAGAGTTTTGAAATTATCTTGGTTAAAAAAGAGCGCGATGTGCGGTTGCTCTCTGCCATAACGGAATCTTTGTTGGTGACGTCCAGCCAGGATCTTATCGACGCACATTTGACGGATTCAATTCGCGTCGGCTGGATCGATTTCTACATGCTCACGTACCGGGGCGAGGTTTTATCATTCAATTCAGTGCGACCGCTTTCTGATGAAGCCTACGGGACGCTTGCAAGTCTTCACCCGCCAGATACGGCTTGGGAGTTTCGTTCTAAGTTCGAATCAGCACCCTCTATTCGGGGACCAGCGGCGGCAAAGACCGATCAAATTGAAGACTTTCGATTCATCGAAACCGATATGGGTGGCGATCGTCGGCTCAAGCTGGGGTTTAATCTCAACCGAGAGGCGTTTCTCGCAGAAATGAAGATCCTTCGTGCGAGCGAAAATCAGCGAATCCTCATCTGGGGAATGATTCTTTCCATTTTAATATTCCTGTTTACTGCGCGAGACCTATTTAAAATAGTTCGCACCGTTAGAACGAAGGGTGTTCACGGACTTGAATCTCTATCGTCTATGTCGGCGGAAGCAGAAATCTTAAAGCAGGGCTTTTCCGGGTATCAGGAAACTGTCGAAAGATTGCAAAATGCCAACCGGGTACTTGGTGCGCAAATTCTTCCGTCTTTAAAATCTGAACTGCGGTCGGGCAAAGTGCCACCTTACGACTTTGCTTGCACGCTAGTTCGGACGGACATCAATGACTTCACCAAAACTTTCCATTCGAAGCCACAAGATGAATTTTTGACGACGATCAATGAGTTTTTTACGGAGTGTTCCCATGTGATCAGTCGCTACAATGGTCTGATCCATGAATTCGTAGGCGACGAAATTATATTTTATTTTAAGGATGAGAAACATGTTAATTCGTTTTCTGCCGCGCTCTCTTGCGCGTACGAAATTGGTGTGATTGCGAATCGTATCCACCAGAGAACGTCTGTCGAAAATCAATACGGCTTTCGAATTAAAACCTCGTTGTCCCATGGGGTCATTCGCTTTGGCCCCCTTTTGAATGGGTATTCGCTTGCGGGCGCGCCACTTATCGAAACATCTCGAATTTTAAGCCACGTGAGCGAAAAAAATGAAAACACAGTACATTTCGATTCTCGCTGCTTGCCAATGCTTGATTGGGGCGTGGAATTTGAAGAAGCGTTTCGCGCAAATCTGAAGGGTTTGGACGGAGAAAGACAGATCTGTCGCTACAAAGGACATCGCAACGTGCAGATGCTTCTTGATGACGGCGGTCAAGATGCGTTTCGCGCAGTTCATGCTTACAGAGACGAATCGAGTTTTTTGAAAGTATTGAAGTTCATCGTTCAAGATCCGGAACATCGATTTGTTCCAGATGCGTTGCGGCTGATTTCTGGGTCGCTGTTCACCAAGTGTTCGGACGTCTACCTGTCGGAACTTGAAAGACTGCTTAACCAAGCTTGGGAGCTGAAGGGCGGTTTTGAAACACAGACTGTTAAACTGCTGGCCACAGTTGTTTCGGCGTTGCCAAGATTGATTCCCGCCGGTCGGTTCAATGGCCAGCTTGGCGCGATCTTAGAGAAGTTTACTGAACACTCAGATCCACGCGTTGCTGCGAATGCGATTCAGTCAATGCAAGAGTTCCGCGACACGGGCTTCGCTTCACTCAACAAAAAGTTACTAAAATCAGAAAACGTGAGAATTGCGGCGAACGCGATTGTCTTCCTTGGTAAAATCGAAGTGACAAAGCAGGTCGTAAAAGAAATCGGGAATCTTTTAGATTCCGGCGATTTAGTAAAAGTCGGGGCCGGCATTTATGTTTGGGGCGAGATTGCAGGGTTTCATTTCCAGCGAGATGCCGTTCATTTACGCACGCAAACCGACTTCATGGGACTTGAGAAGCGGGTAAGGGCGGTGGTCGCGAAGAATCCGAGCTTAAGACGTTTGGCTGAGGAGGCCGCACGTAAGGCCAGTGGCGCAGATACGAACAAAGCGGTCGCGTAGGGACGAACGGATAGCTAAACTTAAAACCGAATCCAATATTTGCGTTCATTTTTCTGGGGCTTCAAACTATCGCTATGAGTTCAGAAGAGGTCGCACCTAAAGAATATATATTTGGCCTCGTCGAACCAGTTCCGACCGCCGAGGTGCTTGGCAACTACTGGCGATTTTTGAAATCCATCTCCGAAACAGACCGTCTACTTTTGGGACCAATAGAAATTGTTTTGAGGTCTCGGGCGGTGGCCCGTGGATGGCCAGTCGCTTTAAAAAATCACGTTATGGCCTTGAGCTCGGAGTCTGCTCTTTCACCTAAGAGCGCAGTGGTTTTCGTCGACATTTCCGATGTAAGCACGGTCACCTTTTTTGCAGCGCATTTAGTTTTGCCGTTACTGACGGATGGCGCACTGGCGCGTTCGCCGTTTGCGAGAAAGATGACTCATCAAGAGGCCACGCTTTCACTCACCAAGATTTGCGAAGAAATTCGCACAGAATGGTCTGCGAAGCTGTTCTTCGAGCAGGATCCGACAAAGTATCCAGTCGACGAGATTATTAACCTCGTGACCGTTTTATCAGCGGTGCGCAATGTGATTTTGCAGCTTCAGGACACACCACAGCTATGGTCGCCATTTCAAGAGTGCTCGGGATTGCACATCGTTAACGAAACAGAGTCGAAGGGCCTTTCGATGATTCGAAGACCCGACGACGAGCTTGAGCTTTCTTTTCGATTTGCACGAGCGCTGCCAAGCAATGTTGCCGACACAATGCTCGCTCTCTTCAACAGTGTTGCGTAGTACTTGTAACGCTATCGACCTGTGGCGGTTCCTGATTTGCCCACAACTTTGTCGAACTCTTTGTCAAAAGCATTTCTCGAGACGGAGAAGTACTGAGGATCGCGAAGCTTCGGTAGCAGTGTTTCCTGCAAATACGCAAGGTTCACCTTCGCCTTTTCGCCATTCTCCCCACCGGCCGCCATTTCTGCTCGCAATCGCTTGGCGAGAACTTTCGAATTTTCTTCGATAAGCTGCGAAACTTGATCCGGGGGTAGGCCTGCGTGCACCTTTGTCAATCGAGTGGCATCAGATTCTTTTCGTGCAGTTTCGTTTAACTCGTTTTTGGATCGAAGATCCGATCGCGCCTTTGATGTCTCGGGGCGCAAAGTGACTGCGATTTGCTTTGGTTCGCGCTTTTCGGCATCTGCAAGCGCAAGTTCTGCCTCCGTAGCGGGTCGCGAATCCTCCTCCACCATCGCATCAACTTGCGCTTGCAGGGTACGGGCAGCCGCTTCGTTTCTGAAAAGGTAGAGATTCCAAAGTTGATGAAAACGCAAAAGTCGCCGGCTATTAAACTCAACGTCCATTTTCATTTGATCGTTTGCTGAAACCACCAGCTCTTCGCCTAGATTGAGAGAGCCCCGGGGAGCACCTGCGGCTTGAGATTTCACAACTTCAAGTCGGACACTCTGCGCGCGCGATATTTCGCTGTAGGTTGACGCGAAAACAGCGCAAAAGAGTACTCCGGCTATTGCCATCGATTTTAAAAAAAATTCTTTGGTCATTTCGATTCTCCCGCGAACGGTTGTTCAGCACCAGGGAAGGATGCAAGACAGCGGTAAACCGGTTTTCGTGTCGGTTTGAGACATTCTTTTCGCGGATTGCATTTAGAGCGAACTGAGATTTTGGCGTCTCAAATTGAAACGTTTAACAAACGGACGTCAGTGACGACCTACGTTGTCGCTACCTTGTCGAGCAAGCTTGAAATTTTGATGAGCACAAATTCCGCCTTTTCTACACAGAGAAGCTTCGTAGCAACATTCGCTTCAAGTGCTAGTGTTTCACCTGCGACCATCGAGGTAGAGCCAATGGCGAGCTCGCCCCTGCACAAGTACAGAAAACAAGATTTATCAGCATCGCAATCAACTATAAGAGATCCGGTGTTTGCCTCGACAAATTTCATTTCTGCATTGCACGCCCGCCGGGCGAAGATGAGTCCAAGATCTTTTACTGAACCATCGATCGGTTTGCCGTGAACGGGAGCTTCTCCCGAAAGGCGGGCACATTCGCCGTATCGAAGAGGTAGATCGTTCAGAGTGAGTCCATTTCCTTCGACCACTGTTAGCCATCGGTCACAGTGCTGAAAGACAGAAAATGGACCCGGATCAGAAACTGTGGCGGTGCTCAGTCGCCAATCAAACGGATCGTTCGGAAACTTTGCATCTTGGGGCCCGATTGCGATCTGATCGGTGAATCCAAGCCCGTTTTTCCACGGCATCCGTTTGTAGTCAGTTTGTCGAATCAGTTTCACGAACTAAAAGAGAAAGCGCCCGCCAAGCATGAAGCCTGAAATCTTGACGCCTGTTGCAGTTGATCCACCTTGACCGTTGTTGCCCGAAACTTCCATTTCAAGTTGGCGCCAGCGAGCATCGAACGCCAGCTGTGGGGCAAATTGAAAAGACGCGCCCATTTGAAATCCGATTTTTCCTTTTATCGAGGCGCCAGCCGCTGCATTTGAAAGCGATGGGAAGTTATAGTTCATTCCGCCCATAACTTTAAATTTAGGTGAAACCTTAGCGGTGACTTCTCCGTAACCAGTCCATTCGCTTACTTTTAGGCCACCTGAATTTTTCACTTCACGTGAGATATCGTAAGATCCACCAACTTGAAGCGAGAGGCCTGGGTTGAATTGGTCAAATTCATAGTTTGCTCCAACCAGGAACGTTCGTTCTGAGTCAGCTTTTGTGCCGCCGCTTAGCTCGAACTGGTCAGCCATATCGAACATTCCGAAAACGCTTAAGTGACCTCTGATTGCTTCAGGTAGCGAAGATCCGCCACCAAGGCTTGATCCGATAGTAGCCTCGTTGTTCTTGGGATCGACTTTTGCCGCAGCTTTTGAAGCATTCTTTGGCGCTGCCATTGAAACACATGGAACGAGAATTAAAAGACCGGCGAGAACTCGGATGCTGGCCGCGGATCGTGACATAAAAGACATTGAAAGCCTCCTGCGCTTTTTCGGATGAATTGAGGAAGCTCGCTTGTATGTTAGAGCGCGCCAGGATGCAAAATCTTTCGGCCAAATCTGTCGAGAAAAACAGCGCCTTCAGACTTAGTTTTTAGCCATTAATTCCAAAAATTTAGGCTGTTTTCCGGCGCCCGGTTCATTCTTGATGGGCTTCTTGATGGGCTTCTTGATGGGCATTGAAGCGAAACAAATCAATCGAAGTTTGAAGGCTTGGCAGCATGGCAGATCAGAACAAACTCGGAAATCTAGTTAGCCGCTAGTTCAAGAGGGCCGCCAGCAAACCAAACCAAAAGACCGCTTTCTTTTCCCTATCCCCCTTGTGCGCGAAATCGACTCAGGCAACCAAAGCTAGGCCGCAAAAACAAATTCAATTCCTGCAGCTGGAAAAAGTATGTTGAATTTGAAATTGAGAATCCCTACCGTTAGGGAATGAAAATTGCCGGACCTAAATTTTTGCTTATCTCGGACAACACCAGCTACGCCGTGGCTGGCCCCAGATACTTAGGGCCTTACCGAATTGCTCATGAACTAGAAGCACAAGGCATTCAAACTTTCGTTCTCGATAAGTTTTATAGTTTTCCAGATTTCTTTAAATTTTTAGAACTGTTTTTGGATGAGGACTTTATTGGCGTAGGGCTTTCAACGACTTTTTTTACGCCACCAGAGTTCAACAAGGAATATGACCGATATACCCCCCGGCACAAGCTGTCTCGAAGTTACTATGATTACGGGATCATTTCGAATGACCCAATTCTGCGAAAGAACTGGTTCGAAAAATTCCGAGCGATTATAACTGAGAAGTCGCCTAAGGCGAAAGTCTTTGTCGGCGGCGCAAAAGCTCAATTTTTCGGAAATCAACTTTTCAACGATATCACGGAAATCGATTATCTTGTAATGGGGGTTGTCGACAAAGTTTTTCCTGAGGTCTTAAAAGATCTAATAGCTGGCCGAGATCCTCATTACAAAATGATGGGCAACAAGCGGGTGGTCGACACAGCACTTCAATACAAGCAACCGAAAGTCTGCCCGCCTCACGATTGGAAGAAGCATTGGTTTGTTCAGCCAAATGAACCCCTACCGATAGAAATCGGAAGGGGTTGCGCATTTAACTGCAAATTCTGCAACTACGATAAGAACGAAAACTTTCGCAAATCTTTAACTGACTTGAAGCAAGAATTCATAAGCAGTTATGAAAACTTCGGGGTGCAAAACTATCATTTTGTCGATGACTGTTTTAACGATAGCCGAGCCAAGGTGGAAGAAGTTGGACAGTTGCTGCTTTCACTTCCGTTTAAAGTTGAGTGGGCGAGCTATCAGCACCGCTGCTTCCGGTCTTTTAGGATCTTCAAATGTCATTTCAATTTTAGAGGGTGCTCGGTCAAAAAGTACCGTGGGTTCGCGTACTTTCAAAATTGGCGGAGAGAGTGTGTCGCAGACGCAATCGCGCCCATCTTCCCGAATCTCCTCGCGTCTCCACTCTCTCAGATGAAAGCGTGGAGCAACGAGAAGCACGATCTTCAAGTGGCTGATGAATTCGCAACGAGCTTTAAGACCTTAGCGCTTTCGCGACTACTTCGGTCGTGGCGCAGATCTCAATTTTGGTCATACCACTCGCAATGGCAGCCAGCTGATTGCCGACAATATCGTCGAGCAAATGCGTCCGCACTGGCCCACAATTCTCAATCGGAGAAAAGAAGTCGGAACAGACTGAAGTCGGTTTTTGACAGAGCGACGATAATGAAGCATCGCCTGACGGCGCCGTTCCTCGACTAAAGTTCGGTGCAGTAGACCGGTTCAGCAATGCAGAAAAAACGGGCTATCGCCGATAGACACTAGAGTCTCAATAGAAAGAAAGAAGGATTTGTTCGCATGATTCGTGCGTCGACCTATCGCCATTGGTTACTGCTGGTCGCCGGCATTGTTCCAATGTCTTGCTCGAGTGCCATTTACGCCCAAGCAGAGACCCATCGCCCGGAAATCATTCGCGCATCAGCCGCCCAGAGTGAAGTTCCCGGCAAGCAGAAGCATTGTGCGCGACAATTCGCCGAACTCAGTATCCCTGGCGACGTAAAAGCCTTCAATAGCCGCCCCTTTGCGCCCGAAACCGCTACCAACGGAAATACCTACCACATCAAAGCCGTGACAAGAGATGCGAAGGGCCATCATCGAATGGTGGTTCAGAAAGACGGGGCTGAATGGTTCAATGTGCCCGGGCACACCTTTCGCGGCGATCCCAACTGGAATTTTTCACTTATGGGAGACAAACTTGCGAACTATTTTGGCTTCAAAAGAGTTTCCGATAGCGAAATTCAATTGCCTGCCGCTGATACTGCCAATCAGGCGATCGCCAATCTGAATAAATCTTCTGGACATGAGATAATTTCACTTCGCTTTTATACACCTAAAATCGATCGAGTATCTAAACGCGATTATCTCAGCGAATTCGCATTCAATGCCCGACATCCAATTGCACGAAATGGAGATGAAGCAGTTCACGACATAAATTTTCATTTCGCAGGAATTTTTCTGCCGCCGAAAGTGATCGATCTCGTGCGCGGGCAAGCAAAAGCCCTACTTGAATTCGAAAAATTCATTGCAAAACAGACCCACCTTTCCGCTGAGGACAGAATTTTTTTAGCAAACAAAATCGAGGAATTTTCCCGGGAAATCGACGCCATTACTGCAGGACCGCAAATGGGAATAAATGAAACGGTTTCAAATCGCCTTACACCACCAAGCGGCGCGTTTCATTATTGGGTCACCAGTCGAATATCCGACGGGGCATCTCCTGCGGATTTTTTACGACGTCAGTTTCGCTCTCAAAACGAGTTGAAATCGTTAGCAGAAACGTTTGTTTCCGAACAAAGTAAAGTAAATCCAAAAATTCTCGAGCCGCTGGGAATGAGTCCGAGCGATATTGAAAAGCTCACTCGTGAACGCATAGAATATTTTAAAAGCCTTGTAAGCGGCCCGTCGCCTTAATTTCACCTTAGTTTCGCCTGTGAAAAGTGCCACACTTCGTCACTTGGGTAGGGCAGAATTTCCACTCTCACGCTTTCATGGTTCGCGTTCGCAACGGACAACGAACCACGCTAGAATCCCTGATTGAAACGGGAGTGCGAGAGTTTCCCTGGAAGCATTTTTCAAAAGATCAATACAACACGCTCACTGTTCTTCGCTGGAAGAATCCGGCAACGCGCGCGGCTGTCTCACGTCGTGCCAGTGATGCAGCTTACGCATATGCAAAAAAAGGAATCGACTACGACACATCAATTGATCTCGACAGTGACCATAAGATGTTCTGCACAGAGCTTGTCGTGAAATCCTATTTGGATGGAAGCGGCGAAGCGCAATCGCGGATTTCACCAAACCAGGTCGTTGTTCGATCAGAACCTGCGTTTCGGCATGTGAAAAACTTGGGTGTGACGAATCGAACATTTGTTGCCCCGGGTGATTTGCTAAATTCGGATCTGTTCGAAGTTGTTGGCGAGTATCGTCGCACGGAAGATCTCTACAAGTCGTGGAAGCTGTTCCTAATGGGCGACGTTTTCCTCGAACGCATCGAAGAGGGTTACGTCGTCAGTCCTGATCTTTTCTATACAATGCTCCCAATTGCAGTTTGGCTCGGACAATTGATTCCAAGCATGTTTCATGAAGACCTCCGGCTGCTTCCAAAAAGCCTTGGTCCAGCAGCTTTTGCCGTCACGGCAACTGTAGAAAAGTCGATTTACGAACCAGCATTCAAGACAGCCGAGCGAAAAGGCGCGCCAAATGTTTTCAATACAAGCCTTTGGAGTTACCGTGCATCACTTCGAAAATCGGTTGCAAAGAGTCGGGCAATGGCCATTCCGCTTGCCGCGCAGTAAGGAAATTTGGGGGTATTGTGTTTCTCGCGCCGGACGGGTCCAGGAATATCAGAGATCCCGGTCGTGATCTTCGTGTTTCATCGTTCGTGCCGTGCGGTTTTTTAGATCGAGCTATCGTCAGAATGCGACTCGCATCGGCGTCGCTTAGCTTCGATCAAACTTTTGTTTGGATTTGCAGACACACTGGGGCCGAATATTCGTTAACCGACATTCATTACGATAACTTAGGTCTCGAAACGGCTGTGTTCGGCTTTAAGAACACTCGAACGGCCCGCCGAAGGCCTAGAAGACGCCGGGGTGGCGATATGCGATCGCCCGTCAGTCATTAGTCTTTAATCATTGAAAAACAAGATTTTATTTCCTACGGTGGCAAAGTGAAAAAAAACCTAATTTTATTAATTTGTTTATCCCTTTTGGGGTGCTACCACTTTCCTGTAAGAACCGATATCAAGGTTAGCTATCCTCGCTTTAGTTTGAAGCTTTGTGGACCAACCAAACAAGCCAGACCAGATGTACCTCGGCCCACAAAAAGTACCGGTAAGCTGAGTCCGCTTTTCGGCTCGGACGTTCTCCTAACCAAGTGCCCCCCTTTTGAGGCGTTTGGCAAACTTCGGTCGGCTTCGCCATGCACCTTTGGAACCGCTCAACGCTTGCCGCAGACCCCTCGCGGTGATTCAGTATAGGTCTAATGTTTATAGTATTACTTCTACTATTTGGTCGCGTTGTACCTGCCAGCGCTGCTCCGTCTGCAAATCCAGATGTTTGGATATGGCCAGCGGCTTACGTACAACAGGCGAAGAACGTCGGTACAGCTTCTGTCTTCGTTTTACAGCGACACTTCAGTCGGTCGGGTCGGATTGAGAAGCGGGGACCGGCGCCTTGGCCGTGGAAAGTGAAAGAGCTTACAATCGTTTTTCGTTTTGAAACGCGACCGCAGGTTGCCGAGGTTATAACGCAATTCTTCGCGTTGAAACAAGCGTGGGAATCGAAAAGTGTGACCGTTCGGGGACTTCAGCTCGACTACGATTCGCCGACAGCAAAGTTGGGATTTTATCAAAAAGATTTGTCTGAGATCCTCGAAGCAATTCGAAAGCAAACTCCTGAACAAAATCTTTCCATTACGGGACTGACCGACTGGTTAACGCTGGAGCGATCCGAATTTGGATCAGACATTACGGTGTACTTTCAGTTTTATCGCGAAAATCGAATGCACGCAGAAAATGAGATGTACATTGAACGTCTTGCGCGCGCGAAGTTTCCTTTTAAAATAGGACTTCTTCCAGGGCAGACGCTCACGAGTCGTCAGAACGAATTGCTCGCGCTGGCATCGCAATTTCGTGGTTTCGCTACTTTCTTCGGAGGAACTCGCCTGTGAAGATCATCTTCGCTGTCTTTTTTCTACTTTCGGCAAAGGTTTACGCTTGTGGGCCGTGGGGTTGCTACAGCAATTCCTGCCTGGCTTACGGCGCGCTTTCACCTGATGCGGTAGACCTTGATAGGTGCGCTCAAGATCAGGTGGCACACCTTGATCCCAACAATCGTACCGAGCAGAATTTCAAAATGTTTGCGTGGGAGCTTTTAGGCGCAAAAAAAGAGGACGACAGCCCTGATCATTACGAAGAAGAAACAGAAGAGCCGGCCCCTGGAAGCGCATTGTCGGAGGGCGTTCTCGCGTTTCGCGCAGAAAAATACAAGGAGGCAATCGGACACTTTGAAAAGGCAACGGATGACATCGCACTTTACTACCTTGGTCGGTCGCATTTACGATTCGCGCAAGCTGGTTACGACGGTTACATATTTGGGGCTTCTAAAGTCGATGTTGCGCAAGCCAAACTCGCGCGCGAAGCGTTTCTGAAGTTTGCAAAAAAGTTTCCGACGCACGAGTGGGTAGATTCTGCGATTGGGCTCGCACGACGCTCGGCCTGGCTTGCCAATCAAATCGATGACATCTATGTCGATTGGGGACAGGCCGTTGATAAAGCATTGGCAGACCGTAGCGCTGGAAAAGTCAAACAACTTTTTGTCGAGGGATCGCAGTTGCCACTGGCCGATCTTATGAAGCGGAAGAAACTTCATCCTGTCCTTTGGATGATTCGCGCGTATTACGCTACCCGAAAGTTTCGAGACGCCGACAATTTCGCATTTGATCTTGAAAAGGAACTGAAAGCCCTCGAGTCCGACAAATCTTCATTTAAAAAGTACAGCGATCTCTATGCATGGGCGCGTGCGGTTTACATGTTGAAGCTCGGTCGCGAAAAGGATGGATACGAGCTCTTGCAAGGACAGTCTGTTGCAAAGACCAATGGCGGAAGTCTTTCATGGATCGTCTTAAATGCACGCCTGCTGATGGCGATGGGCCGCTTCGCAGACGCTCGTCAAATTCTTGAAAACTTCATTGTTGCTCATCCTACGATTAAAGAAGACTCGCTGTGGGGTCGACGCTACGATCCAAGCTCTGAATCACCGGTCATCACCTACCAAATAGGTCCGAATCCGCTCGACTACCCGGGTTCTTATGACGTCGCCAACGATGCGAGAAATTTCTATGGCATGACTTACTTTTGGGAGAAGAAACCAAAGGACATCGTCAGTGAAAAAAATTTTTTGCTGATAGGCGAGGCTTCGCTCATTCGAGTTTTTATTCAAGGCACATCGTCGACCGATTTATACGAAACCATGTCCATGAAAATGCCGACGGAGTTACGTAAAAAAATCCAACCACTAATTGTTTCGAAGCTTATCGCAATGAACGAATGGGACCTGGCAGGGAAAGCGGTTGGGTTAATGGAGACTCAGCCTGCGAAATCCCTTCTTCGTGATGTCGGAAACGCTGCACAAATCTTGGCGAATGATCCGACGGATGCCGAATCGAACGCACGCGTCGGGATCTTTCTCGCGAACATTAGTCCAGGACCGGGGATCTTAGCACCCTGTAAGAATCAAAAGTTTGCCCCGGTGTTAGAGCCATTTGAATTGTTCACAAAATCGCTGAGCAAATTCAAAGAGGATGAAGCGGCGAAAAAAAGAAAAACACCGATCGAGGCGAAACTCTTGAGCACGATGTTACGCTGCTTTAAAGTGACTTCTGCTGCGCCTTCTTGCGGTGGACACTGGATGGCCTATGCGAGTGATCAAGCTCCTCCGCTAAGTGAACGGAGATCGTGGTTTAAGAGGCTACACAAGCGCTTCCCAAATTCCCCTGAAGCTAAAGCACAAACGGTCTACTGGTAAGGTTATCGAGGTCAATTAGAACTCAATGTCACCAGGCCTGTCTCGGATATGGCCCGCCTGTGTCTTTTGGCCCCTCAAGCTCCCGGCCTGCATCTACGACGCCTCGAATCGGCGATCTGGTCCCCAACCGAGAGAATTGAAGCATCGAAGAGGTCCCCTCCGCGACCACTTGCCGATTGCCGGCAATAGCTACCGCCAACCCCTAGTGCCCACTTCAAAAGACATAGGATAGGCTGCCAACAACCCGGCCTGGTGACATTTGGATTTAGAGCATCCATGCCCTGTCGATATCCACCGACTAATCGACGATCATTTGGTCTGAAACAATTTTTTGAGCTTGCTGCCCGTTTGAATGGCTGAATGGGCAACGCTTATCTTGCTCCAATCTTCGTTCACTCTTTTTTCTGACTCAGATCTCACCTCAGAATAACGTTCCGCCATATATTTTTCACCAGAAGTCCCCTGCAATAAATTGACGGCTAAGTCAGAGCCCACTTCATGCGCGACCGAATCCAAAACGAAATACGCCTTATCTCCTTTTATATCGGCGGCGTTCATTATATGAGCCTGAACTTTGTAGGCTTCTCCAGTCGTGCGAGACATCCATCGAATTTCCTCGGGACTGTAACCGTTACGATAAAGTTCTACACCCAAGGTCATACCCGCGAGCGCCTTATAGTTTCGGCTACTCCAATTGCGACGAAATTCGAACCCAAAAAACTTCCGTGTCGAATTCGAGAGCAGCCATCGTTCATTTCCAGTTACATTCTTATGCAGCAGGAACGGGCGAATCCGTGCCCATCGTTCGGCGTCTGTGCGCATCAGGCGTTGTTCTAACATTTTGCCGGTGAATTCCGCGCCTGGATCGCCAACTACCAGTTGCAAAAGACGAATTGCATCCTCGGAGTTTCCGGTGATTTCTACCGCAAGTTGCCCCAGATCAAGTGCCTGAACTTCCTTTGGAATTCGATCGGTCTGCGACTGTGATTCTACGTTTGCTTCTCTCATCGCCGTTTGAAACGGTTCGAGTTTTTTGACAAATCGAACAATGAAATCGTCGAATCGAGGGTTCTCAACCAAAAAATCTGTATAGCGTTCTGCGAATGTTCCCGGGACGGTTGCAATTCCGATAACATCTAAAGTTTTCTCCACCAAACTCAGGCAGCGATTGTGTTTATCCGGAGAAGACATCGCTCTGATTCCGTAAACATCCCACACGCATTTTCGTGCCAATAAGTTCCTCTGAAGTTGACTCGGCTGACGGGCGACCGCCTTCAATTCAGTAATGGGGTCAAAGTTCAAATTGCAGGCGACCAACATGGCCCTCAAACGAGAGTAGGCCTGATCGTGGTACTGATACCAAGGCATTGAGAAAAGGGTATCGTAGAGAGGAGCCAATCTGGTTTGAAGCTCAGATTCCCCTATAGCAGGACCTTTACCAACCTGGTCCTCGAGTTCTCGGAGAACGTTTTGAACGAGGTTTTTATTTACTTCTTCGGTGAGTTTCAATATCTCAGCTGACTGGCTGACAAGAGAAGCGAAGTTCGAATAAATGCAGTTGGAATCGTAGCATCGAGAAATTTGCACGTCTGGAGAGACTGTTTTTCCCCAGCCACCGCGAGTCGCACCAAATGTTGGAGCACCTATTGGTGTTTCCCAAAATTCTTTTACGGAAAATTTACCGGTTACCTCTGCACTTGTCTGGAGTGAAATTGCTCCAGTGAGAGCTATCAAGAAAACCGGGCATAGGACATTCCGCATAACTAAATTGTGGGATAGATGGCCCCCAATTACAACTAGGCTATCGTCGCTGGACTCGATGCATAGGTTCCAAAACCCCTCAATTGCCGGTCATCGTGCGAATCTGAATTCGCAGAATTCCCGGCCTCACGCAAAAAAACGGCAGACCTCGAAAACGAGTTCTGCCGTTTGAAAACCGGGAAGCAAATCGAGAAGCAAAAAGAAGCAAACTCACGAAATCTCGCGAAACTTTTTGAAAGATTCGGCCGAAGGGCCTCAGGCCCGATATGTTATTTCAAATACTTAGAACTGTTGGTTTTCTCGAAGACCGTGCTTGAAAAGCTCGGAAAGAATGGCGGATTCGCCGTAAAATGACTTGTTTCAACTACTTAACGAATCCGCCATGCTATTATAGCACACACTTTCTTCTTCAACACATCTTCTAGCGCCCAAACAAACTCACCACATTCTTCGGCAGCTCTCTAGGGACTTCGATTGCTTTTGCTTTAAAGCTAAGCTTTTCCGTAGCTCCAGCCTCCTCAATCCCTGCCATGCGAATATAAATTTGCATGGTTTCAAGATCCTGCCAGCCGCCGATCTTCATCACGGTCGATGCAGGAACTCCAGCCTGGATTAAGTGAGTCGCAAAGCAGGCTCTCAGCGTGTGAAACTTAATCGACTTCAATTTGTGAGTTTCACAAAACGCTCGGAGCACTTTTGCCTGCATCCCGCGCCGAAGTTCCTTAAAGTCCTGAAACACCAATGTTCCGTGTTTGTCTTTACCCCAGTTCGCATTCGGCAAATAACTTTGCAGGAACCAGTAAAGCTCACTCGAAACAGGAACCGTGCGCCAGTAACCGCCCTTCGTGTCGGAGTAATCCTTTATCTTTTGGCACCAAGCCCGATGAACCCTGATGAGCCCATAGTTTTTTTGGTGAGATGTGGACTTATCCAAACCTAAAGCGACTTCCCGAGACACAAGGTCGATGTCCTCTAAGCGTAAGCCCTTAAGTTCTCCTGCGCGCATCCCCGTATAAAGATCAACCTTCCATACTGGATACCAAGGATGCTCTTGAGCCTCTGCCTTTTCAAGCAGCGCGATCACCTGATCCCTTGTCAGGATCTCAGGAATCGTCGTGGAACTCTTTCGCTCAAGCTCAATCGCCTGAACCGGAGTCTTATCTTTTCCTACTATGTGACCGTGTTCAATGCCCCAGGTGTAGATCACTTTAATAGCGATCTTAAGCTGGTATTGAAGATTGAGGCTTGCTCCTTCAGCTTTCGCAAGCTGGAAGATCTCAGCCCCATCAGCAAACCCCAAACTTGAAGCTGGCTTTTTAAGCCATGACTTTGTCCAGTTGTTCGCCCTTGCCACATAATCGCGGATCGTGTCCGCTTTGAGTTTTTCACTCGGGAAGACGGTGTAGTAGTGTTCCCACTTTTCCACAACTTCTTCCCAAGATGCGCCTTCGTTCTCACGTCTAGCAAGTCTGATACATGCCTGTTGGTACTCGCGCTTATATACCTTTTCAGCTTCATCTTTTGAAGCAAGATCCGGTACACGCTTTTGCTCTCGAATCTTTCGATTCTTACTTGAGACAACATTCACATACGCTTGCCAATACGTTTTTCCATCTAATTCATAACTGGTTACACCCATCTTAAACCTCCCCTTCTTTTTTCAAATCAGTGAGAGTTCAAGTAGGCGGTCCAGTTCGACCCTCTTGATGTAGAGTCTTCGCCCCCATTTTCGGGCTTTGAGTAAGCCTCTCCAAATTGCAGTGCGAATTGCTCCATCAGAAGGTTTGCCATCTTTCTTGCGAAATTTTCGCAAGTACACAGCAGCGTCTTTCGTAGATAACCAAGTCAAATTGTCAAAGAACTTTTCAATTGATTCCGAGTTCTGCTCTATGGAATCAATCGGTTTTTCGTTGTTCATAAACTACTTTCTCCTTCTATTTTTTTCAAGAAAATTCATTTCGTTTACGCTCATTTTTCATAGAGAAAATGACTGCATTTTCCACTCAAGAATTTGCTGCATTTTGGTTTTGAGTTTTGTCGCTATCTAGTTTCAAAAGTTGCGACAAATACTCGTCCATGGTGACGTGTCCGTGCTTAGTGCAATAGGCACGGTAGCTCTGCTCCATGCGGTCACGTCCCGTAAGACTTGCCTCCTGAAGCTCGCTTACGTCTTGCGCGGTAAGCTTCGGGAGAAGTTTCAGCAAAAGCGCATCAAGTTTGACGCGCTTTCCGAATTGCTTCTTATTGATTTTGGCAAGCTCCGAAAGCATCCGTTTTCTTGTCTCAATAGAGACGCGGATTGCAGACGAACTTGATTTTTTTGTTGCAGGCTTTACGAGCTTTTTTGCTTCTGAAGTTTCCATAAAAGGTTCTCCCTTTTTGTGAAACCTCGTCCGCCTTGATGTGGTAGGAGAGGAATAATTTTTTGTACGGCCTCAAACTTTAGTTTGTGGGCAAATTCTTAAAAACCAATGTCAGGACCATGCGAGCGATCTTTGCCAAGATCCGAGAGTTTCAGCTCCTTAATCTGAATATCAAAAGGGTTGAATCGTTTCGTTAAACTTTGCGCTCTTTGCTCATGCCGCGCTTGTCCGTCACGAGCCATCATGTGTGCTAAATGCACATGCGTGATGTGCTCATGCAGGGCCAGCATTTCATCAAGTCTTTGATCTGAACCATCGTCACCAAGCATAACCAGGACATTTGCTTCTCTATGACCAGTAAGTCCGCCCTTTGCTTTGAAAAGTGCGAACTCAAATGGGTCACGGTAGACGACCGCATGTTTTGATTTGGTGTGAGTTTCTAGGAAAACTCCGCTAGGATTTCCATGGCGCTTTGACTTCCATTTGCCATTCGGTTCTTCACGAAACTCAATTGCAGAATCTCCTTTGTCGCCCATGAGCCAAACGCTCATGTCTTTACCAACGTGCACACTTTTACTTTCTAAAAGAGTTTTCGCTGCGTCTCCGTGGATGCCGCGAGCCTTCAAGAACTTGTGCAACATCTGAGAGCCCGCCTGTGCAGATGCGCGCTCAGGTCCTGGAATATGAAAAGACTGGTATCCGCGTTGAGATGCGCCAGCCACTTGCTCAAGGAGCAAAAGCCTTGGGTTGTTATTGATCTTTGCAATAGCGCCGAGAAAACCTGTTCGCTCGTGAAGTCCCACGAAATCAATGATGTTACCCTTGGTGCGATTTTTTGTATTGATCCACTCAAATTCTTTAAGCAGAACAAAATCGCGCCCGTGTAGAACAGTTTCGCCCTTTTGATTCAATGAGGTTTTAATTTTGTTCTGCGCACAGTATTCCAAAATGCTCACACCCAGGGCTTTTTTCATCTCACCGTGAAGCACACCGCCGCGCTCATCAAAAATTGCAGGCAGCTCACGATGATTATCCCGACGAGCAACCTTTGTGAACTTGCTGTAATCCTTGTCTCCGAGTCTTGGATGGCTTTTTGATTCAAGAAGTAAATCGCTTGGAGTTCCCAAAGGATTTCCTTTTCCGTCAAAGGCCGCTCGAACATCGGAACGCAATTGCTCTCGCAGTCCTGGATACTTTGCGAATTTCTCATCATTCTCCTTGAAGGCTTTCATCAGCCCATCTTTATCAAAAAATGTCCCTAATCCTTTACCGCGTTTTTTTCGCTTCTCATCACCGCCATATGAGTAAGTGATATTTTTGTCTTCAATCACAGTGCCGACACCGAGAAAATGCAGATGCGATTTGAACTCGTCAAAGTTCGTACTAATGGCCCGTGCAAAGTCGATCTTTTCAACCATGTGAATCATCCAATGCGGCTTTCCTTGAGCAAACATTTGTCTAACGTGATCTGGTAAATTGAGTGTCGGATCTTTGACGCGCGGAAGATTGAGGGAAAGTCCATTTTCCCTGGCTATTCCATTGTTAATCTCATGGAGACGACGAATGTCCGCTTTTTTTAAAGCGAGTGCTTTTCCAGTCTCTGAGTGCACGGAACAAATCGTAATATGATTGTGTGTGTTCTTTTTATCTGTGTGAGTTGTCACCCACACAAGATGCCCAGGCGCAAACTTTTCCCCAAGCTCTCGGCCCATCTGATTGTACTTCTCAAGGGGAAAGATTCCGCTCTCTTGCTCAGGCCAACTTTGATACATTGTGTAGGCAAGATACTGCATTCTTTTATTTTGAACGCGCTCATGCGTGTCTTGAATTGCAGTGGTCATGTCTCCCACCTCCGTATCTGGTCCTGTTTCTAAAAGTTCGGCCTCTCTATCCTTCAAAGTGTACAATTCGTACTCTTTAAGGTGCTCGACAGGTTCAAGCTTGGCTATCGCCATTGTTCACCGAGATCATGTGGCGAATGCTAACGTATGCGCTCACAAGACTATTGAAAGATTGATTCCATCCCTGCTGCACACCTGAGTTGATGTGCTTTGCAATTTGGTTGATGTTGTTACCCTGACGGCGTAGCTCAACCATCACACGATCTACGTCCTCTTTGGAAAGAAGGGGGCGCACGAGATCAACTCGCCTGAAGAGAGCTTTTTTCAAAAGGTCGGGGATGGAAAGGCCAGTGTCCTTTTGCATCTTTTGAACGATTGCAAGTTCCTTTTCTGTGAAGCGAACGTGGGACGAAGGAAGTTTTTTTGGTTCAGTTGTGATTTGAAGTTCGGTCATGGTTTCTCCTTAAACTTTGTGCGCTTTAAGAAGACCGCGACTTGTCGTAGGTCTCATCTCGATTTTATGTTCATGTCCTCCCTAAAAAGGGTCGGACTTTTCCTTCACTCTGCCGCTTTATTTAAAAGCGGCGACGAGTGCTTTGAAAATTGTTGTGAGCCAGTTTTTGACTTCCTCGTGATCGACTTCTGTGTCAGTGGCGGTCTTCGCCGCATCTTTAACTGTCGCACTAAGTTCACCTACAGCCTTCACAACTTCTTCGCCTGGATCAATCGTGAGTTCTTTCACTTTCCCCATTTTCAACCTCCTTCGGTTGTTGTTTTAAGATTTTAGTTTTGATCGCTTCGTTTGCTTTCAGCATCTCATCTAAACCTAAGATCAAGTGTGCTTCTGCTTTCTTTAAAACTTCGTTTGCAGATACGGCTTGAGCAACCTCTGGCTGTCCGCGCTCCACTTTAAGTTTTTCAATCAGCAGATTTTCTTTTTGAAGAATCGTCTGAACGGATTCTTCCTTCCGGTTGATGCTTGCGCAGCCAGTGAGAAATATTTGAAGAGTAAGTGCGAGCATTAGGATCAGAAACGGAAGTTGGTTCAAAAAGTATCGTGTGTTGTTATTAAATTTTGGTTTGTGCATGTTTTCTCCTTTAGTTTGGTTCATTTGTAGTTGCATATAATTTGGGCAGTTTTGGTTCGGGGCAAGATAGGGTGTTGGTACCAACCACCCGCAAAAGAGTGGTTGCTACGCCCCCACACCCCCAAGGAGGCAGGCTGAAAGCCTGCCTCCGAGCAAATACAAAGACGCAGTGGAGATGGTTCATAGAACCGCCCCAACTGCGCCAGTAGCCGCGCCCTTAACACCGCCACCCACAGCGCCCGTTGTGGCACTTGAAAGAGGTTCGAGAAATTCAGGCTTAGATTCCGAATCTCCTTCTCCCAGCATCGGCTTTAAGAACATAAAGGCCGATCCTGTCGTCAGTGTCGCGACAAGGAGCTGCACCCAGGAGTAAATCGAAAACATATAATAGAGCCTGTGGTTCACTAGAGCCGCAGCATAAAGCGAGACCCCATCTGTCAACTGCCCAAAGGATTCCATCACCTCAGACGACATCGAGATCCCGAGCATAATGTGGTAGAGAAGCGTCCAGAGTGGTGTCCAAAGTAAGACTGAAAAATAGATCCAGAACCAAACAACCAAAACTCGCCACTTGCCCGCTACGACAAAAAACATCAGCCACGGAAAAATCGCAATCAACAGCATTCGGATAAAGCCCGCAACATGCGGAGCACGGGCTAAGTGCTCGCTAAACTCTTGCGCACGTTTGGCTGACTCGGATGCGCCTTGAAGCTCACGAAGGTTCAGTATTCCCAAAATCCCGTCCCAGCTAAAGAAGCGGCCCAAGGTTTGAAATGACTTGCTTGCGGTTCCTGGAACTTCAGCGCCTTTCTGAATTCCAAGCGTGCCCTCGTGCTGGTCAGCGTAGAAATTTGCAAGGGCCATAGAGGACGCATAGTGCTTGTAATAACTAGGATCAAACTTACCGCCGTATGAGTACACAATGGCTTCCGAGTAAGGGACCTTTCTTGAGAATCCCTTCATCTTGGCATCACCGTATTCGTTCAGCTTTTGAACCGTAGAGTCTTTGACTTCAAGACAGTTCGTAGTCTTTCCCGTACCCAACTCAATCGGAAGACTTGATAGTTCTTGGTCGATCTGTTTGCTCGCCATGAAGAACCCATCAATAGCTCCACGATTTTTAAATTCACCGATGGAAGGCAAAACTTTCGTGAAGCACTCTTCTGAATAAAATCTAAGCTGGTCACGCACCTGGGCATCCTCGATTGTCGATATGCCTGCAAACATGATGGCCTTATAGAACATATTCGGAGCCGTGAGCTGCGAGTTTCCCTGTGCAAACACTTGGTCAATCACCCGCGACAGTAGCCCAGTGATTTCTTCCGCTGTATGGCTCAAGATTTCAAAGACGAAGCTCACTTTGTACTGGGACTGAAGGCTTTCCACATGCTTTTGCACATAGGGGTTATCGGCCCAATTCTTTCCTTGGTAATCCTTTACTTTGGCATCGGAGCCCACTCTTAAGAGCGCAAGCCCTAAGAAAAGACAGGCAACCACCTTTATGAATCTTGAAATTGGAATCTGTTTTCTTTCGATTAACGATCCAGGAATATAGCGCGAGATGAATTTCAAAATCGTAATGAAAAACACCGCACCAAAGATCATCAGGGTGAGCCCCTTAAAGAAAGTCTCACCCGTGATGATTTCAATGAACTTCGCATGAAGGCTAAGACCAATAATCTGGTAAAGTGCCTCATACGCTGTATTTGAAAACATGCTTCCTCCTTTCTCTAAGATCGTCTTGGAAGTCTTGCGTTGATCCCATTTCTTAAGATCACTGCAATTCCTTCTACTTTTGAAAACCAATAGTAGGCGTCCTTCCAGTATTCGATGACACCCAGAAGCCATGTCTTGTTGATCTCGATTTCCACAGCGGTTCCTGATGTCAGTTCAAAGTCGGCGACCTCAAATCGTTCGCAAGAATTTCTTAAAAGCTTTCCCTCAAGTTTCATCGTGAGCCTCCCGTTTGCTCGCACATGACACCATCAGCGCAATCGAAAAAACGGCCCTTTGTAGTGTGTGCTTCAAGTTCTGTTTGGTCGCGAACGATTCGTTCTCTGGATAAATCCAGGTGAATGCCTTCACCCTCGGAATTGATCTGTGAGACCACTTCATTTAAAGGAGCATTTCTTTCCCTTTGAAGTTCCAGCGTGACTTCGACGGACTTTTTTAGCGTGTCTCGTTTATCTTCGATCTCTTTTTTTCTGCGCTCCGGTAAGTTCGGGTTCTGCGCAGCTAACGCGAGAACATCAAGCGAGCGGTTCATATCGTCTGAGAACCGTGCAACTGCGATAGAGCTTGCAAGGCGCTGACAGTAGAGCGCGCGGCTTCTATAGGGCATGACGGATAAGTTTCTGAGAGTCTGACGATCTAGCAGCACTTGGTCTTTGACCCCGGTGATAGACTCAAGATCAGCTCCACGAATCACGGCACCAGTCCCGCTACGACCGGCATCGTCGATCTTACGCATAAGTCCAAAGCAGAGCTTTTCTTGAACGTCTCGTTCAATTCCTGCGAGGTGAGTCCTTGGCGTGATCCCAAAGGGTTTATCGCCGTATTCGACCGATACTTTACCTCGGGTAATAACAGTATCTCCCACTAGGTTCTTAACGAGATTGAGCGTTGGCGTTGCTTCTTTGGTATCAAGCCCCGCCCATTGAGCTGAACTTCCAATGAGTTTGTTGGAACTACTTTTCTCTCCGTACTTCGAGCCCGACCAATTGGCTATATCTGTGTCCCACACACGACTTGAGTTACAAGCCTGCATAGCAGACTCGATGTTCCCGCCGTTTTTTTCGATCTCACGATGAACGCACACTTGCCGTTCCTCATAGTATTCTTGCACACGAGAGTCCGTGTACTTGTCCATGAGCGAGCACTGATTCAGCCGCATTTGAGACATGAAGTTTGCGTTGATCTGAGAGTGCTTGAGGATCGCACACCAAGTTGGACTAAAATAGCAGGCAAGAAGCATTGGTGAACCTGCCATGATGTCTTTTCCCATATCGCCAAAGTAGCGGCTGTCTAGAATGTTCTTAAGACTTGCCTGGAGTGTGCTTCTAAAGTCTACGCGACCACAGTCTGAACCAATTCCAAGATTAAGCCCAAGATCCACTGTGCGATATTCATCGAACACGGGATCTTTCTTAAGACCCTGGTGCTGAAATAGGTAATCACTGGCCTTGAACTCTGTGCGATTCCTATAGGTAAAATCGTTTTCACCAGCCAAAAGAACTCCTGGAATCATAAAAAACGTCGCAAAAAATATCTTCATTCAAAATCCTTTCGTTTTAGTTTCTTGGTGCTGACCTTTGGTTTCAAAATGCAGGTCATGCAGAAACCTCTGCGCGAGCTTTTTCCTTTTCGCCCTCGCTGTTCACTGAAGAACTTCGATCAAGATGAGATTGAACGTAGCGAAACGCTCCCTGATGAGTGCCTGTCTTATTCGTGTAAAAGACCTCGGCATATTCGTTAATTCGGGTTTCAAGGCTTCCTATAATTTCAAGCGGTGCCGGGCCTAACAGAGAGGAGTGCTCTTTGAGGTAGCGCACGTTATCGGGGCTCATTTTTAAGAAAAAGAAATTATCAGCTCCGCCCCATACGGCCTTGCCAGCTTCAGTCTCAAAGAACACTCTGGGACTGGGA
This sequence comes from Deltaproteobacteria bacterium, assembly GCA_017302795.1. Lineage (GTDB taxonomy): Bacteria > Bdellovibrionota > Bdellovibrionia > Bdellovibrionales > JAMPXM01. The sequence goes on along the minus strand of JAFLCB010000001.1, from coordinate 261,142 downwards.
GCCACACCGATCAGGAAAAATCCCATCTTTCTCATGCGTTCAGCGGCCTCAATCACGAAATCACCAACAATTGGATTATCTCTTCCTAAGCATCCGAGTTCCTCAATGTAGAGAACTCCTCCACGTTTTAAATTCTCAGGGCGCGCCATGGTCGTTATGATTTCTTGAATCACGCACATGCTCATGAGCACTTTGAGTGTTTCGTCAGAATCCAAAGCCTCCAAGTCATAGGCATAGAGCAACTTTCGCGAAGAAGATTTTTGTGACTTTGCTCGTCCTCGAAAAAAAGGTGCATAGTTTCCATCGCCAAAAAAAGGCATGAGCCTTGTAATCAGCTCATCAATTTGATCTTTGAGAGTTTCAAATTCACTCTCAGAAGTGAGCGCCGACATCGAAGCAATGACGTCGTCCATTGAAACAGAGACTTCGATATTGGAATCAGCCTCAATGAGCTGTCCTTCGCGGTAAACAATGCCGCGCTCTCTTGCGCGTCTGAGGTAGGCTTCTTTCAGCGCGCGAGACACCACTGCCATATGATGGCTCTCAACTTCAAAAGATTGGCTAGTGAGCTTCACGGCAGTCAGAATCAGTTTTGTGAGAAACTGCACCTTTACATCGTCAAAAGCTCCACGAAACGATGAAAACGGCATCTCGCGGTTTGCATCAAAGACGCTTAAATCTCCATCGAACTCACGGCAGAGCGCTTCACAGCTTGCTCGTTTGTCGATTACAAAACAGAGCGGCTCTGGATTTCTAAGCTTGAGCGCCTGAACAGCGTCCAAGGCGTATTTGCTTTTGCCAGAGCCTGTGTCGCCAAGGATTGCCGTGTGATTTGAGATCGGATTCGCGGCCCACGAAAGTCTCACGAGATTGTTTTCTCTTGATAGATAGAGCTGCATCGGGTTTTCCATGCCGCGATAGGAATCAAAAATAGGAAGAAGTTTAGCTGCATCCTTATTCATTATGCGAATGAACCGCTGACTAGAATGGTCTGCCGCTGGAGAGTAAAAGAGCGGTAGGGAATTGAGACACAACCCAAATCCGATCATTTCTTCCTTGATGACTTCGCACTCAAGATCATTGTGAAAAACACTGGTAATCGCTCGTGTGCGCTGATTAAGAATCTCTTCGGTCTCGCCCTCAATCACCACGCAAAAAGTCATGAAGAGACATCGTTCGTCATGTGCAAGACGCTCTTGAATTTCACGAAGTTCTTGCTGTTGGCGGCGAGCCCTGGCGCTTGGACTATTTTGAAGAAAAAACTCCTTCGTATCGAAGTAGCCTTTAATCTTTGTTGCCTTCGGAAAACTGAAATTTAGCGAAAGCCTAAATGGAAAATTGAGCGCAAGGAAATTCGCCGTTCCACCAGGGGTCACACGCCTTGGACTTGTCTTAAGAGTGATCGTGCGGGTTTTAAGTCCCTCTCGCTCAAGCCCCTCAAGGCTTCCAGTTGGTCCTGCATAAACGATTTGCTCTGAAATAGAGATATGGGGATTGAAAGGAGCAAAATCTCGCTCTAGGTATTCTTTGGGATTAAAGAACCGTCGAAGCACTTCAACAAGACCTGCTCCATCCACTCTACTGAGAGGAACTTTGGAGCTATCTACAAATTGCGCGAGAGTCTGGGAAAATTCAGACACCTCCATTGTCATTTCGTTCATAGTGTTAAATAGAAGCCCTTCGCCTCGCTCCATAAGGCGAAGAATGGACTTCTGATTTTCTTTGTCAGGAAAGTAGCGAATCGACAAGAAGGCGCGCCTTCTCATAGGTGAAAGGGGATGACGCCCTTCACAGAAACCTTTAAGCGTCTCTAGTCTTGCTTCGTAGATTGCTTTTGAAATTGGGTGAGGGGATTTGAAGCCGCTCGCTTCAAATTTCCAAATTGGATCGCGCGCTGGAATGTGGCTTTGATCGAAGAGAATTTGAAGCGTACATTTCTCAGGTAGAGAAAACCAAGATTTTAAACCTTCAACTGTCTCAACAATCCGAGGAGCCTCCATCGGCTCATGCTCTACAAGCCCTAGCTCAAACACGGCTCCAAGAGACCCGTCCTTGAGCACAAACATTCGCGCTTCATGGAGATATTCTTCATACGGAAGAATCTTAGCAAATGAATCAGGGCGCTCAAAAAGTGCATGAACAAACTTCGCACGATTTGCCAGTGTTGATTCAATTATTTCGTTAGTTGATTTTTCTAATCCAAGCATCAGTAGACCTCTTTCTTTGGTCCGCCGCTCGCCTGAAATTGGTAGAGAGACTTTTTCTAAATTTTTGATGGCTCTCAGAAAGTTGTAGAGCCCTTACGAAACTTAAGTTCTTACGGACGCTTCGGCTTTAGCGGTACAGTTGGGCGGTCTGGTGTGCGCTTCGTTTGTTTCTTTTCGGATTTTGGAACCACAACCTTTTTCATTTCCCAACCCTCGGGAGCAACTACGATTGAAAGCCAAGATCCCCAAAAATAATCTTTTGATGGAAGCTCTTTAGCGTGAAGCCAAGCCACTACCACTTGTTCTGGTACTCGGGTCGGAACATATTTTACACCGCCTTTCCCGGCCATATTCATAGGTGGAGCGGTGAAACCATATTCGGCCCGCTCTTCAAGAAGTGATTTCTGATTGGTACTGGCGCAGGCGCCAATAATACTACTCAAGAACACGAGTGAAATAAGAGTAAATGCCTTCATCTCCATTCTTCCTTTCTTTTTTGAAAAACTCTTCTGGCAGGCTCACTTTATCTTTGATGACAATCCAGACATCACGCCCTGATCCAATAGCAACGGTCGGTGCGAGATTCTGTGCTTGCTGCAAGTACCACTGAGCAACCATGCCAGCCGCGTTCGACGCTCCTCCTGCCATTGCGTATTTTCCAGCGTCTCCAGTCATCATCGAAGAACCGCCACCCAGAGGATTCGTGCTTTGGGTAGTTTGTGCGGCTTGTACGGCTCTTCCAACTCCGTCCACAACGCCTGCTAAGAACGCCATTGCTGCGACTCGCCCTTGCTTTGAGTTCACTTGCCCTTTCATGGCAAATGATCCGTCTTTGTCATCGGCAACGAAACCATTTACATCGCGCTCAAACATTTTTCCTTTCTTTGAAACGCAGCTCATTTTCGTTGCCTGCATTTGAACTCGCTCAGTTGAAAGATCACCTTCAGCTTTAGCGATCATGAAGCATCCGGAAAGGTCGATCTTGTGGTCATTTGGTGCCACATAGGAAAAATCAAGGACCATCAAGACAGGATACGTTTTGCCCTCTGGAACATCTACTCCCGTTAGAACCTTGGCCTTCACATAGCTTCCCGCGGGCAACATCACGCCTTCCGTCTTTGTTTCTGCTTTTACCGGAAAGGCGATCAGATCAGGCCCCTTAATAAGTGATCCCTTCGAGCGAAGTCGGACTGGGGCGACACTTGATCCTTGAGGATTTTCAGTCGTTCCATACAACTGAAGTGCTGCTTCAGCATTTGCAGACTCAGTAGAAGGAGCGGGCGCAACGCCAAGCGACTGTGAGGTTTGACCAACAAGAGGAGTTCCATCTACAGATGCAGGTACTTTTGCATTCTGCGTATTCGCCTCTTGAAGCTTTTTTTCAAGCTCTTGAAGTCGTGCCTCTAGCTTCGCTTGACCTTCCAGCATGGATTGAGCTTTTTGCGAAAGCAGGCGCTCTTTCCCATAGTAGAATGTGCTTTCACGATCATTTAAAATGCGGCCATTTTGAAAGGTTACAGGGGCTCCGCGCTCAACAACGTGATTATCATTACTACTTCCGATTCCAATCAGGTTCACCAGCAGAAGTAGGGCCACGACGGATAGTCCGACAAGAATAGGATTCTTCTGAATTAGATCTTTGATCCTCTTTTCGTGCTTCTTCCAGTCGATTTCTTTTACACGCAAGATGGCTTCATTCATCTGCATAATTATTCTCCCTTCTTGGAATCAGCTTTTGGGTCCTCTGATTCCATAGCGAGAATTACGTCACTGCTTGATGCCGTGTTTTTTGTCACCACACGTACGAGAGTTTCACTTGTGCCTTTGCCTTTCGGATTAAGGCTTGCCTCATCACTTTGTGATAAGATCGCAAGATTGGGCTCACCCACGGAGATATGTCTTACGTCGACCTCCACAAGCTTTTTCCAACTTGTATTCGTGACTTTGAAAACATACCCGTTAAAGGGATTTCCCCGATAAATGCGAATGAGTTCCACTCGTGCATTTGAGTTTTTAGAACTCACGCTTTGAGAAACCCTGTGGATTTTATAGCCTGTTACAACGGCATCATCTCGTACCATGGCCTTAAGCAGCTCCGCTTCAGAAATAACAGGAGCGTTTTCACTATCTCCTGAATTTAAATCGTCACGCGATCTAAAATCATAAAGCCCATCAGCCGCAGGATCATTTGGACTGACGATGATTTTTGTTCTCACAACAGATTTATCCATCAAAAAGAAAGTCACTTCATTGACTCCATTGGTGAATCTGGGAGTGACTGACAAATCCGTGTAGTTCGGCTCTCGATCATTTGCTGGAACAATTTGAAAACGGCTTGCGCCCGTAATCGTTTGAACAGCTTTGGGAAAACGAAAAATCGTAGGCCCCCCATACTTCACCCGAATTTGCTCAACTTGCGAACCGTAGCCAACAGTCTTGGCATCGGCGCGACTCACAAGCATCATAAACAGAACCATGACGCCAATGAGGTAAAGGCCCGTCGCTAGTTTGAACGATAATGTTTTGAACAATTCTTTTAGGGACGCGAGGTCCGAATCAAAAGTGTCTGACTTAGCGATCATTCTTTTTCCCTCCATTTGCGCTTGTTGGTTTGAATCCATCAGCTCGCCCGCGCTTAAGGCTTGTGATTTCCAAGTACCACTCCTTACCTTTCACGGGAGGGACGAGTTTTAAGGTCATTTCCACAACTTCATCCACATGCCCGAGGCTTTCGCTGTTCGAATAACGCTCCCTTTGTGCAATAGCTGTGATTTTGTAGAAGCCTTCATCTGTCGCAACCACTTCGCGGTCGGTGATCCTTAAGATTTCAGAGATATTTTCAACCTTTACGGTTTCTCGCCACTCACGAGCCTCCTCCTCAAACTGAATTCGGAGTTCTGAAGACATGAAGTTTGACAATCGCTTATATTGCTCATCAATATTTGAAGCATTGATGTTCCCAAGCATTCCCAGAAAACTCATCGCGGCGTTTACAACATAGGAATCAGAAACCGATTGCGGTGAGGCTGTAGTGAAGTCCATCACACCAGGAGCGAGAATAAATTCCTTCTCTCTTAGTTTGGTTTCGAGGCTGTGAATTTCAACTCGTGCAAGCACAAAGTGCAGGGCAAAGGCCGCGATATGGATTGCTAGGATGTACTGTAACGTCATCCTTTGCTTGATCATTGCAGCTTTAAACGCCACATACTTTGGCAAGATTCTGAGATCGACACCTTTATAGACTCCTACTGGTGGAGTGGCGACCTGTGCCGCCTCAATCCCCTTGTCCATTGCTGTCAGCATTTCGTTTGCCTTTCTTTTTAGGTTTTCCTTGGATCTCAAAAGGCTCGGCCCCACCATTGCCAGCAGCATGGTTCTGAGCGATGACATCAAGGTACTTACGAGGCAGAATCCACGTTTCAACACGTTCGATAATCCAGAAGCGACCATCACGAGAGAGCTTTGCACGAGTGTTGAAATTCGGTTTGCGGTCATAGCGTTTTTGTTGTTCATCATTTTTACCTTCCATAGGTCCTCCGTTTGATTTGCTGTTTCCATTTTTAAATCCCTTCTTAATCAGAATATCTTCGTCGCACTCCGCGCGGGTTTACGATGCCTGGTAAATCCATGCGAAGTCTTGAGTAAGGCCAATGAAAGAAAATACCTTTCGGGTACTTCTTCTTAATGACTGGGCCGAACCCTAAGCACAGCACCAAGAGCGTGAACATCGTGCCCCACGAATAGAAAAGGACCCCAAACACTAAGATCACAAAAAGAGCGATAAACACGTCTGAGAGTTCCCAGAAATCAAAAACCATAATGGGCGAGTCGATGGTTTGACTCACCAGCGAGGAATGTTTCGCTTTTAAGATTTCTTGCTTACGCACCTAATGACTCCTCTCTCAGAATCAATGTTTGCGAAAACACTCCGCCACCACCGCCGATGTCGAAAATGTTCTTTACCCACGTTGGAGCCGTTCCAAGGACGATGGCCGCAACAACGCAAAGAACTGCGATCCCAAATCTTTGTTCTTTAAGATTCCATCCGGCTGACATCACGCAAAGGCCCGCAAAGATTCTGGCACCCCAAGAAAACAGCACCGAATCCACGATTCGAAGCAGTGTCCCTGCGGCTTCAAGTTTATCGCTGGCATCAGCCCCTGGAATTCTGGTACCGGCAAAAGCTTGCGTATGCGCAAGTAGTGCAATGAGGGCAGTTATGACGACGAAGAAAAACCATTCTTCGTGTCTCCGAGGGTTGGGACTCTTAATCGCTGCCCCAGGAATTAGTGATCCACCCAACAATAATAGACGTTCTCCGAGCATAGGTTTCTCCTATTCTTGCTCGAAGCCAACTCGCCTTGTTGTGGTGGAGAGACTTCTTGTTTTTTTAAAAGGACGAAGACCTTAAGTAGTGGAGGTCTCCAATTTCATTTCAACTATCGACTTGCTTCCTTCAAAAGTGCTTTCACTTCTTGAAGACCATGGTATCCCTGAATCGCAGGCAGCAGTGCTTTGCGTTTCAGATCCGCGATCAATAAAAATGGCACGCCGTTGATTCCATGTTTTTTTATTTCTGACGTTTGCGCCTTTCCAATCGGGACAACTTTTTCGTCCATTGCCACAGGTCCGCTATCTATCTGTAGTGCTTCTACCTCAAAGCCCTCGTCTTGAAGGCTTTTAAGGACCCCAAACATCCTTCGGCAGTGTGGGCATGTGGACTCAAAATACATTCTGACTTTGAACCTTGATGGATCAAGTCTAGCCTCCGGTCCCTTTTTTACAGGAGCCGAGGGCTTTTCGACTAAACTCTCTGTCGGGGATTTTAGAGAGTTGTTCTTTACCAAGTATTCTTGCATTCGTGCCTGAAGCCGTGTTTGAAGCTCATTCTTTTTTTGCATCAACTCAAACCACTGTTTGATATTTTCATCAGTGGGATTTCTCGCAACCTCCATAAACGGTTCAGGTGGCGTGTAATCGCCTTCCTTGAAAAATTCTTTATTTTTTGGATCGAGGTAAGCCTTCCAAGGAAACTTACCATCTTCTTTTTCTTTTGGTCGTTCGACTGCGGACGGAGAAGATGTGTCAGTTTTCTTATCTCCCCAGAAATCAATCTTGGATTCGAAATACTGAAGCTTATCTTCTGCAAAGACCGCTGGTGAAAAGACGACTATCAAAACCAAACTAGCTATGGACATGCCACACCTCTTCGCAATCAATTTCTCCTTTAATTGCCCTATGAATTCTTGCTTCCTTAAGCGACTGAATGACCCTTGCTGCTTTCTCATCGGTTTCGCATTCGAAAGTTGCCCACTCCAAAATCGGTGCTCGTCCATGAATGCCTTGAAAGCAATGCTTGCAGCCCTCGGTATTTTGGAATCGTAAAACAAGAGAAGCTCCCAGTGATTGTCCCTTGTACCAATCTACAACTTTAGGATCAGGCTCAAGGTAACAGTGCTCGCATATTTTTTGCTCAAGTCTCTGCGCGATTGAAAGTCGCAAATTTGATTTCAAAACCAGCTCATCAACCTTTAGACCACGAAGCCTCTCAATAACTTCAAGTGATCCATTGGCGTGAAGAGTGGTGAAGACAAGATGTCCGGTTTCCGCTGCCTGAAAACAAAGTCTTGCCGTTTCTGCATCCCGGACTTCTCCCACAAGGATCACATCAGGGTCTTGACGAAGAACAGACCTCAAGGCATCTGCAAAACTCATTTTCGAGGTCACTTGAACTTGGTTAAGACCGTCGATTCGATATTCAATCGGATCTTCCAGAGTCACAATATTGAGTTTGCTTGGATCAAGGGCTTTTAAAAGAGCGTACAGCGTTCTCGTTTTCCCACTACCCGTAGGACCTGAGACCACCACAACACCATCTTCATAACGAAGCGCCTTTTGAAGGAGCGCATGCTCTTGATCCATGAAGCCAAGTTGCTCAAGATCGAAACTCGCATCTAAATTCAAAAGCCTCATCACAACTTTTTCGCCGAAATGGGTCGGAAGTAAACTCACCCGTAGATCCAAGCGCTTGTTAGGCAAGGAAGCTCTTCCATCTTGCGGCCTGCCACTCACACCAATGGCAAGACCAAAGATTCGTTTCACCTCTAAGATCAAGCTTTCTCGGTGCTGGAGACCAATCTGCTTATAGAGCCTCAAGTCTCCGTCTACACGAAGCCTCATACTTACACCGACCTCATTCGGTTCGATGTGAATGTCACTGGCTCCCGCGACTTTAGCTGCCGCGACTAGATCATTTAGCATTTGAGCATAGGGACCCGAGTCCATTAACAGGTCTTCAGACGTTCTGCGCTTTGCGAGTGTAATCCCATGTTCTTTTTGAATACTGAGTGAACTCACTTCGCACCTCCGCATGCAGCAGGAATGGCTAGCGACGCGGCTTTGGCTTGCGCCGCTCGTGGCAAGTCTTGGCAAGCGAAGGTTCTACTCCATACAACAAATAGGTAGCCTTTGAGTTTTCCGTTTGCGAGCCGCATAGTTTCTCTCGCATTTTTTACGGTCTCCAAAATCCCCACATTCTGACCTTCGCGAAAACAACTGCTTGATTGCGGGTAGATCATTTGCCATTTTTCATCGGGATGACTTGGCATCGAATTCAAGACTTCCGAAGAAAGACTCTTAATTCTAGAAGCAATCATCAAAGCTCCAGTCATTGATGCCGGTCCCGAGTATGTGCCATATCTTGGAAAAAAAACGCCCCAGCCGTTACAAACAGGATGAGAACTTGGCGGTAAGAGATCAGTCTTCGGAAATGGAAAGCTGCAAAGCGAAGAGTCTCCACGAGCGGCACCACTTCCGTCTCCAATGACCGAAGTTGCAGCACCTTTCAAAAGGCAAGCTTTCGGTGCCGTACTCCATGCTAAGAATGACGGCTGGAGAAGATCACCTTTTCCCGTATTCCAGTGCGCGCCAAAATGTTCGCTCATCCCGTCGAAGCAAAGCTTCTCCGTGCGTGTTCCACCCGCTGGCATTGCCTGAAAAGTAAGGCCCGAGAGCGGAACGGCAATCGCTCTTGCTTGAAAACTTTGAGTGTCATCATCTCCTTCGGCTCCGAAAGGTTTCGGAAACACCTTTGCAAGCTGCGCCGTTGCCCCTGGAATCCCAGCAAAGTAACTCGTTCGAGTTTCGGGCCATACTTCGATGAATGTCTGTGGAACGTAGTACGAAATCGCTGCGCAAGGTCTCGGTGGAAATCCACAAACACAACCTCCAATATTCAGCTCAAGACATGACGAGAACGCAGGTGAGTTTGCAACTGTGCAAACATTTGGAATAGCCGCCTGAACATTACCCGCCAAGAAGAGGGAGGCGGCTACAGCACGAAGATTTTGAGCGAAATGCTTAATTCTCTCTATAGCGCCTCCCTTCTTCGTTGCTTTCAGCATTTCAAGCACCGTCTTGTGCTTTGTGTTGATGAACCTCAAGAAGTCGGGTTTCAAGTAGAGGCGTAAGAATTTTGTCTCAATTCCATCGAACACCTGTGCAAATGCCTCAAATGTGCGAAGCCGTGAAAACTCCTTACCTGTCACCAAGTCTTCCCTATGGAGCGACTGACTTACGGACTCATTGAGACTCGCATCCTGCGAATCGAACCCCCCGGCAAAAAGATTGATCTTCGCGCTTCGTGCGGTCTCTGACATTGAGCGGGATTTACGCTCAACATCTTCTTTTCCAGCAAGCTCTTGAAAGAGTTTGATTGTTTCGAGATCCGACGAGTGACACGCAATTCGCGTTCGAAAGTTTTGGACAAGCTCTAATGCTGGGCGCTGACTGCCAACCGAGTTCATCAAAGAACTTAAAGATTGGGTTGCTACAATGACGGCAGGTTTTGATTCCCTAGCTTTTGCCATAAAGCTCTCGTCGCCAATTGTTCCGCCGCCACCACATGTAACGACATCTTGGTACTCGTCAATGATGAGAGCTGTTGTGCAGGGCATATCTTTTTGCTTAAGTTCAGGAAGAAGGTTCAAAACGGCTTGCTCAAAGTGAAGTTTTACGAAAGTTCCCATGGAGCGTGCGAGGCCCGGCTGGTTCACATCAAAAAGAAGAATCTTTCCGTCTCGAATCAAATCCTCCATTGATTTGATCGTCAGATTCTCTTTGCTTGGACAAAAAACGCGGCTGGCCGCAAATTCTTGGAATTGGTTGATAAACGCCGTGCTGGTGGCGACAATCCCTGTCCGCACGCGGTCTTCGAGCTGCGAGTATTCGTTTTCAAAATACTCCACGGCACGCCCGATATTAAATTTCTCCTCTTCGGTGAAATTCCCCTCTAAGACGCACGCCTTTAGGTCTTCGGCTAAATCCTCCTTGGAAGCGCGAACAATGGTTCTATAAAGATCAAGCAACGTGAAGTACCCATGCTTTGCCGCACAGTAGATGATTGCATTTCGGATCAAGTGCGAAGATGAGACATCCCAGAAAGGTGAGTCCGACGATTTGCCCATGAAATTAACTGCGGCAGACCGAACCATCTCAGCAAGCTCTGTAAACCGCGAATCTACAAGAGGGTTTTCGATATAGACCGGATTGAAGCTTACACTCCCTTTTAGAGATACCTTAACGATCCGATCTCCAAGACCTGCCTGTCTGATGATTTTCTCTGCTTCGCCTAAAAATGTTCGTTTGGGATCTACGGCTAGAATCGCAGGACACTCAGATTTTGTGCGAATGATCTGCCTTAAATACCTTAATATAGTCCCTTGTGTTTTTCCGCTTCCGATACTACCCGAAATAAAAATGCCGCCATTGATTCCTCGGCTCGGAATTTTCACCCACTCTTCGGTTTCTTGAATCTCCTCATCTTGGTTTCGCTCAATGCCCCCTGGTGTTGTACCTAAAACAAGTTCACCAAGTTCAATCTCTGGTTTCTCAAGTTTATGCGAATCACTGAGAGAGAACTTCATTCTGGCAAGTCCACTAAAAATAAAGCGGCTCACGAGTCCAGCAGTGATCGCAATATTTGAACTTAGTATTTCGAGAACATAGTATTGGGCTGCGAGCTGGGCGACCTCTGGAATTCCTGGGATCACAACGTGAACGACATAACTATGCACGACAAAATAAGAGCCGAAAGCGAGGAGCAATGATAGTGCAGATATGCGCTCAAATTTGGGCGACTTTGATTTCCCCTCAAGTACAGCAAGCTTGCTTCCCTGACGCTCAAGTTTTACCGAGCGTTTGATGAAAAGAGAAAGTGCTGCCGTATTCACCATTAAGGACAGCAGCGTGAGCCAAACAAATCCTACGTTTTTTTCCAACTGCTGTATGGCGATTTCCATGACTCCAGGATGAAGTCTCAAATAGGTCAGATAAAAGTACGCAAAACTCACCCCAATCAGCGCAAGTAACGCTGCTGAAAGTGGAATGTCATTCTGCTGTCCTGCCGCACCCCTTGTTGTCATTAAGCCCCCAGTCTTTTATTTCTGCTAACAGCTTTCATATATTCAAGAGCCTTCAAAACTTTTGCGGTCTTTCTCTCAAGTGTCTTATTGCGCTCTTTTTCAAGACTTGAAACCTGTCCCAGAATTTTTAAAACCATTTTTTCAAGCGTATCTTCCATAAATTTTCCTCTCAGAGTTTACCTTTCTAATTGTTTCCATTGTTTGTCCGTTTGGGACTCACATATCTTTTATTACGAGGCCAATCTTCGACCCCTTGAAATCTTCCGTCGTGGAAGATGAATCTGAATGTCCCATACGAAAACTCAACTCCATGTTCGCGGGCATACTGACTTTGAAGGCGTTTTGCCGCCTCTTCTAAAACAGCGTCATCCGATGCATCTTTCATGTTCAGTATTTTTGATTGCTCAATCATACGACCACCGCGCCCTTTGCGAGTAAGCTCTCAAGTCGCTCGATCTCCGCAATCAATGCCTTATTCTGGGTGAGTTCCCGAATGGAGAGACTTCCATACCAGTTCCGAATTTCTTCTTTGATTTTTTGGACTACACCCCCTGTCAGTGGTTTTTGCTCGTCCAGATTTTTATTTTTAAAATTCTCTGCGGCACTCATTGCCCCTCCTTGAATTTAGAAAACACTTCGATATTGCATTGCTTTGACCCTTACTTGCTCGATCTGCTCCTGCGCAGGGGGAGTAGCAAATAGCAAATTGAAAAGTCCTCCGGCGAAGCGTGAAATCATCCGCCAAATCCAAAGGCTCAAAATCCATTGCCAGAGTTCTTTAAGCTTTCGGATTCCGGCCCAGAACTTATTCATCAACTCTATGTTCCAATGCGGATTTTTGATGTGAGTTACGAGGTTCATGTCCTTTAAGCCCGATAGTGTTGTGGCTTGATTCATGCGGCACTTCCTTTTTTTGATTTTGGTTTTTGATTCATTGGCAGGGGCATAAGTGCAGCTACCGACGTTTGTCTGTTCATTTGTTTGATTGCCTCGTGTGCCCAAGGTGGAATCGGTAGATCATCACCGCACTGTCTTCGCTGAATAGAAAAGTCAGGTGAGTAATTGCACGAATGGCAGTAAGCATGTGTACTGAACCGCTCGTATGTTTCGTCTTGGCAGCGTGGGCATTTTCCCGTTGTTCTCATTTTTCAATCCCTCCAGTAGAGAGAACCGAAATCAGGTCCTCTTATAATTTAGAATTGCAAGGAGATCGCCACTGCCTGTGACGAACTAACTTGTTGAAATTGTTAGATTTTGGTTCTCTTCAGAAAGGAGAGTGTAGGTTAGTTCGTCGAGACTTCGCCAATCCCTCAAGACCGCAATAGGATTCTTCGTCGAATTTGCGCCAACATTTTCGGGATTTGGTTTTTATCAAGAGGTGAAACGTCGAACTTTCGCCGCAGAAAAATAAAGGCTCATTAAATTGGATTTAATGAGCCAAGAAATAAAATTAAAATGTAAAATTGATGAGCGCTTACGGGAGTGGCGCTAAGGAAAATGAACTTGTCAGTAAAAAAAGATCTTATGAGACTTCAACAACGCGACTGAGAAGAGAGCGAAGTGAGCTATCAACTCGTCGCTTTAGATCCTTCTTGTCTTCAGAGGCATGTTTTTTGGTCACTGCATCCATGCTCTCCCAAATGCCAAGGGCCTGGCATTGGCTACGAAGAGAAGTTCTGGCAATACCAAGCTTACGAGCGGTCTCCGACAGATTTTGATCACAAATCTGATAGGTTTTGAGAATCAATGCTCTGGCTTCATTTTCATGTCGGACCTGCATATCAATCATAGACTCAAAAGCATTCAATGAATTATCGGGCATCGCCGTAGAGTCTAGCTCCCCGAATCTTTCAATATGCTCTGGAAGCACAATGTGACCTTCCACCAGCACCGAGATACGCTTAATTAAATTTTCTAGTTCACGCACATTCCCAGGCCACGAGTAGCAACGAAGCAAGTCAAACGTATCGGGATGAAACTGCTTTCGAATCGTTGATTCAGTTTTTGGGGTGTGCTTGTGGAGGAAAAACTCACAAAGCACCTCAATATCTTCGGGGCGTTCGATCAGCCTTGGAAGATCAATTTTGATTTCTTTCATTCGGTACATTAGATCGGCCAAAAAGTCGTCACTCGCGACCAGATCTTTCAACATAGGTTTAGCGGCAAAAACCAATCGAACGTCCACAAATTTTTCTACGTTGCCACCCACTCGTCGAATTTTTCTTTCTTGGATAAACCTTAAGAGCATAGCCTGAGCTTCGGGACCCAAGTGATGAACTTCATCAAGAAATACCGTTCCACCATTTGCTAATTCAAGCAACCCCACCTTTGATTCAGCACCAGTGAAAGCTCCTCGCTCGCTACCGAATAATTCACTCGCGATTAGTTCAGATTTCTTAAACTGAGTACAATCAATTGTTCTAAATTGCTTTTCGCGTCTCTTTGAATTCTGGTGAACGGCTCGTGCAATCAGTTCCTTGCCGGTGCCTGTTTCCCCAATAATAAGTACGGAAAGGTCAGATGCGGCAGACTGAAGGACCAATTCCGCCGAAGCTTTCATAGTAGCATTTATTGAAACGACATCTATCTTTTTTAAAGCATCGGGAACTTGGGAGAGTTGATTTCTACGCTGGCCGAGAAAACAGTTAAACTTTGACCGAAACTTCGTAAGCGCTTCGGTAATAAAAATTTGGAGCTTTTCATGCTGTTCAGAGAACTCTTTGTAAATGAATTTATCCGCTCCGTTCTTGAGCCACAATCTCAAGCTCTCTGGGCTGGTGTCTGCCGACATCATGACAATTTCAATGTATGAATTGATACGTTTAATAGGCTTGATGAAGTCAGCCCCTAATGTCACTTTCTCCGACCCTTCTCGAAAATGATGGTCCATGAATACAAGAAAGACATTGAACGGATTTGCTCTGATAGCGGCTAGAGCGTCTTCGGGGTGGGAGTAGAATTCAGCTTTGAACGATGGCTCTGAGCCAAACACGGTCTTCAGAGACAATTGCAATCCCTGTTGAAAGCAACTTTCGTCGTCAACAAAAATAACTCTTGGTGTTTCCATAAAACCTCCCTCAAAATCTTTACGCTTCCTTAGTAACCAAACTTAATCGTACCTCTGGTGAATTCTTTTGCGACAAATCTGCGAAAGCGGGCAAAATAACCTTTACGTCCGTTCCGAGCCCCTTTTCTGAAGAAACTAAAATACGGCCATTTCCTTGTTCAATCTTCTGTTTAGCCCATTGAAATCCGATACCTTTTCCACCGGGTTTTCCGTAAGTACCGCCTTTTTCCAGAATGTCTCTAACAACTTCTGCCGACATTCCGACGCCATTGTCTTTGACTGAGATGCAACATTCTGCATTTTTCCTAGAATAGACGACCTGAATTCTTCCACCGTTCGGCATCGCCTGAATTGAGTTGTCGATAAGGTTTGAGATGACTCGTTTGAAATCACTGATACGCATTTCAATAAGAGTGTCTTCATTTTCCAAAATACCAATAACTTCAATTTTCGATGTGCCCTTACAAAGAAGAGCTTTTTCATCAATCATTTCATTGAGAGCGAGACTAACCGACATTGGAAGTTGTTGTACTGGGGGTCTTGCCTCACTGACTCTATTCGCTGGTGTGTGATTGGTAAGAAGGTCGTTTGCAATGTCACTGATTCGTTGGGCTGAATTGTTCAATGCGCTCTTAGTTTGAGTATCGAGCTGACTCTGTGCTGCATGAAGCGCCATTTGCAGGCTAACTACAGGTGAACGAATATCGTGCGCAACATGCCTAGCAACATCAAGTGCAGCCTTTGCTTTCGCTGCTGCCTTGGACACTTCAAACTGATGACTTAAGTTGCTTCCCAAGGAAAGAAATTCGCTGATTTTAAAAACTGGCATCTTTTGTGGATTGTCGCTCGGCGAGGCCAAGATTTTCATCAACTCATTTAATTCTTTTCGAATACGCGCAAAGCCTACCGAAAGAACCAAAAATAGCGCAATAGTGAGTATCACAAACCCAGTTACATTTTTTCCCAGATTTTTCCATGTGTTTGCCAACAAGTCCGAATTATCGAAAACAATAGTCAAATGGCCCATGAGATTTGATTTATCTTCGGAGAAGTATAAATCCGTATCCATTCGATTGAGGCCCGTGTTCTTACCGGCATTACTTTTGTTGCATGTTTTGATCGTCTCTGAGGGGGAAGTGATCTCAATACAACCAATTTGCGAATTGCTTGCGAGGGCTTCGGCACGAATTCTCGCTTCGATAAGGCTACCTTGAATCAAAGGTTGTCTTATTACCGCCGCAAAGGTCTCAAACGTCAGGCGTTGACTCTCCATACGCGAGGCCTTGTTTGTCTGATAGTCGTTCCAGGCAAAAAGTGCACTGATGGAAAGGCTTGCCACCAAGACGATAGGGACAAGCAATCCTAAAAAATACCGATTGATAGATCTCGTTCGAGAGGAGGCAAGAGGTGCCAACTTACATCTCCTTAACTGCATGAAGCCGAGGAGTATAGCGATACGTTGCCTCTTCGGAAATCATCTTTGGTTGACCGATAATGAAGAATGGAATGCGCCATCCAGGAACCATGAACTGCTCTCTTCGAAGCTGTTCATTGATTTGTTGAAACAATTCACTTCGAGCAGTCCAGTTTTCTTCTTGCCTTGCTCGTTTGTATTTTTCAGCCAAGTTTGGTCCGATATAGCTTGGAAAGTCCTTTCCAAGAAAGGTAGGCAAGAGTGCAATGAATCCTTCTGGATCATTGAACCCGCCAGCCCAGCCAGCAAAAATAACATCTGGCTTTTTCTCTGCTACTTTTCCCATTTCCGCTGGAGAAATCTTCACAATCTCGATTTGAAAACCGAATTCTTTAGCTACTGACTGAACATCATTGGCTTTCAAAAAGTCGTCAAATGTTGCGCCGACAAAAGCTAAACGCAAGGTCTCGCCTTTCGGCAACTTCTTGCTGTGTACTTCCGGGGGATGAGTTACCGTCAAATGGCCGGCTACTCCTTTGGGAATAACGCCGGTCGCTCTATCCAAGTCTAACTTCTTACAGCCTTTGTCCAAGATGGTTTCAATCATCCCCATGGCTCTGTTGCGTACATCAGGAGAACTAAAGTGAGTACCATGTGGATGCCACCATGCCGATGTCTGAGCGTAGCTAATCTGACTGATTGATTTGAGCCTTTCAAATCCCGCGATCTTCTGCATTCCAGTTTTTGTCGAAAGTGTAGCCCCAGGCACATAATCGGGAAGAGTTCCTGTTGGAACATTGAGATCACCGTCCGCAAAAAAGACAAGTTGCCATTCCTTTATACTGATCGCCGATGCTTGCGGATACCTTTCATTAGCCTCCAAGTTCCACTTATCCCCCCGTTTGAGTAGTCGATAGGGTCCAGAACCGATGATGGGCTCGGTTGAATTTTTGTCGAAGCTCCATCCCTGCGGCACAATTCCCAATTGATCTCGACTGAGAGCCTTAAGAATTGAGACGTTTGGTTCTTTTAGCTTCAATACCAGTACGTCAGCAGACGGACTTTCCACTGATGAAATACTCGCGATAAAATTACTCGACTGAGATTTTTTAGAAATGACTCTCTCAATCGTGTATTTGATGTCTTTTGATTCAAGCTTTCGCCCATTTGAAAAAGTGCGATCCTTTCGAATTTTAAATCGAATTGTCAGACCCTTGTCTTCAAACGTCCAGCTTTCGGCCAACCCTGGTGTGACATTACCAAGTTTGTCAGTATCAACCATTGGTTCGAGAATTTGACCAAGAACGATGTGTTCTGCGAACTGGTTAACCTCGGCAGGGTCGCGAGGAAATGTCGGTGGCACATACCCGTATTTTTTTGGCGCAGCCAGGACTGTTGTTGATGTCATAAAAATAATCCCTCCAATGAGGACAAGCCACTTTCTCATATTAACTGGCCTGCCTTTCCGCGATCCCAACTAGCGTCTTTGCAAACGACGTTAGTTCTTGATCTTCAAAAGCCTCAACATTCTGTTGTAAGAGGACTTGATGTTTTTGATTTATGTCGCCAATTGAGCGTTGGAATTGCACCATTCGGTACAAAGCCCACATTGAATGCAATCTCCCGATGGGCGGTCTCTTCATTCCCTGAAACGGAGCATGAACTTGATTGTAATCCCACGGCTCGTTCACAAGTCGGTCGAGTAGGTTTACGAGAAATAATTCCTGATGAGCCATTTCGTGAACAACGGACACAGCAAGCTCTTGCGCAGTCTGCTCGCGAACCCCGTCTCCTAGCAAAATCAACCCGAAGATATGTGGATGCGAAGCACTTCGGAAATTGACGCCTGAAACACGAAGAAATCCGGTGATGATTGATTTGCGTAGTGACGATAAATCTCTGTTTGCGGTTTCAATGATCTCAAAGGCCTGCTCAAGCTTTTTTCGTGTTCCTGATTCAAACTCACAGACACCTGATCCCTGGTATTCTTTAACGAAAGTAGCTTCGACAAGTGCCTTTGCCTCAGCACTTACCTGCATTGGCTCAATCGCTTCACTCGAATATGGAATCAGAATGTGATTAGGATGGGTTTTCCCGTAATATCCCATGCACATCGCAGATAGACTCTTAGTGGATGGATTAATCTGTAATCCAGTTGCTAATCGTCTTTGAAATGACGGAGCGATACTCTGGATGCACCACTCCCCATTCCCTAGTTCTGAGAGGACTCGTTCAGCTAGGCTCATATTAGAGTGAGCTTGCCTTTACAATATCCGAAGCCAGAACCTTAAAAGCACCATTTTCGAAAATAGATAGATCCAGCTCGCCATCTTCTTTGACTTGAAACGCAAGATCGTTTGAACTTTTGGCCCGTGCCAAATGAGCAAGCTTCTGTAGGTCTATTTTCATAGTTTGCGCTGCCGATGGAGTTAGCGAATAGTAGACGCCTTTTTGGAGCGATCTAAGATCAACAGCTCTATCTTCACACGCATGAGCTGGCTCAACTCCCGCCACTAGAGCGGCTATTACGCCAACTATATTTCGAAACATTTTCATAGAACCCCCGTTCTGGTTTTGAAAAACTTAAAAAGTCCTATGCAGCAGCGGTGCCAACTGCCTAATAAATAAACACCATTTGGTTATGGCGTATCGTTAAATTCGTCGAGATCTCACCAATACCCGATTGTTTAGGTTTGAAGGCTGTCGAAAACTCACCAAATACGATGATTTTTAGATCTACTGGTGTCGAAAGTTCGCCACTTTGATGCTAGAACCATAAACTTTTTTCACAACTAACGTTCGTGGACGGATTCGGGATAATTCATTAACTAGGCTAAACTCCGTCTAAACCGATAGCTTCCTTCGATAGACAAAAGCGCACCGATGAACGCTCCAACAATCCACAAAATGACGAATGTGCCTATTAGCTCAGCTCCCAAGAAATAAAAGGCTGCCAACGAAGCAAGCCCAATGATTCCTGTTTGCAGCCATTCATAGCGCTTGATCGCCTCAAGCTCCTCAAGATTCAAAAACAAATTTGCGAGTAAATAGGTCGTAGCCATAAAGAACAATCCGCAAAGAAGCATACAAAAGTTATGACCCGCAATTCTCATAAACCAATCGGTCAACGACTGTTCGGTTTGAAATGGATTGAGCCCAAACTGATTGCAAACCGCCAGCGACAAAAATCCTACGACAGCGTGAATTGCCGTGACCTTTCCAAACACCACATAGGGATTTGGGAAAAGTTGCTTCTTAAGGTTTTTAAAAGCAGATGCGGGAACCTGAATCTCGTCGGTTCTAACATTGGAGAATTCAGTAAATTCCTTGAGCCATTCATTTTTTTGACCTGAAGCCATAGGCTACTCTTCCTTTCTTCCCAAAACTTGTCGAAGTTTCTTTAGGCCGCGGCTGACAAGTTGTCTTGCGTTTTCAGGAGTGGTGGACAGGCGTAGAGCAATCTCCTCGAATGTTTCTTCGTCATAAACTCTAAGACTAACTGCCTGCCTTTGCGTTTGCGGCAATGCCCCTAATTTTTCGCCCAGATCACCTTCTTGATTTTTACCAAAGTGATGCTCTTCCGAAGGGATTCTTTCAAGATCCTCTTGAGCAACGGGGTCTTCCAAATTTCTTTTCTTAGCAAAATCTAAGAGGACAGATCGAGTGATTGAAAACAGCCACGGAGAAAAAGGAAGAGTCGCGTTGAAGAGATGCTTTGACCGATGAAGCTTAAAGAAAACTTCCTGAAGTAAATCCTCAGCCTCTTTCTTCTGGTTTAGTCGTTTCGAAAGAAAGCCGAAAACCCGGCCAGAGTGTCTCTGAAATAAAATGTCAAAGGCGGCACTTGCACCCAATTGATAACTCTCCATAAGTTCTTCGTCTGACTTTGTTTTCAAGTCTTTTGACATCAATCCTTCTCTTTACGAATACGAGCCAACGCACCTTTTTGTGACAGCTATTATTAAAATCCAAAAGGTAAGTATTTTCAAATACTTAATAGTCACGATTTGGACTGTCACAAATCCACTCTGGCCATCGTATTCATCTTTAAGGAGACCAAAATGATCTCTAAATTAGCTTCGATTTTTTTAAGTATTATAGCTTTCTCCTCAGTCGCTGTAGCGCATCCGGTTTCCTATAAAGGAGCTGTGGGACTGATGTCTTACAATACACCGCAAATGAATGAGATCCTGCTGACTTATTCACTCACCCCACACTTTGCGGTAGCGGCGACATACTTACGCGATTCGAAATCTGAGTTTTATATTCCTCGGGCCAATTTTTTATTGAAGCGCTGGAACAACGACGACTCTCAAGCAAATATCTATTTGAGTGGCGGCGCAGGTTACGAGAAATTCGGCTCAAAGAATTACGGCGTAAAGCTCGCTGAATTTGTCGCGGATTGGGAAAGCCGCAAATACTATGTATATTTCGAGCACTTGTATCTGAGCCGTGACAACCAAGATAACACCCTCTTTCCGGATCGAGACTACAACCACTCCAAACTGCGTTTGGGAACTGCTCCCTTTTTGGCGGATTACAATGATCTTAACGTCTGGCTAATTCTTCAAGGCGAGAAACATTTAAACGAAGCGCAGATCGAGCTGACTCAGTTTCTAAGATTCTACATGAAAAATACGCTCTGGGAAGTTGGAGCCAGATTCGATGGCGGCTGGGCTTTCAACTACATGATTCATTTCTAAGGAGGTCACTATGAAACAACTGATCATCACCGCGCTCTTTCTCATAAATGCGAGCCTAGCGGTTGCCGGCGAGGAACTTAAAGTTGGTGTTAAGGGAATGGTATGCGCTTTTTGCGCTCAAGGAATTGAGAAAAAATTTAAGGCTCAGCCAGAGGTGGAAAAAGTTGAAGTGAGTCTCGAAAATAAGTTCGTCAAGTTGATCTTCAAAGATGGCAAACGTCTTCCAAAAGAGAAGATCGCTGAAATTCTAAAAGACGCTGGATACGAAGCAAATTTTGACGAAAAATCCGCCGAGGCCACCAAAGAAGCTGCTGAGAAAAAGAAATGACACGAATTAAAGACAGCTTGTTAAATTACCTTACCTTGTTCGGGTCAATGAGCACCTTGATCTGCTGCGCGCTTCCGTCATTGCTCATAAGTCTTGGTCTCGGTGCAGTCATGGCTGGTCTTGCTTCTAATGTTCCTGGTCTTATCTGGATGTCAGAGCATAAGTTAATGGTCTTCGCCTTTGCTGGTGCCATGCTTTTAATGAATGGGATGCTTCTTTGGTACAACAGAAACGCACCTTGTCCAATCGATCCGAAGGTACGTTACGTCTGTATAAAAGGCCGCAAGACCAGCAAAACTATCTACTTCATAAGTCTGGGCATTTATTTGCTGGGATTCTTTTTCGCTTACATCGCACCAAAAATTTAGAAGGATAAATTTATGAAAAATATTTTGATCGCAGGTCTATTGTCTTCCTCATCCCTTATTGCGGGAGCTACCAATGAATCGAGTTCGCAAAATATAAAAGTTCAGGTGACTGAGCGCGGCTTCGAACCCTCTGAAATCAAGGTGAAGGCTGGGAGTCACGTTGTTCTACAAGTGACGAGAACCACTGATTTAACTTGCGCGACCCAGATTCAAATAAAGGAATTGAAGATCAAAAAGGATCTTCCCTTGAACAAAGAAATCAAAGTTGATCTTGGCCTTTTAAAGAAGGGTGACATTCGTTTTGCTTGCGGCATGAATATGGTTTCCGCTCATGTCATTGCCGAGTAGCTACTAACCGCAAATAAAAAACAGATTCCTTACAGCCGGTCTAAGATCGCCTTCATCTGTTCGATCTCCTTTTGCTGACCTTGTACAATCTGGCCGCATAGGGCTTTTATTTCTTCGTTTGAAATCTTCGATTGCTCACACATCAGAACTGCGCCCGCGTGGTGAGGAATCATGGATCGCAAGAACTGCTTATCACCAATTCCAACTTGAAATCGAATTGCCGCAAAAAATCCTGCCAATGCGATAACACTTACTGCCGCTATTAGAGCGTTTAATTTTTTGTTCTGGTACATCATTTTCATCAAGACGAGTTCAATAAAAACCATCGGCGCCGTCATTAGTCCTGCCATGTAAACTTGATTGTAACTGGAATAGACATTTCGAAAACTATCCACCATCGCATACATCAGGAAGTACATGGAAATAAACGATAAGATGACCATGATCAGAAGGTGATAGTATTGAATTTTTCCATCAGGTCCGTCGTGATGTGAGTGCTTGCCGTGCATAAAATCTCCTTAATTTCATTTTCTAAAATCTCCCATCTTCATTCCGCTGGTACAAACTTCATTTTTTAATTGCTGTCCCTTTTCAAAATCAGAAATATTTTGAAGGGTTGTATGGGCAATATTTCCTAATGCTTCCTTTGTTAAAAAAGCTTGGTGCGAAGTTAGAAGTACATTTGGAAATGTAAGTAGCCGTGCCAGTTGATCGTCTTGAAGAATTTGATCTGACAAGTTCTCAAAAAAGACACCTTCTTCCTCCTCATAAACATCAAGTCCTGCATATCCAATATGTCCTGATTTCAAAGACTGAATAAGCGCCCGTGTATCAATCAGCGCTCCACGACCGGTGTTAATAAGCATGACGCCTGCCTTCGTGCGGGCGAGTGCGTTTTCATCAATAATATGACGAGTCTCTGGAGTTAGAGGCACATGCAGGGAAATAATATCAGAATTTCTTAGGAGCTCATCGAGATTCACATATTCGATACCTGCCTTCAGAAGATTCGAGTTCTGTACTCGGTCATTGGCAAGGACCTGACACCCAAAGCCCGCTAAGATTTTGGCAAAAACTGCCCCGATTTTTCCAGTTCCGATTACCCCCACGGTTTTTTTATAAAGATCAAAGCCGACTAGTCCATCTAAGGAAAAGTTTCCCTCTCGTACCCGACTGTAGGCTCGATGAATCTTTCGATTCAAAGACATTATCAAAGCAACAGCATGCTCGGCGACAGCATGAGGTGAATACTCGGGAACTCGCACGACGTGAAGTCCAAGATCGCAGGCGACCCTCATGTCCACATGATTAAAACCTGCTGACCGTAGAGCGATCAACTGAGTGCCATTAGCCGAAATGGAATTAAGTGTTCGGCTGTCGAGCCTATCATTCACAAAAGCACACACACAAGGATACTGGGCGGCTAAATTTGCGGTTTGCTCAGTAAGTCTTGTTTCAAAGAAGGTGATACTGTGCCCAAGCTTTTCATTTTCTCTTTCAAAGATTTTTCGTTCAAACTGATGAGTATCAAAAAAGGCAACTTTCATAGACGTATTACCTGCGGACTATTGGGACTCTCGTTACGAGCCTTTTCAGCCGCTAAAACTACATGGATAGTCTTTATCACGCTATCTGGCGTGACAGAGATGGAGCTAATTCCCTCGTTAACTAAAAGTTGGGAAATTTCTGGGAAATCGCTTGGAGCCTGCCCGCAGATTCCAATTGGACGGCCCGATTTTTTTGCGGCATCAATCGCCATATGAACCATCTTTAATACGGCGGGGTCGCGCTCATCGAAAAGATGGCTGACAACAGACGAATCCCGATCCACACCTAAAACCATTTGGGTAAGATCATTTGAGCCAATTGAAAACCCATCGAATATACGCGCAAACTCTTCGGCACGAAGTACGTTCGAAGGCAGTTCACACATAACATAAACCTCAAGTCCTTGTTCTCCACGAACGAGACCTTGATTTTTCATTTCAGCCAAAACCTTTTCACCTTCTCCAGGTGATCGACAGAATGGAACCATAACCATAATATTAGTCAAACCCACTAGCTCGCGAAGATGTTTAATCGCACGACATTCTAGTGCAAATCCATCACGATAGCGGCGATCATAATAACGAGAGGCCCCGCGAAATCCAATCATGGGATTTTCCTCTGAGGACTCAAACTGCTTGCCTCCTAAAAGACTCGCGTACTCATTGGTTTTGAAATCAGAAAGACGAACGATGACGGGCCTTGGATAAAATGCACCCGCAATAAGACCAACGCCTTCGGCAAGCTTCTCCACAAAATACTGTGCAGGATTATTTTTGTGAGCGCCGAGTAAAGTCTCGATCTGTTCCTTAATGGCCGGTTCGCCAATTTCATCTAGATGCGCCAACGCCATAGGGTGAACTTTAACGTACTCACTGATGATGAATTCTATCCGCGCAAGTCCTACTCCATCCACGGGCAAGAGAGAGGTCTTCAGAGCCTGAGATGGGTTTCCTAAGTTAACCATTATTTTAGTGCTGGGTTTAGCAAGAGATGACCAATTTACCTTTTCCTCGATAAAAGAAAGTTTTCTCTCATAAACAAATCCCTCATCTCCCTCAGCACAGGACACTGTTACTGCTTGATCGGTCTTGAGCACTTCCGTTCCGATGCCGGTCCCAACGATACAGGGAACACCGTGTTCACGGCTAACGATTGCGGCATGACAAGTACGTCCGCCTCGATTGGTTATAATCGCAGATGCCTTTTTCATGATTGGCTCCCAGTCAGGATCAGTCATGTCTGCTACTAAAACTTCACCGTTTTTAAAGTGACCAAGCTCAGATACATCATTAACGATGCGAACATTCCCGGAGCCAATTTTAGCGCCGACCGCTCGTCCAGAGACTAAAATCTTTGATCTCTCCTTCAAAACAAAAGAACTTTGTTGAGGTCCCGAAACTTGAGAGTGAACGGTTTCTGGTCTTGCCTGCAAAATAAAGAGATCGCCGGTTCTCCCATCTTTTCCCCATTCAATATCCATTGGAGTGTCGCGACCATTCAATTTGGAATAGTATTGCTCGATAGCAAAGGCCCATTCCGCAAGTTTGACGACATCACCATCGGGAATCGAAAGCTTTTCCCGATCAACGCGGGATACCTCGATATTTCGTGTAGTCCGACTTCCATGTCCTGAATAAACCATCTTAACTTGTTTTGCGCCGACCTTCCTTCTCAGGATCGGAACAGTTTTCTGGGAATTTGCGTTTCCAAGAAGAGGTTTAAGGACAAAGAATTCATCCGGGTCTACGCGACCTCCAACAACGTTCTCTCCTAAACCATATGCGCTATTGACCAGAATTACGTTTCTAGCGCCGGACTCGGTATCTAAGGTGAAGATAACTCCTGAGGCCGCAAGGTCCGATCGCACCATCCTTTGAACGCAAATAGATAGCCTGACTTTAGAATGCTCAAACCCTTTTGTTGATCTATAGCTGATCGCTCGGTCGGTAAAAAGAGATGCAAAGCAATTGAGACATGCGGTCAGAAGATCGTCAGAACCACGAATATTTAGAAATGTTTCTTGCTGCCCTGCGAATGAAGCATCCGGTAGATCCTCTGCCGTTGCTGATGATCTCACTGCGACATCTAATTCTTCCATGCCTGATCGGAGGCACAGCTGATCATAGGCCGCTCGGACTTCGCGGGCGATATTCTCAGGTACTCCAACACTGCGAATCAGGGCTCTGATTTCATGACCCGTCTTTGCCAACTCATTTGTTTCAGTTGTATCGAGCTTTGAAAGAAGCGAATAAATTTTTTCTGAAATTCCGTTTTGAGCAATCAATACGGAAAAAGCGTCAGCGGTAACGGCAAAGCCCGGTGGAATTTGAATTCCCTGAGGAGTTAATGCTTGAAACATTTCTCCAAGGGAAGCATTTTTTCCTCCGACCAGAGGAATGTCTTTGATCGAAATCTCCTCAAACCACTTTATAAATTGTGAATTATTTTTTTCCATTACTTTTCCTATTTTTGTATTCGTTAATTTCTTTGATCTCGATCATTGGGCGGTATTTAAGGATCGACTTCCTATCGCCCAAGACCATTCCTTGTTTGACTAAAGTTGCACAAGACGCAGCAAGACCCCATCGCAGGAGCTCTGACCCATTTGCTTCCAAAAACCAGTCTATGCTCTCTTTATTCATCTTTTGGATCTTGTAACTTTCAAGGGCTGCGGCCATTGCTCCAACCATCGAATCGCCGGCGCCCACTGTAGACCTAACTTTAACTTTGGGAATCTTGCCAAACCATGCCTTGTTTTTTGTGACAAGAAGGGCGCCCCCCTCAACAGAAGATACACATACTAAAGAAATCGATTTGGACAGCTCTCTAGCAAAAGGTAAGACCGTCCGAATGGATCGAACGTTTTTGCCAATCAATTCCTGAAATTCACTCAAATTAGGCTTAATTAAAAAGGGCCGACATGAAATGATAGATCTGAGATGAGGACCCGGCATATCAACGATAAAAAAGTGCCCCCTCTTCTTTACCTTCTCAACAAGCAATTCAATGTCTTGTGGGCCAATGCCTTTGGGAAGACTTCCCCCAATGAGCACGATGGACGATGGGTTAATGCCATTGCACAGTTGCTGTAGCTTTCTGAACTCAGTACGCTCGATCTCGGGCCCTGGAAAGCTAAGGCGAGTCTGAGAATGAGTTTCATTGTTGGAAATCGTCAGATTAATGCGGGTGTTTCCAATTGTGCGCACGAAGTTGTGGGTTACTTTTTGTCCATCCAGCAGCTTTTCAATTTCGCTTCCAGTCGGCCCCCCTAAAAAACCTAAAGCTGTAACTTTTGCTCCTAGGCAATGAGCAATTCGAGCAGCATTAATTCCGTTACCGCCCGCAGAACGGGTTTCATTTAAAACATAGTTCTTCTCGTCAGCGATCAGTCGATCAACTGTTCCTCCGATGTCTAGTGCTGGATTAGGCGTAATCATATAAATCATTCTACAAGACCCAAATCAAAATGAGCCCGACGGAGAGCGTGGAAGCCCATGAAAAGAAGATAGTTTTAAATAAGCGCTTTCCCCCTAACGTCCCTGCGAGCACTCCTTTAAAAAATATATTCGACATAATGGCTGCAACAATGACGGACCAGCCGTCTTTGGATAGGAGTTTTCCTGTTTCTACAAGACGAGCCGTCGAGAGAGTGAATGCGTCCACATCTGTAACTCCAGATAAGACCGCGACAACCGTGAGTCCCTTGTTTCCAAAAAATTCCTTTGAAAAGGCAGCAGCTAACAGAATTCCGGAATATAGCAATCCAAATAGCAGTGCCGTTCTTAACTCAGTTGGATTGTTTTGTTGCGGCATTCCTCTGTGATTTCTATCTGATCTTCTCCAAAGCCACGCTGCTGACAAGACAGAAACTAAAAACATGATCCCTATTGGAGCGAATGCGTCTTGAAACTGGGGTGCCGCCACCATGATTTCTAAAAACACTCTTACATAAAGCACTGTCCAAGCGATTAAAATAAGGAGAGCATTTTGAGGGGTTGTCGAATCTGCCTCCTTCGACCTCCGAGCATAGGTCATTGTTGTGGCTGTGCTAGAAATCACTCCACCTAAAATTCCTCCAAGCAACACTCCCGCCTTTTCTCCAAGGAATTTGTAGATGATGTAGCCCGCGAGACTTATTGCAACGATGAGAGTCACCATCAGCCAAATATTGTGAGGATTCAAAACTTCCAAAGGGCCATAGCTTTGATTCGGAACAATTGGCAAAACAACCAGAGAGATAAGTACAAACTGCATAACCGCTTTGATCTCTTTTTCCGTAAAGCGAGCGGCGAGGCCATGAAGTTCGATTTTGGCCTGGAGAATTACAGCAAGTGCGCCGGCTAACGCGGCTGACAGCCAAAGCGGCCCAATGCGCACAAGTACTCCTGTTGCGAACATAAGAAGCATGGCAAATTCAGTGACAAGCCCAGAGTGATCTTTTGAAGTTGTCTGATTTCGCCAGGAGATATGGCCAACGACCATAGCGGCAATGGTGCCTAAAAAACCTAAAGCTATTGGCCATTCTCCGTATTGATCGGCCAACAACGCACAGGCAGTACCTAATAGCGCGATCAGAGAAAAAGTACGAATCCCGCCTAGAGGAGATTCAGCCCATTGCCTTTGCAGTCCTACGAGTAAACCCAAGACCAAAGAAATGAGGAGCTGGTGAAATGGATGGATATCGGCAATGGTCAGCTGCACATATCCTTCCTTTTCTTACCAAGCTGATTCAGAGCAGCGCTTAGACTTCTCTTGCCGAGTTTTGTGGCGTGTTTCTCCATCCACGCTTCACGCGTCTTTAACTCAGATGTAACTATTCTAAGAGTTTCTTTTCTGGCATACTGTTTATGAGCAGCTGGAATGATATTCCAGGGACAGGTTTCCGAGTGATTCTTCCGAAAGATTTCTTCAACCGCCTCCACATAACAGTTCCATTTTTTCCTAGCCTTAATGTCGTCTGCCGAAAGCTTCCACTGTTTATATGGGTCGCTTAATCGCTCTTCAAATCGGACGAGCTGTTCATCCTTAGTAATCGCTAAAAATATTTTAACAATGTCGATGCCGTCATTTCTAAGCATCTCCTCAAATTGATTAATTTCACTATATGCTCTTTTCCAGTGTGCTTTGTCGGTAAGCTCTTCCACTCTCTCAACTAGTACTCGGCCATACCAACTACGGTCAAAAATAGCGATGGTTCCGGGAGAGGGAAGAAGAGACCAAAAGCGGTAAAGCCAATGTTTGCCTTGTTCCTCGGCGGTCGGAGGGCCAATGGGATGAACTTTGAAACCTCTAGGGTCTAACATTTCTGTGAGCTTTCGGATTGCGCCACCCTTTCCGGCGGCGTCGAATCCTTCAAACACGATAATTACACGAGCTTTTTTGTGCCAAATTCCCTGTTGGATTCGAAGCATTTTCAACTGAAGTTTTTCAATTTCCTTCTTAGAGACTGTTCCGTTCCCAATATTGAAGCTTTTTTTATCTTTTAAAATACTGCGAAGTGAAATTGGTTTAGACATTCATTTTACTCCAGAAATCTTACGAGTATTACACTCTATTCTTTTTCAACTCCTGAATGCTGTGGCCCTTACAGCATTCGGGAAGCTCTTGTTTGATAAGGGCGATGGTCTGAGCGACCTTTTCCAAAAACTCGCTATTGCTTTCAACAAAAAATCTTCGCGGATGCCCACTCCAAGCCTGGGCGATTTTCTCGTCAATTTCAGAAGCTTGAATGGCGGATTCAATTCTAACAGGATTTTGATGATTGTAGCCTTGCTCTAGTTGAGGGGTCCGCAGGTGAATAACGGCGGCATAGCTGGCTAATTCGGCGGCCTTTGTCGTGCCAAGCTCTTTCCAGTAAAGAGCTTCATCATCAGGCCAGTAGGCGAGACCATCCAATGTTCCTCGATCACAAAGCATAATGGCTGATTTCTTTTCCTCATCTACCAGACGTTCAAGCTCCTTTTGCACAGAGAAAATTGCTCTTTGCGCTGCTTTTTTTGCGGAAAGAGTGTCATGTCTCAAGAATCCGCCGCCGAAGATGATGCTTGCAGCCTCCGGCAAAATGGCGATGTGCTCACAAAAGTTCTTTCGAGCAATTTCCAGAACAGCGGTTTTCCCTGCCCCAGGGCCGCCGGTAAGAACAACTCTTTTGCAGTCGTGGTTTTCCCTCTGACATGCGCATGTATGAATCGAAGTATCGCAAGTGATCATGTAAGCTCCACCTCTTCCAAATATTCTGGAATTCGAGTGGCCCATCTTAGATCATTTCTAATTTTTTCTTCTAGCCCCTGAGCCGAAGTAGGCTCTCCATGGGTAATGAAAGTCATTTTGGGCTTATTCGAAAAGTGTTTTAGCCAATCCATAATCTCTGACTGATCAGCATGGGCCGAGAATCCATTGATGCAAGCTACTTCTGCGTTCACCACGACTTGCTCACCGTGGATTTTAAGGGTTTTGGCCCCTCGAAAGAGTGCTTCGCCGCGCGTGCCAGCGGCTTGATAACCGGCAAGTAAAATTGTATTTCGCGCATCAGGAGCAAACTTCTTCAAATGATGTAGCACGCGACCTCCTGTCGCCATCCCACTGGCAGAGATGATAATCATGGGCCCAGGCTTGGTGTTCAGTATTTTTGACTCCTCAGGGGTTCTGACATATTTCGCGACATCGCACATTGCTTCACATTCTTTAGGGTTTAATTTGTGCTCTTGTTGATGATCGCAGTAGACGCCCATGGTATTGATCGACATGGGGCTATTGAGAAAAACAGGCGTGTCTTCAATTCTTTTTTGTGATTTTAAAAGGTGAATGGCATAGAGAAAGGATTGGGACCGGCCCACTGAGAAGGCCGGAATGATAACAACTCCGTTTCTTTTTACCGTTCGGTTGATGACTTCCGCCAATTGATCTACTGGGTCCTGCACTGGGTGCGTTCGATCCCCATATGTAGATTCAACTAACAAGTAGTCCGCATGGCTTACAAGCGCTGGCGGCTTCATTAAAAGATCATTTGGACGACCTAAATCGCCGGAGAATACCACGGAAGTATTTTGAGATTTCAAAGTGACAAATGCGGAACCTAAAATATGACCTGATGGCGAAAACGTAAGTTGTAATTCCTTCGAAAGATTAATTTCACGATTAAATTCTACACTCTTGAATTGCTTTAGAACGTCTTGCGCGTCTTCCAGAGTAAAAAGAGGTAGGGCTGGTTTATGTTTTGAATAGCCTTTTCGATCGGCATAGCGGGCCTCTTCTTCCTGAAGCTTTCCAGCGTCAGGCAGAAGAATCTTACATAGGTCATGTGTCCCAGTAGTTGAATAAATTGGACCCTTAAACCCATGCCTTGTAAGCACAGGCAAGTAGCCTGAATGATCAATATGAGCATGGGTTAAAACCACAGCGTCAATTTCTTTTGGGTTAATTGGAAAATCAGACCAATTTCTAAGCCTTAGTTCCTTCTGTCCTTGAAACAGTCCACAATCAACCAGGCACTTAAAGCCGCTAGCATTAATTAAATATTTAGAACCCGTCACGGTGCCAGTCGCACCGAGGAAAGTAATTTTCATAAGCCACCTCTTTGAAGATAAATAAAATAAGCAATTAAGCCAGCCATGCTGACCCAGCATATCCAATATAAAAACTTTGTCCAAAATGCCGTGACGCCGTTCACCTGAGACTCAAGTCTGTGCTTATCGAACATACCGACAGCATGAGAAAAAATCCCAATGGCAATAATAGGAAGTGAAAAGGATTTTAGATGTTCACCAAAGTGGACGCCTAAGCCAAGGCCCAAAACGCCGGCACCAATACTCGATGTTAGCTCCGCAAGTTTTAGTCGAGAATCAAACGAAGTATTTTCCAGTTTCAATGGCCACCTACTTTTTGTCGAACAATCTTCCTCACCTCAATGATGGTAACCGGGATCAATGTCAGCGCGAACATCACAAAACATTCCGTCCAACTGATCTCATTGACTTTAAAGATGCCTCGGAAAAGATCCGAGTGATGAAGAATGATTTGAAATGAAATCGGAACTGCCACTGCGGCCAAGTGATAGAGATTTGAAGTAAGTCCCATTTGGAAAAACGTCTTATGTTCACTCCGGCAAGCAAAGGATCTAAAAAGTTCGGCGAATACAAGAAAAGAGAAGGCGTGAGTTCTTGCGGTAATTTCATCTTCATTTTTTAAGCTGTAACCATAAACAGCGAGAGTAAGAATCGAAGTAAGGAGCCCTACAAAAGTCATTTCGCGATAAAAACTACGATCAAAGAAAGTAGAAGGTGATGGTCTCTTAGTAAAACCAAGAACGTTTTTGGGGACGGGTTCGGCAGCTAAGGCTAATGCAGGAAGACCGTCGGTAACCAGATTGATCCAAAGGAGATGAATAGGCGCCAATGGCGCTGGCCAGCCTAAGAGAGCCGCTCCTAACATAATAAGAATTTCAGATAAATTTCCAGATAGAAGATATTGAATTGTTCGGCGAATATTTCCATATATTGCACGCCCTTCCTCGACAGCCGAAACAATAGTCGAGAAATTGTCGTCTGTTAAAATCATGGACGAAGCCTGACGGGCGACTTCTGTACCACCCTTGCCCATCGCAATCCCTATCGAGGCTTGCTTTAAAGCTGGAGCATCATTCACACCATCTCCGGTCATGGCGACAACATTTCCTTTATTTTGCCAAGCCTGAATGATTTTTAATTTATGTTCTGGTGTGACCCTTGCGTAAACGGCCGTACGCTCCACATGTTCTTCAAGGTCTTGCGCGGACATAGTATCCAATTGGGCTCCGGTTAGAACCTGATCGAACTTGCCGTCTTCGACGATTCCAAGTTCCCGAGCAATAGCCTTAGCGGTTATCGGATGATCGCCTGTAATCATGACGACCTTTATTCCAGCCGCCTTACATTCTTGAATGGCTGGAATGCTTTCCTTCCGAGGAGGATCTGCAATAGCAATCAAACCTAAAAACGTGAGATTGTTCTCAACGGAAGAATGATCCTTATAGAGGGTAATATTGAATTCTGTACGAGTTTCGCCAAGAGGCTTTGAGGCAATAGCCAATATGCGTCTA
The DNA here is from genome assembly GCA_017302795.1 of Deltaproteobacteria bacterium. Classification (GTDB taxonomy): domain Bacteria; phylum Bdellovibrionota; class Bdellovibrionia; order Bdellovibrionales; family JAMPXM01. The sequence goes on along the minus strand of JAFLCB010000001.1, from coordinate 228,661 downwards.
CCCTGAGAAGAGAGAGTTTCAATAGCAATCTGGATTTTATTTTTTTCAACGTCATTTAATTTACAAAGAGGGAGAATAGATTCTGGAGCACCCTTGCTATGAATAATGACCTGAGAGTCCGATTGAACCGCAACACTCATTCGCTTTCTTTCGCTATCAAAGCTCCACTCAGCTAGCCTCGGAAAACTTGAAGCCAAAATTTTAAGATCAAGATCATGATTTTTTGCTAAATAAAGAAGTGCTACTTCTGTGGGATCGCCCGTAGCGAGCCCATCATCATTGATGGAAGCATTCGAACATAAAACCGAGCATTCTATAAGGCGTTTTGAGTCGTGGACCTGTTCATTTACTCCCGCTAAGTTTCCGTCGAGCTCATTTAAAATTCCTCTAGCAGGAATGAATGTCTCCCGCACTCTCATTTTCCCGGTAGTCAACGTTCCTGTCTTGTCGGTACAGATGACATTGGTTGAACCCAGAGTTTCCACAGCGGGAAGATGCCTTACAATGGCATTTCGCTTTGTCATGCGACTCACAGCCATCGTGAGAGCCAGGGTCACAACAGTAGGAAGGCCTTCTGGAATCGCGGCGACAGCCAGGCTTATTGCCGACATTAAGACATCAAGCCATTTCTCTCCATGAACGATACCCAGTATCGCAACGATAACCACGACTAGTCCGCAAAAAATAAGCAGCTTATTGCTAACTTGCTCAAGCTTTGCTTGCAGGGGAGTTTTTGCGGAGATGCTTGCGTCAAGTAGCCCAGCGATGCGCCCAATTTCTGTATTCATATTGGTGGCGGTGACTACGGCTCTAGCTGTTCCAGTCGTTACAGCCGTGCTGGCAAAGAGCATGTTTTTTCTATCAGCTAAAGTTGAGCTTTCAGAAACCGGATGAGCCGCCTTTACGACTGGAAGAGATTCTCCCGTGAGAATGGCTTCATCGGCAGAAAGCTGACTTGCTTGAATGATCCGACAATCAGCAGGCACATAATCGCCCGCTTCTAAAATCAAAATGTCACCAGGACATAGATCCGAACCCATTACCTCTAAAATATTGCCGTCTCTAAGAACTCTAGCCTTGGGGGCAGACAATTTCTTCAAAGCCTCGACGGCAGCTTCTGCTTTTGTTTCCTGGAAGTAACCAATCAAGGAATTAATAATTACGATGATGGCGATGGCGACTGAATCGGTGACTTCACCCAGTACGGCTGTAATAAATGTCGCAATCAAAAGTATAATCACCACAGGACTTTTTAGCTGGGATAAAAATCTTTGTAGGGCGCTCACCTTTTTTTCGGCTCTTAAAACATTGGGTCCAAACGTCTCAAGACGAGTTTTTGCTTCTTCTGCGGAAAGACCCTGATTTAGTGCTACTTGGAGAACTTCTAAGACTTCATTTTCTGATTTTGCCCAAGGAGAGCTTGCAGTTGCGCTCATCATAACGGCGCTCCTTTTAGGGTCACTCTTTCTTCGCGCATTTTATAGATGACGGGAATCACCACGAGAGTCAGTAGCATCAATGAAATGAGCCCCCCAAACATTGGAGAGGAAATTCGTTTCATGACATCTGCTCCGAGTCCCGTCGCCAGCATGACCGGAAGCAACCCAAAAATATTCATGCTTACGGCCATCAAAACAGATCTTAAACTTTTTTGAGCCCCCTCAAGAGTGGCCTGAGTAAAATCATCGGAAGTTTTCAGCAGGCCATCGGCCTTTCGCCTGTTCCAAGCTTGGTCTAAGAAAACGATCATAATGGAAGTGGTCTCAACCGCGACTCCTATCAACGCGATAGCACCAGCCCAGACGGCCACACTGGTGTTGTAACCAAGGGCCCACATCAAAAGAATCCCGCCAATGAGCGATAGGGGAACTGAGGCCATAATCATGACAGATCTCGAAACTGATCTCATACTGAAGTAAAGGAATGCAAATATCAGAAGAAGCGTAAGCGGAAGTACGATCTTCATTCGGCTTTGCATACGCTCTAGATATTCATATTGGCCGGTCCATGAAATGAAATACCCCTGGGGGATTTTGACCTCTCTTTTAACTGCTTCTTTTGCATCATTGACGTATCCGCCCGGATCTCGGTCTTTGAGATCAATGTAAACGTAACCGGCAAGCGATCCGTTTTCATCCAGCACCATGGGTGGACCCATTCGTGTTGTTAGTTTTCCCAACTGCCCAAGGGGAACCTGAGTTCCGGTTGGCGTCGCAACAAGAATGCGGCTTAGTTTTTCAATGTTATCTCGCAATTCTCGCGGATACCTAACATTGATCGTATAGCGTTCTCGTCCTTCGATGGTTTGAGAAATTTCCATTCCGCCAATAGCCGTTTCGACGACCATCTGCGCATCACCGACATTAAGACCGTATCGTGCAAGGGCGTGGCGGTCTGGCTCGAAATCTAGGTAATACCCGCCAATGATTCGTTCGGCGTAAACACTTCTAGTTCCGCGAACAGTATTCAGTGTGCGCTCAAGCTGCTGTCCTATATCTTCGATAACTTTTAAATCTTTGCCGTAAATTTTAATCCCGACCGGAGTACGAATGCCCGTGGAGAGCATGTCAATGCGGCCCCGAACAGGCTTGGTCCAAGCTCGATTTAATCCTGGAACTTCGACAGCTTTATCAAGTTCTGAAACTAATTCTTCGTCATCTAAACCTTTTCGCCACTGGCTGCGGGGCTTTAGACGGATTGTGTATTCAAACATAGATAAGGGTGCTGGATCAGTCGCCGTCTCAAAGCGTCCCGCTTTTCCAAAAACGGTTTCGACCTCCGGAACTGCTTTGATAGCTGCGCCCTGTCTGGTTAGCAGATCAGAGCTTGCCGTTACCGATATTCCTGGAGTGGTGATCGGCATATAGAGAAGATCCCCTTCCCAAAGCGGTGGCATAAATTCTGAGCCAAGGCGTGTAAATGCAAAAACGCAAATGGTGACTAGGGCTAACATTCCTCCAAGCACAGCCTTAGAGTGCCCCAAGCACCATTGCAAAATGGGTTTGTAGCGTGCAAGTAGCCAGCGATTGATTGGATTTTCCTGCTCGCTCCTTATTTTTCCTTTAACAAAATATGCAATCAGTGGTGGCGTAACAGTAATTGATACGAGTGCCGCTGCGATCATGGCAAATGTCTTCGTATAGGCCAGGGGATGAAACAGCTTTCCCTCTTGGGCCTGGAGAGCAAAAATAGGGAGAAAAGAAATACCAATAATAAGGAGCGCACTAAAAATCGATGGACCCAACTCTTTGCAGGCCTCAATAGCAAGTTCTTGTGAGGATCTGGCACCCTTATTCGCGGCCAACTTTTTATGCGTGTTCTCAATGAAGACGACAACACCATCGACAATATCGCCGACAGCAAGAATGATCCCACCCATCGACATAATGTTGAGACTAATATTTAAGTAATATAGCGGAATCATCGAAATCAAAATCGAAAGCGGCAACGTGATGGCAACAACCAAAGCGCTACGAATATGAAATAGAAAAACTAAAATAACCAGGCAGACGAGGATGATCTCTTCGACAATATTATTTCTTAGAGTGGCGACAGCTTCTTTAATTAACGAAGATCTGTCGTAAATAATTTTAAGCTCTAGCCCAGGCGGAAAAGCTCCTTTTACTTCTTCAATTTTATTCTTTACGGACTCTATGACTCTGGAAACATCTTCTCCTTGCCTCATCACGACAAGCCCGCCGACGGTGTCGCCTTTGCCATCAAGATCGGAAAGTCCGCGTCTAATATTAGGTCCAAGGCTGACTCGGCCTACATCTGCTACGCGAATGGGTGTATTATTAGGACCGATTCCAACAGATATATTTTCAATCTCTCTTGGATCTTTGATATAGCCAAGCCCTCGCACATAGTACTCGCGTTCGGATACCTCTAAGGTCCTTCCGCCGACATCCTTGTTACTTTCGCGAATAGAGTTTATGACTTTTTGAATAGGAATCTTAAGAGCAGCCAGTTTATTTGGATCTACTTCAACTTGATATTGTTTTTCAAATCCACCAACACTTGCGACCTCGGCAACACCTGGAACTGAAGTTAACCAATATTTTAAATACCAATCCTGAAAGGTTTTGATTTCGGACAGATTATATTTTCCAGAGGTATCAACTAAGGCGTACTGGAATACCCAACCTACGCCGCTTGCGTCGGGTCCGATGGAAGGACTTGCCCCTTGTGGAAGTTGCCCAGAAAGCTTTGATAAATACTCGATGACTCGGGATCTCGCCCAGTAGAGATCGGTCTTGTCTTCAAAAATCACATAAACAAAGGACATTCCAAACATTGAAAAGCCACGCACGACCGACACCTTTGGTGCCGAAAGCATGGCGGTAACTAAGGGATAGGTAATCTGATTTTCGATTAGGTCCGGACTTCTGCCCATCCATTCTGTGAAAATAATAACTTGGGTCTCTGACAAATCTGGAATTGCATCGACTTTAATATTTTTAAGGCAATAAGCGCCCCAAAGACCTAACAGAACGGCAAGTATGATTGTGACTCTGGCGTTTCTTCCGCACCAAGTGATAATTTTTTCGATCATAAAGCCATCTCACTTTTCGCCATGGCCGCCATGACCTGAATTTGTTGGTGAACCTTTTTGAAGAGCGGCTTGGAATTTACTTTCAGCATCGATAAGAAAATGTGCGCTTGTCACAATCTCTTCCCCTTCTTTAAGTCCAGAAAGAATGGCAAACGTATTTTCAATTCTTGGACCGGCTTTGATTTCTCTGGGTTCAAAGCGGGAGGTGCCAGTTTTGATGAAAACGATTTTTCTTGCTCCGGTATCAATGACGGCATCGTCCGGAATAACGATGGCCTCGCCGAGATTTTTCTTTAACGAAATATTTGAAAACATCCCAGGCTTCAATTTCTGATCAAGATTATCTAGTTCAATTCGTGCCTTGGCCGTTCTTGTCTCAAGTTCAATCTCTGGATAAATGTAGCTAATTTTTCCTTTGAATGATTTGTCTGGGTCATAGGGAAGCTGAATTTCGGCTTCATCACCGACTGAAATAACAGCCACATCATATTCATAAAGAGTAACAATGATCCAAATTCGCGAAAGGTCAGCGATGTGATAGAGTTCCATTTCAGGAGTAATGTACATTCCTTGAATGGCTGTCTTATTGACGATAAAACCATCAACTGGCGAATCAAATGTGACCGATCTCTTAGCTTTTCCTGATTTTTTAAGTCTATCGATCTCACTTTGCGGAACCCCCCAAAGCTTAAGTCGTTCAAGTGCCGTCACGGCGATTTCTCTGCCAGGCGCGCCTTGTTTCCTTGCCGCTAAGTATTCTTCCTGAGTGGAAACTAGGTCGGGGCTATAGAGTTCAAAAAGAGATTGTCCTTTTTTTACGGGCTTACCGATGTAGTCCGCATATATCTGCTCAACCCAGCCGTTGATTTTTGTATGGACGTGAGCTTCTTTGGTTTGGTCAGCAGTGACCGTTCCTACGGTTCGAATCGTGTGCTCCACCTTTTTCTTCTCGGCCCTTACTACTTTGAGCCCAATTTTTGATTGTTGCTCTAAGGGCACTTCGATGGGAACACGAGCCTCATCCTTTTTTGCAGGCTCTGCCTTTTGAGGAGCTAATTTGATGGGAGTCTTTGGAGCATTGGGAGCCTTTGGCACTTCCCCATGTCCACTATGAGTTTGCGCGAACGCATTCGCACAGCCCATCAGTAAAAAAAAATAAATATCAAGTCGCATTACATACCTCCCATTCCCGAACTCCCACTTTCGCTAGGTCCAGATGATCCTTTTGATTTTCGTGTCGGCCCACTCATTCCGCGACCCATGCCGACCGTGTCAGATCCCATGGAGGCGCTTCCCATGGCGCCTCCGCCAAAAAGACTTGGTTTTGCTGGTGCTAGTCTCAAGAGGGGAGGTGATGAGAGAAGTTCTTTAAGCCTCGTTCTTGCGAGTTCCACGTCGATTTGAGCCGCTAAGAATTCTAGTTCCTGAGTGCGTTGAACTTTGAGTGTCTCTAAATATTGAGTGAGCGGAAGGCGCCTAGCTGCGTATCCGGATTTTGCATTTTGAACCGCCAGATTTGTCGTGGGAATCACAGTGCTTTTATAAAGAGCTGCGACATCTTTGGCCGTTTTGAATTGTTCTCTGGCATCCAGAGATTCCGTATTAAGTCGATTTTCTATATTTCTCTTTTCTAAAATCGCAGCTTCTTTATCTATAGAAGCGGCAGTAGAAAGCTCAGATTGTTTTCGCCAAAAATAAAGTGGGATGTTGATTCCAATCATGACACCCCAGTTCGATTTCTCTTCCATCATTTCCGGACTTGGATACATAGCCATTCCCTGAATCACAAAATCGGGAAAGTATGAAAGCTTTGCTAGTTTCTTTTCATTTTCTGCCTGCGAAACAAAAAATTCTAAAGATTTGAGTTCGGGTTGATTTTCTAGTGATGGAAGTTCACTCTCTTTAAGCTCACCACTGGAAAATTTTGGCGAAAGAGTGCCAATAGCAGTTGAGGCGGGCTGATCTCTCAGCTCATTGACGATGGCCTGAATAGTTTTCTGCTCCCGCAGAAGTCTCAGCTTTTCAATTTCAAAGACAGAGAGCTCAACTTTAGCCAGTAACCAATCGTGATGACCAGCCTCTCCTGTTTTATAACGAGCCTTGGTACTTACAACGGTACTCTCGACGATTTGTTTGAGTCGTTCATTGAGCTCAAGAGCCCTTTGGCTGTAGTAGAGTCTAAAGAAAGCCTGTGTTGCTAACACGGTAATTTCCCGATTATAAGTCTCCGAGTCACTCTTTGCCGAGCGGGCTCTATTTTCTGCAACAGAGGATTTTGCGGAAAGTTTTCCAGGAAAGGGAATGGTCTGACTGATCTGATAGCGAGTTACCGAACCCATCCCACCTTCAAAGGGGATTTGATCTACGCCACCAGCAACGAAGGGATCATCTAATGTTCCAGCAGGATCAACACGATGATCTAATGCCTCAGCTCTAAGTGTGGATGATCGCAGCGTAGGATTTGCTTGTTTAACTTGGGATAAATACTCAGTAAGACTTAATTCGCTGCCGAAAGCGGGAAAACTAAAGGCAAATAAGAGAAAAAAACTAAAGAGTATCTTCTTGAAAAGATACTCTCTCACAAATTTTGCCCATGGGCTTCTCGTGATGGATTTCATTAGAAGCCTCACATGGTCTCCTATCTTTTCTCGACGAATGTTCCCTCTTCAAACGGAACACCGGAATCAAATTTTACTACTGAGTAATGTTGATTTAGTATCTCAGTTACTGATCCTTGGCCCAACTCAACTTTTTCACATCTTCCTCCGCCGCCAAGACCCGTTCGAACGCCGCCCCCTTTTGTTGGGCAATTGTTTTTATAAAGGGTGACTCGATCCCCCACCTTTGCCTCGGTGTTATCCATACAGACATGCGCTTCTGTATCACTCACTTTCATTGCAACACTTCCTCTCATCAGTCCGTGCGCGCATCCCACGAGTGTTAATGCCAAAGCAGCCAATGGCAGTAAAAGTAATCTCAAAAACATGGTACCTCCTACCGGTATGTGGTTATTATAAGGCCTATTTGCAACTGAAATGCCAGCCGCGATGTTTCCTACCGACTCACTTTGCCTCATTACAAATGAGAGTTTGTGACATTGTGGCCCAAGCTCGGGCCAATTTGTCTCAAGATTGTGGGCTGATAATTCTACCCCTACGGGGTATAGGACGAATAATTGGAACTTTCAAAACAATTTAATGCCCTGCAGTCTCCCGGACATCGGGCCGACAATTTGGAATATGTATTGCAAAGTCATTTTATTGTTTTAATGATGGGAGCGGGGAAAATTTATTATGGCCAAAAAAGGCGCGTCGCATCACACTCAGGCATCTCGCCTCGCCAAGATCGAGGGTCAGATCCGAGGTGTGATTAAAATGATAGAGGAAGAGCGCTACTGCATTGATATCGTTACGCAGCTAAAGGCGATAACTTCAGCCCTGAGGTCCGTAGAAAGATCAGTCGTTGAACAGCACGTCGATACCTGTGTGCTTCGAGCCATTGACGCTGAAAACAGCAAGGAAAAAGACCGTCATTTACGCGAAATAACGGATTTACTGAAAGCATCCTGCCGGTAACCATAGATGTGAGTTCGTACCTCAATAGGAACTTAGTACCGTTGTCCCTACTTCCCGCCCTTCAACCTTAATGCATTTCCGATCACAGAAACTGAACTCAAGCTCATAGCAAGAGCCGCGATCATCGGGCTTAGTAACCAGCCAAAAACCGGGTACAGAACGCCCGCTGCTAGTGGAACACCCAGCGCATTGTAAATAAACGCAAAGAATAAATTTTGCTTAATGTTTGCAATAGTTGCTTCGCTCAACTCACGCGCGCGAACAACACCCCCAAGATCACCTTTGACGAGAGTGACGCCTGCACTTTTCATCGCAACGTCAGTTCCTGTTCCCATGGCGATACCAACTTGGGCTTGCGCGAGCGCGGGAGCGTCGTTGATCCCATCTCCGGCCATTGCGACAATTTTGCCCTCGGATTGAAACTTCTTAACGATCTCAACCTTCTGATGCGGCAAAACATCTGCGATCACTTCATCAACGTGAACTTTTTGAGCAACCGCATTGGCAGTTCGCCCGTTGTCACCTGTAACCATGACAACCTTAAGACCCAATTTTTGAAGAGTATGAATTGCATCCGGGGTTGTTTCCTTAATGGGATCTGCCACTCCGATTAATCCGGCAAGCTTTCCATCAATCGCCACAAACATGACAGTTTGGCCCTCATCTCGGAGTTGATCGGCCAAGCTCCCACTTTCTTTTGAATCAATTCCAAAACTTTCCATTAATGCGCGATTTCCAACTGCTACTGTGCGACCGGATACGTTCGCATGAGCACCCTTTCCAGTGATTGACTGAAAGTCTGAAGTTGCTTGAAGTGCGATGCCACGGGTTTGAGCTCCCTTAACGATGGCAGCAGCTAGAGGATGCTCGCTTTCACGCTCCAGACTGGCTGTGAGTTGCAGAAGAGTTTCTTCTGTCACGTTTGCAAAAGTTTTTACTGTGACAAGCTTTGGCTTACCTTCTGTCAAAGTCCCTGTTTTATCCACAATAAGGATTTGGACTTTTCGCAGTAACTCAATAGCTTCAGCGTCCTTGAATAGAACTCCCATCTTAGCAGCGCGACCCGTTGCCACCATAATTGACATCGGTGTTGCAAGACCAAGAGCACAGGGACATGCAATGATGAGAACTGCCACAGCATTCACGATTGCGTAAGCGAGTCTCGGCTCGGGTCCCCAGATTCCCCACGCAATTGCCGAGAGGATTGCGATCAAAACGACAGCCGGGACGAAGTAACCCGAAACTTGATCGGCCAACTTCTGAATGGGTGCGCGTGATCTCTGAGCATCAGCAACCATCTGAATAATTTGGGAAAGCAAAGTATCTTTTCCGACTTTTTCAGCTCGGATGATGAGGGCTCCCGTGCCATTGATAGTCGCTGCAACTACTTTTGATTCTGGCAACTTTTCCGAAGGAATAGATTCTCCAGTCACCATTGATTCATCAACTGCGCTGGTTCCTGAAATGACAGCGCCATCAACAGGAATTTTTTCTCCGGGTCGAACACGAAGTGTGTCACCAATAGAAATTGCATCAATTTCTATTTCTTCATCCGAGCCATCAGTCTTGATTCGACGGGCGGTCTTCGGAGCGAGACCCAAAAGCGCCTTGATCGCAGCTCCAGTTTGGCTTCGAGCCTTAAGCTCTAAAACTTGTCCTAGAAGTACAAGAGTCACAATTACTGCCGCAGGTTCAAAGTAAAGACCAACTTGTCCTGTCATCGGATCTCTAAATGAGTCTGGAAAAAAGTGCGGAAATAAAATGGCAACGATACTAAATCCGTAGGCGACCCCAACACCAAGTCCAATCAAGGTAAACATATTGGGACTTTTATTTTTGAGAGACTGCCAAAATCTCTCAAAAAAGGGCCACCCTCCCCAGAGTACGACTGGAGTTGCCAAAAGAAGTTCAACATAACCAAGAGTTGCGTGAATGCTGGCAGACTCAATTAAATGACGTCCGCCCATGGTGATGAAAAGAAGCGGAAGACTTAAGGCAGTGGAGATCCAAAAGCGTCTTCTCATGTCGAAGTATTCAGACTGGTCTTCCTCATGATCGAGCGAAATCATTAGAGGCTCCAGCGCCATGCCGCAAATCGGACAACTGCCTGGACCAATCTGCCGAATTTCAGGATGCATTGGGCAGGTGTACTCGACATTCTGTGGTTGAGTTTTCTTCTCAAGATTAGGGTTTAGATAGGATTGCGGATTCGCATCGAATTTGGTTTTGCATTTGGGATTGCAAAAAAAGTATTCCTTTCCATTGTAGGAAGAGGACCCGCCCTTGGCAGTTGCTGGATTTACTTTCATTCCACAAACAGGATCAATCTGCTCGGTATTGTGGGATGAGTGTTTGGCGTGGTGGTCATGTCCACTTTGAGCATGAGTTGAGCAGCAAGAATTCTGATCCGTCATAAAACACCTCTACAGATAAATATTAAGCATGAGCCAGGCAAAGTCGGTTGCCTCTTGCGAATAAGACTTTTCTTTTCCGGCAAACAACATCAAATCAAAATGCGAATACGGTAGCCATTGAACTCCAAGGCCGTAGGAATCAAATTGTGAATTTCGATCTGAATCATCAAGATAGGAGCGATCAAATTGTATAAAAGGTGTTACGCCCTTAAGCGCCTCATAGCCAATTCTTGAAAAGATCGCATAGCCTTTTTCGTGAACGGACGTAGCTTTAATTGTCTTGTCTTGAAAAAAGACTTCAGAACTTAAATAGAGTTTTTCAGTGAAGCTAATCGTAACATATGGACCAAATACGACTCTTTCAAAATCTCTTTGTCGCCCTTGATACGCGCTAATTCCGAGTCGAGATTTCTCTCGCCATAAGTAGCTCGAATTAATAGAAATGCCCTGATCTTTTTTTACAGATTTTTCTTCGGGAGAATTGGAAATGAACGTGAGCGTGTGATTGAAGTTCTCTCCAATGTAGTTCGTCTCTAAATTATAAGATTCAGACCCCTGATCCCAGTTAAGACCTCTTCGGGTTGCTGAGATATGATCTGGACCATTAAGACCGAACGACTGCATGAATTTTCCTACTCGACCCACAATCTGCTCGGTGAATCGGTAAAGGACGTAATGTCTTCTTGAGAAAAACTCTTTTAAATCCTTCGAGGCATCATTCGCTCGATATCCAAACGTAGACATAATTGCGAATTTTTCGGTATCAGCTCCGATTTCAAGATCGGCCTGCATTGGAATAAACTGAGCCTTTTCAACCTTTGGAGTGTCTCGATAGGTTTGCACTCCACGCAAGAAAATCTGACTTCTCAGCCATTGAAGTTTGGATTCATCTTCGGGGTTAGAGAACATGAAGCCGGAGGTCTTTGTCGTACCCCATGTGCTCATGAGTTCTGAAGACAAAGACCGTCCGTAGGGTGTTAATACGCCTCCGCCGGAGGGAGAGACGTGACAAGCCGTGCAGGAAAAATACCCGTGCCGAACATTTTCAGGAAATGCAAGAGCAGCTTGAGAAACTGCAACAATCAAAAAAAGAAAAAAAAGTCTTATCATTGCTTAACAAGGTTCAAATTCATCCGAGTTTTTATAGTGACCTCATCTGCAACCTTGATTCCCAAGTAGGTGGGGATGTCTATTTTAAAGTCTGAAACTAGAACTTTGAACTCTGTTGAAACGCTCGGCGAATCTTTGCTGGTATCGACGTCGGCTGTTCCCTTGATTGGCTTTTCCACGCCATGAAGACTGAGCTTTCCTTGAAAGGGCACAGCAGAATAAACTTTTTTTACCGCCAAGAAATCTTCTGGTAGATCAATCTTCTCGACTTCGATCCAAGCTTCGGAATATTTAGCGGTCTCTAGATATTTTTCTTTCATATGTCGATCACGAAGATCAATGCCAGTAGTGAAATCATCCAGGTTAACTTTCAAACGTCCCTTTACCTGATTTTTATCCAGCTCTAAATTTCCGATCAGTTTTCCGCCAGTGCCATTGATTTTAAGCAGGCTTGGTTTTCCGATAGCGAAAAATTCCACATCGGATTTTTGCTGTGCCAGATCTACCTGCACAGCAGCCCAGGACATCGGAATCAAAAGAAGAATAATTTTAAACATCTAAAGTCTCCTATTTCACTATGATCTCGCCAGTTGAATACTGGCTGGCATGATGGATACCGCAGGTAAAGTTATAGGTACCTGCTGTTTCAAGCTTTACAATTTGAGAAGCTTTCCCGTTACGATCAGCCATCAAATCAAGACCAAGCTCTTCCGCATCGAACTTAAACATTTTGTCAGTCGCTTTAAGCACAATTTCTACTGTTTGGCCTTCGTTTGCTTCAATTTTGAGAGGTGAGCATGTACCGTCGTTTGCACCGGCCACTTCCACTGTCACATCAGGAATTCTAACGAGGTCAATCACGCGCTCCTTTTGCCAATGTGTAGCAATATCGAAAGCCGTCTGACCTTTCTTGTTCTTTAATCGTCTATCTGGACGAGCCTCTAAAATATCCTTTACTGCCCAATCATCTCCAAGATAGGCAGACCACATAAGCGGGGTCATTCCATCATTGTCTTGAAAATCAAAATTTGCCTCGGCAGCAATGAAAGAGTCATACACGTTGCGAACTCCAAGTTTTGCCGCTTTTAAAAGAGCCGTTTCATTTTTGTTTGGGTCAACAATATCAACAAAAGCGCCTTCAGAGATAAGGCGATCTACAATTCGTGGGAGATCCGTAATTGTATGAGCTGCGGGAATCGTATTTCCCCCGCAATATTGGTCCATCGCATAAAGTAATGGTGTGCAACCATACTTGTCTGTGAAGTTGACGTCAGCTCCGCAAGCAAGCTGGTAATTTAAAGCTCGAAGTGTCTGGTAAGATCGTCCTTCTCTAAGAATATCGACTAGCGTTTCGCTCGGGTTCTTTCCGCAAGAAGGTGCAGAAGGGAATTGACCCGTAATCTTGCAATCAAGTTCTGTGTTTGCAAAGTAAAGGCCATGAGTGAAGGAGTTTTTCTTTATGACTCCACCCTCAACGAGGAAATCTAGGTGAGAAAATCCTCCGAAATCAGCGTACCGCAATGTATTCGGCGCAGGATAGTAAACATCAGTGAGTTTCAGTCCGTGCGTAACTGAGCCACTCGAAGAAATAAATCGAATCTCGCCCTTTTGCTTAGGCGGATTGATCGTAAGTAGGACCTGAGTTTTTTGGTCTGCATTAGTATAGCCCTTGCACGAAACTATTTCGGCATGGGCACTGAGACTTGTCGCTAGCGCCATTAACATGGCTATGGTTGTAGTTTTCATAATCCCTCCAAAAGGATATTAATTTGCTCCGTTATTGATCCACTCGCGGATCACCTGAATGACTTCAGGTTTAAGGGCTGAATATCCCTCTTTGGCCGGTGGCATTCGTTTGTCGTCTTTTCTTTCGAGCGCAATAATCAGTCCCGATTCGTCAGCACTCCCAGGTAGAACTAGCTCTAGTGGCGAATTCAGCAAAGACTCTTTGTCGAGACCAACCTTGTTACCAGTTCCCATCGGATTGTGGCATGTGATGCACTTGGGCTCGATAATGTGGCTTCGGATGGACTCATAGGTAGCAATGAGCGGTTCTTCTTCAGGTGGCGATTCGGCACTTTCCAAAGGAGCACCCATATTAATCCAATTCCATAAGAGACGTTTTTCTTCCAAAGTGAGTGCGCCTCGCTTGGGCATCGTCTGTTCCACAAATACAGCTGTTTGAATTTTTGAGAGATTAGCCTTAACTAACTCATAGGATTCGAGATTCACGTCTCCAGAATTGCCATGACAGCTCGTGCATTTCGCCTCAAGAATCCTAGAATTGATGAATCTGTAATTCATCATTGTAGCTTTCTCGCTAGGACTCACGTCTCCAAAATTTTGAACTGTATCCGCACCCTCTTTGAGACGTGTGTAATTGCAAGCACCGATAAGGCCTGCAACTAACATCAAACTAAGAGCACGGAATACAGTCTTCACTTAAGATCCTTATGGTCCAACAACGACTGAATTGATTGTGCCATCAAGATTAACGTAAACGTTCAATGGCTTCGCTTGAGAGCTTGCAGTGACCTGCAACAATGCGACGTCTTTTCCGCTCAATGTCCCCTTTACGAGAACAAGATTTGTAAAGTCGTTGAAGTAGGGAGCAATGGTTCCATTTGCACTGTTATCAAGAACGTAGTGCATTCCATTTTCTACCAACTCACCGGCACTCTTCGGCGACCACCCCATATCGGGGCCAGCAGTTCCACCGGCTAAGACCTTGAAAGAGAGGGGTTTACCATCGTGATCAAACTGAAGCTCAAGTTGAAGAGAAGAGCCAGCCTGTGGTTGAGTTTGAGATACAATAGACTTATAAGCAGCGGCCCCGCTTGAAAGCTTTGTCACTTCGATTTTGTCCATTTTCTGAACGAAAGTGGCATCAATTTTTCCAAGAGTGGCAAGTCGATCAGCTCGATGTGCTGAAAGCTCCGCGATTTTCGCCGTCGAGATTGTTGGATCATTGTGAGCAAAGGCGAGTTGAGATCCGAAAAGAATCGCTGTTAGTAAGAGTGTGGTTTTCATATTTGTTCTCCTTATATATGGTTTTGTTTTTTATTCGATATCGGCTTCTGCTTTGCCTGTGTAAGTAGCGAGGACTGAACAGAACTTTCCTTCTTTGCCAGTCCAAACATGATAAGTCGCCGATCCTTTAGAATTCGGATCAGAAACAATCTTCACCATTTCCGGTTTTCCCGTGGGCATGACAAGTTCACCGCAAAGTTCTGCTGCGGGAGAAAAACTCGAACCGCTTTGTAGGAATCGAAAACTTGTGACTTTGACATCGCTTGCGAAGGCCGCAGCTCCAGCCATTGAAACTAAAATCGCTAATATTGCTTTCATTGCTCCCCCCGGAACTTTGTTTAATAAATGAGTTTAATGATCTCCTGGATCTTTTCTTCGGCCTCAAAAGTATCGTTTCCATTGAACGCCGACTTTACGCAGCCCCTTAAATGAGACTTGAAAACTTCTGACTCAACAGCCTTTAGAGCCGCTGATGCCGCTTTCAACTGTGCAATGATGTCAGTGCAATACCTGCGATCTACAATCATCCGCTCGATGCCCTCGATTTGTCCCTTCACTCGGCTAAGTCTCTTGATATGAGCAGAGTGATCTGGATGGTCATGCGCTTCGTGATTGACCTGGACTTTTGACACAGGCTTTTTGCTTCTTCCATGAGCTTTCTCTTTTTCCAACATAGCAAGTCATCCTTCTTCCGCTTCTTATGGCTGGATTGACACATACCCTACGGGGGGTATAGTTTGCTGTCAAAGCTATTTTTTACGGAGGAGAAATGGGGATGAAGAAAATACTGATGGCGTTGAGCGCCATAGCACTATGGAGTCAAACAACCTGGGCACATGGAGGCGAGGAAAGTCGGATTGCGCTAGAGCCCGATGTAATGTCCATGTCGGCAGGCAGTGTGAAATATAAATTCCAACTTTTTGATACGGAGACTAACAAGCTGCTTGGCGACCAAGACTTAAACGTCGCGCATGAGAAGAAACTCCACCTTATAATATACGATCCTTCGCTTCAGGAATTTCAGCATATTCACCCTGAGTTCGATGGAACCATGTGGGTTGCTGATACTCAGTTCTCGGTTGATGGCAAATATTGGATTTGGGCTCAAGGCGAACTTGCTTCTGACGGCGAGGAATTTTCCTCGGCAAACAAACTTGAAATTACAGGTGGCACATCAGCTTGGCCGACTCCGCCTGTTCTCGGCGATCAGCGAACTGGTTCGTCGGGCACGTCGACAATCGAGCTTAGCAAAACTAAACTTATTGCCGGCAAGATGGTGATGCTCGATATAACGATGACCCGTACTGACGGAACAACACCTCAACTAGAGCCATATCTCGGAGCATTCGCCCATATCATAACGACTCCTGCGGATGGGGATGCTTTGATCCACGTTCATCCTGTCGGCACCGGCCCCAGCCAAGGAATGATTCACACTACTTTTCCGACGGCTGGTCAATACAGGCTTTGGATTCAATTTATAGATAACGGAAGTCTCAAAACGATACCTTTGTCTGTCGAAGTTTTTTGAGAGCCGTCTGTCACAAAATTAAAAGTACAGTCGTATTAAGGGGTGTAGGCCCCTTAATTCGCGAAAGGAATCTGGTTGAATATGAGAACACTGATTTTTACCGTGCTGACAACTTTGATTTTAGGAGAAAGCGTAGTCTATGCGCACGGAGAAGATAAGCCGGGACCAAACGGCGGATTCATCCGAATGCCAGGAGCTTTTCACACCGAAGTCATTCCGCTCGGACCAAATAAGCTCAAAGTTTTTCTTCTCGACATTAATTGGCAAAATCCTTCTATAGCGAATTCTAGCCTAGTCGTGAGCCTTAGAAAAAATAAATCATCCAAGGCTAAATGTGAAATTAAGGAAAACTACTACATTTGCGATTTCCCAAAGGGAGTGGACATTACTCAAAAAGGCGAACTCGTTATTGATGCAAAACGCGAAAACCAAAAAGGAAATCAAGTTTCTTACGAGCTTCCATTGAAGCGGCAAGTAATTGATGACGGTCATGGTGGACATAACTAGCAGCAGCTTTAGAAAATTTTGAAGGAGAACCCGTGCTTGACCGAATCATTCGATTTTCACTGACCCATAGGCTTCTGGTACTAACTGTCGGGGTCATCATCACAGCCTACGGTCTTTTCACTGTTAGCAAAATGCCTGTCGATGTCTTTCCAGATCTCAATCGTCCTACAGTGAATATCATGACGGAAGCTGCGGGCATGGCTCCAGAGGAAGTTGAAACGCTAGTCACGCTTCCATTAGAAACAGTTCTCAATGGACTGCCTGGAGTCGAGCGAGTGCGCTCTACAACTGGTATCGGACTCTCTGTCATTTATGTCGAATTTGGATGGGACACTGAAATTTACCGTAACCGCCAACTTGTCGCCGAAAAGCTTCAGCTCGCAAAAGAAAAGCTTCCTCAGGGTGTAACTCCTGTGATGGGTCCTATTGCGTCTATCATGGGAGAAATTCAACTCATCGGTCTCTCTTCTCCAAATCAAGAAGTGAGCGCATTGGACTTAAGAACTTTTGCTGATTGGACCATTCGACCGCGCCTACTGTCCGTTCCAGGAGTAGCCCAGGTCATCGCAATTGGCGGCGGAGTAAAGCAGTATCAAATATTGCTCTCAGCCGAAAAAATTCAAAAGAACCAGCTTCCCCTAGAGGAAATTGAAAAAGCTCTTTCAAAAATCAGCCTCAATACAACTGGTGGATACATTGACCAAGATAAAAAAGAGTTTCTGATTCGCAATATTGGGACAATTAAATCCGAAGATGACATCTTGAATTCTGTTGTGGGCTTACATCTGGGTCGGCCCGTATATGTCAGAGACATAGCAGAAGTTAAGCTGGGACCGCAGATCAAACGCGGCGACGGAAGTGTGAATGGAAAACCGTCTGTTATTTTGAGCATTCAAAAACAACCAGGCAGCAATACTGTTGAGTTGACGGAAAAAATTGATGCGGCCCTTAAGGAACTTGAAAAGTCCCTTCCCAAAGGCGCCGAATTTCATCGAGATCTTTTTAAGCAAGCTCATTTCATAGAAGCTGCTGTGGATAACGTCAAAGAAGCCCTGCGCGATGGAACCATTCTAGTTTTCGTAGTCCTATTTATGTTCCTTCTGAATTTTAGAACAACAGCTATCACCCTGACTGCTATTCCGCTCTCTTTCCTTGTTACAGCCATCGTATTTCATTTCTTCGGCCTTTCCGTTAACACGATGACCTTGGGTGGGCTGGCAGTTGCTATCGGCGAATTGGTAGATGATGCCATCGTCGATGTTGAAAATGTCTTTCGCCGACTAAAAGAGAACAAAGGTCTAAAAAATCCAGAAAGCACGCTTCAAGTTGTCTACAACGCTTCATCGGAAGTTAGAAACTCCATTGTATTTGCAACGATCATTGTGGTCCTTGTTTTCCTTCCGCTGTTTTATATGAGCGGGATTGAAGGGCGATTGTTCATTCCACTTGGGGTAGCATATATCGTGTCCCTTATCGCTTCTCTAATCGTTTCTCTTACTATTACTCCAGTCCTTTGTTCGTTGCTCTTAGCAAAGGACAAACTGATCGAGCATGAGGACGGAAAGCTCGTTAGGACCTTAAAAAATTGGGATCGGAAACTTCTGGTGAAATCGCTCGATCATCCTAAGATTGTTTTTTGGACCGTCGGAGCACTTTTTATTTTGTCGTTGGCTTTGATTCCCTTTATGGGCCGAGATTTCTTGCCCAAATTCAATGAAGGTACGGCAACCGTAAACGTCTTAGCTCAGCCAGGAATTTCTTTAGAAGAATCAAATAAGCTTGGAACTCAGGCAGAAGAAATTCTTCTTAAAATCCCAGAGGTCAAATCTGTTGCCCGACGAACTGGTCGCGCCGAACTCGACGAACACGCCGAAGGAGTTCATTATTCAGAAATTGACGTAGATTTCAAAGAAGGCGGCAGAAGTAGAGATATCGTTTTATACGAGATGCGCGAAAAACTTGAATCTGTATCCGGCGTTTTCTCAAACATAGGCCAGCCTATTTCTCACAGACTCGATCACCTTTTGTCAGGTGTGCGCGCTCAGATTGCCATCAAAGTATTTGGACCTGATCTCAATACCCTTCGGGGAAAAGCCGCAGAAATATATAAGGCACTTGATGGAACAAGTGGGCTTGTTGATTTACAAGTTGAACAGCAGGTGCTCATTCCTCAAGTCAAAATTCAGCTTCTTCGTGATGAGGCCGGACAATTTGGCATTGTTGCCGGAGAACTTTCAGAAACTCTTGAGAAGGCGCTTAACGGAGAAGTTGTCGCTCAAGTTTTAGATCAGCAAAGGACGTTTAATGTTTATATGCGCTTTGATGACAAGTCTCGCGCCAACCTTGATCTTATCAAACAAACGGTTCTTAAAATCATGCCTGATGGTCGGAAGGTCACTCTTGAAAAAGTAGCCGATGTGTTCGAGTCACAGGGACCAAATCAAATCAACCGGGAAAATGCCCAAAGACGCATTGTTGTTTCAGCGAACTCTTCAGGACGAGACTTAGATAGTCTTGTCACTGAAGTTCAAAGCCGCATCCAAAAACAAGTTCAGATTCCAGACGGATATTTCGTTCAGTACGGTGGACAATTTGAAAGTCAAAAGTCGGCAAGTCGCTTGATTTTGTTTTTGGGTATCCTATCCTTAATCGGCATTTTTATAGTGCTCTACGCGCACTTCAAGTCTTCGTTCATCGCCGTTCAGATTATGCTTAATATTCCGATGGCACTCATCGGAAGCCTCGTTGCGATTTACCTCTCTGATCGAATCTTTTCAATTGCGACGATGGTGGCATTCATCACTCTATGCGGTATCGCTAGTCGAAATGGCATCATGATGATTTCGCACTACTTGCACCTCATGAAGTACGAGGGCGAAAAGTTTACGAAGGAAATGGTCATTCGAGGGTCACTGGAGCGGCTCGTACCTGTTCTCATGACAGCGCTCACTGCGATCTTGGGGCTAATGCCTCTAGTTCTCGCAAAAGGCGCTCCTGGAAAAGAAATTCTTCACCCAGTAGCTGTAGTCATCGTGGGCGGACTTTTGAGTTCGACTCTCTTAGATATGTTTGTAACTCCAGCTGTTTTTTTTCGATACGGCAGAAAATCTGCGGAGCGAAATTTAGAGGCTAAAAATACGGAATTAAAACCAACACAACATTAGGAGAACTCATGAAACAACTTATTATTTTCTCGGCGATATTTCTCGCTCTCGGCGTCGCAAGTGCTCATGAAGGGCATGACAAAACCCCCGGTGCCCTTGCCGCTCCACACGGAGGATTAGTCAAAGGCACCGACCACATCTATCTCGAACTCGTGACCGAATCTGGTGGCATTAAAATTTATCCGCTCAACCACGACACAAAACCGATCCCTGTTGCCGACGTAAAGCTTGAAGGAAAAATGTCGGTTCCACGAAAAAATAAGGCGGAGACAGTTAAGTTTACTGTTGATGGCGATCACTTCGTAGCAAAGGTCGATGCAAAGGGTGCTCACCGCTATGATCTTGATATCACGGTCACTCATGGCGGGAAAGCTGAGAAACTAAAATTCAGCGTTGAGCCGCAGTAAATACGCAAAGGAAGTAGTTATGAATCGTCAGTCTTTTTATTTCGTTCGCTTAGGTAGTTTGGCACTCATATTTTTTATGGGTGCTATTGCATTCGCAGATCACCCCAACGAAGGATCTTTATCGCTTGAGCAACTCATCAAAGAGGCCGCATCTCAAAATTTCGATCTCAAAGAGGCTGACAGCTACTTAAAGGCATCTGAAGCTGAGTCAAAATCGCAGTACGGGAAACTATTGCCTCAACTTTCTATTGAGGGGGGGCCGCTTACTACAAAGTATGACGATGAAAAGAACTCTGGTACCGCCGTTTATGGAAAAGCTGACTGGAATCTTTATCGTGGCGGCAGAGACAAGGACGCGATTGATAAGGCGAAAATCAAAAGGGATCTTGACCGAAAAAAGTATGAAGCGGTGAAGTCGCGAGTTGTTCGAGAAATCAGTCGGGTCTACTACGAGCTTCTTTTTTTAATTGAGGGAACACATCTCAAAGAGAAAGCTCTAGAAATGAATCAAGAGCAAATGAAGCTTGCGAAGATTAAAAAAAGCTCTGGCTTTACTTCAAATGCCGACGTGATTGAATTTGAATTGCGAGAGGCCACGCTGAGTTCTGATCTCAAACTGTTTTCGCAGGTGATTAGTGAGAAATCACGAGAACTGTCTGTTCTTCTTGGAAGAAAAGACTCATCTATCCACAATTTAGTAAAAGGGCATCTCAAGAGGGATTCTTCACCAATTTTGTCGCGAGAAAGCATTTTATCTCGCCTAAAAGAAAGCAACATTGAAATTGCAGAAGCCGAGGCAGAGCTGCAAATGAGTCAGAAGGATGTTTCTATCGCAAAATCAGGATTTTTACCTGCAGTTGATTTGGAAGCGAAATATGGAAGGATCGCTAATGAAGAGCGTGTGTTTTCCGACAATAATAACTATTCCATCATGCTGAAGGTTTCCGTACCTCTTTTTTCGGGTCTCGAAACGGTCAATCAAACAAGGGCAGCAAGCTCCACTATTGCAGCAAAAGACGCTGCCATTTCGCGTAAAAATTTATCTGCGTATGCTGAGACTGAAAATCTTCTCTCCCTGCTATCTACACTTGCGGATCGCTTGAATCTGGAAGAAAAAAATCTGTCGAAGTCTGAAGAGTATTACAAAATCACTCTTGGCGAGTACAAACGAGGAGTAAAGAACTCACCTGATATGGTAGGAGCCTCCGAGCGCCTCCTTGAAGCCCGAATAAGGAATCTCGAATATCGAAAAGACTACTACCTGACGAAGCTTAAAATTTACGAGTTAGTCAGCAGCGACCCCACTCGTGAGGAGTCGCCGAAGACTTCAAATTAAAGGATCTTCATTGCCGATCCTTTACAAACCATGTGGCCAATTGAACCAGTGCTACAACAAGCGCCACAATCCAAGTCCGCTTGATTCCAAGAACTATCCGATAATCCTTCATCTGAAGTTTCAGATTCATTTCTAGCGTAATGTAGTTGTTTTGATTTTGTTCCATAAACGATCTCCTTTTGCCCACGCCGAAGGCAGGAGAAGGAGTCGGTTAGGGAATCAAACCGAGAGCAGTTGGATCAAAATGAGATGATTGGACCATCGGATTGGACGCGGCTACCGCGGATCGACCATAATCTATATATTTCATATACTTACGATTTATCTATCTATATTCATATATTTTAGAATTTAGTTTGAAAAAATGCAAAATACTGATAATATTAGATTAATGGAGCCATTGGACATCAAAAGAAACCTACGAGCCCTGCATGGAATCTATCCTGGAGAGATTCAGGATACCCCACGCCCATTACCTATTGAGCAGATCAAGGGGCTACCCATTTGGATGCGAGAAAACATCCGTGTCTTAGAGATCCCTACAAAGGGGGTGGGGGGAGCCATCTACCTCATTATCCCAAAGCCAAAAGTTACATTTGAACACCTCATGCGCATCTACCAAATCCTTCAAGAAAAACTCGGCCCTCTTGTTTTGGTCATCGCTGATCGGATGCCTCCTAAGCATCGTCCGCTACTCGTGAAGTTTCGCATCCCATTCATTTACAAAAATGAATCGGTTTTTGTCCCAAACTTAGGGGTGAAGATTGGAAATCTCAAAAAATTTGAGGATCAACCAAAACAAGAACTAGCCCCGCAAAAAAAAGAACTAACTCCTTTTGCACTTAAGATTCTTGCGGGGTTTCTCACAAATCAGATTCCGCAGGAATTCACGCAAAAACTTTTACTCGAAACACTGCAAGATAAGACCAAGCTCTCTGCTTCTAAATTGAGTCCGGCATTGATCGAATTAACTCAGCGCGGGCTTTTAAATGCTCATGGCGCAGGTCCAACCAAATCTTACACGCAAGAAAATCATCAACATGTATGGGAAAGGCTGTTGTCTTTTCCTCTTGCTCCGCTCTTTAAGGAAGTTGAAGCCAATTATCTGCCAAAGCCGCTGGGAGACTACATTGTCGCAGGCGAAGCCGCACTCGCTTCTTATTCTAATTTAGCCAATCCCAATAAAAACATCATTGCTGTCACCACGAATGAATTTCGATTGAGCTTTCAGAGTGTCAGCAAAAAATTTCTTGTTCAAGAATCTCAAATAACAACGCTTGTCCAAGTTTGGAAGGAAGACCCAACCCTTTTTGCCATCGACGGAGTTCAAAATCCCATTGAAGTCTTCTTCGCACTTCAAAAAAACCAAGACGAGCGTATTCAACTATCTCTTGATGAAATGCTGGAGAAATACAGTCTTCATCGAGGCAAGGAGTAATTCATGGCTCGGCCACATGGCTTCGATCATTTTTGCAACTACCTCACTGGCCTTGAGAACTTGTACGTCATTATCGGTGGTGGTGCCGCTTCAATTCTCATGGAAGATGAGGGTTTGGAATTTAGAGCTACAAAAGATGTGGATCTAGTTGTTCTTGGGCGCTCAGAGGAATTGAACGCAAGAATTCTCGCCTATGTCAAAGAGGGAGAATATAAAATTAAGGAAGCAACTGATGGATCTCCTCGGTACTATCGCTTCAGAGAACCAAATCAAAAAAACTGTCCGGTCTTAATCGAAATTTTTGCTCGCAACGAGCTAAATCTTGAATTGAGAGAGGGTCAATACATCATTCCGATCAAGGATGATTCAGCAGAAAAGCTCTCTGCGATTCTTCTCGACGACGAATATTTTGAAATCATACAGAACAATCTCATTAAATCTGAATCGGGCATTCCACTTATTAATGCGCTCGCAAACATTTGTCTTAAAGCGCGCGCTCATCGCGAGCTTTTTGATCGCAAAGCTGCTGGCGACAAAACTGTCGATGAAAAAGTAGTTCAGAAACATCTCAAAGATATTTGGCGACTTGCGACCATTCTTACAGGAGAGGAGCAAATTACTCTCGCAGGGCAACCTTTAAGAGACATCACAACAGCTATCGGAAAACTCGATCAGCTTCCCGACAGTCAGTTCAAACAAGTTATGGAGAAAACTCCTGAACTCAGAAAAGAGCCCCTAATGACCGCATTGAAAAAAGTATTTCTTCAAATTTGAATTCTGAAAGGAGTCGAAGATTCCTACTTTAGGGCTCTCTGGAGCAATGTCTCTAAATCTTTAATCAGATATTTTGAATCTTCCGACAATGCAGGCGCAACACAAGATGTGAAATGATCCTGCAGCAAAGTAATACGAGAAGACTCAAGTGCCGAGATTACAGCCGCAAGCTGCTGAAGCACATCAATGCATTCCTCATCGGTTTCAACCATTTCGATAACTTTCAAAAGATGCCCAGAAGCTATTTTTAAACGAGACAGTGTCTTGGGATGAGACGAATGAGAATGATCCTTCTCAGCTTTAACGCTTTTCTTTGCTTTGCGCGACATAATTGACCCTCCCCTGGAGGATAGCATTGACCTTTACATCTTGTTAGGTTTATTCTCGTCGTAGAGGGTTAATTTGAAAGCGTTTATAGCCGTCATTTTTATTTCAATCACCGTACTAAGCGTTATACGCCCCGTTAATCCTTCTTGCGACGTGTCTACCGATTCGGTGCAGTTATCCTCGGAAGCATCTCTTGTTGCCTGTACAATAAAAGCCGATTCATCTTTTCCGCACAGCTCAAGTTCTGGTCACGACCACGATATTTGTCATACCTGCCATTTGGGTCATTGTTCATTTACTCTTGCCTCAAGCCCCGTACTTCCGGGCTATGGGGACACAAAGATTTTTTCACCTCTAGAGAATGTTTTTGAACTTTCTGATTTCGAAGCAAGTCTCTTTCGCCCCCCGATTTCTTAAGTCCTTCGGGCTCCCATCTTAATACATAGACAAAATAGAAAGCTTACGAAGTTAACGCGCACTTAATTCAGTGCTGAGTTTTAGCTCCGTTTGCACGACACAAAAACTTTTATCTGGAGATTTCCGCGTGGAAACTATGACTCTAGCCGTACTGGGGATATTATTAGCGTTCCTCCCTGTGCAATCCAAGGCCGCTGACGCTACTGAAACTATTTGTAAACCTGCGAGCTATGCTGAATTGGTTCGCTGTGCAGAGAGCAAGTCATCAGAAATTCAAATTTCAGATCAGCAGCTAAGATCTGCGCAGAAATTAGAAGACGTTGCAAGGCAATGGGTTAACCCAGAACTTGACGCCGACACGGTAGCAAAAGGCTCGGAAAGATCTGAGACTAATGCATCACTTTTCTTTACTTTAAGACTCGGTGGAAAAAGAGACGCCCTGATAGGCGAAGCTCAAAGCGAGCTAGAGCGAGCACGGGCAGACCGGGACTTGGGAGTTTATCAATCAAGGCTTGAGTTGATGCTCAGTCTTTACCGACTTTCTCACCTAAAAAGTGAAATTCACTTAGAAGAAGAGTCGGTTGAGACTTTTTCTAAGATCGTAAAGCAGTTCCAAAAACGAGCAGCCCTTTCACCAGAACAAGACGTGTCCCTATCAGTCTTTAAGATGGCTTTGGCGGACCATCAGCTTCGGCTTACGAAGTTGAAGTCCGACGAAGAAAAACTATATCAAGCTCTCACCGCCGTAACAGGCCTTTCAAAGAGCCTTCTGTCAAAAAATCTTCCGCCTGTAAAGCAGGCATGGCCGACGATTGAAAGTGGTGTGCCAAACGATGAGTCTCCGCAAGTGCGAGCTGCGCTCGCGGATCTCAAGCTTGCTCGAAGCCAAAAACAAAAAGCCGAGGGCGATTCCTGGCCGGATCTTAAGATCGGTCCGACAATGAAGGCCGTAAAAGAAAATGGTGAATCGACTACTTTCGTTGGTCTTGGGCTCTCGATGCCGCTTCCAGTTTTTAGTCAAAACGGTGCCGGTCGTGCATATAGTGCCCAAAGACTTTTAGAAGCTGAATTGAGCGCTGAGCAAACCAAAAGGAAATCGGCTGCGGCAAGAGCAGAGCTTGTGAATCGTTATAATCATACCATTCAAAGCCTGAAAAATTCCTTAAGTCTTAGAATCGTGAATGAAAAGCACGAGCAACTTGAAAGACAGTTTTTTAAAGGACTCGTTCCGAGTTCCCTTGTGATTGAAGCCCATCGACAACTTTTCGATTTAGAAGAACGAAGAAATGCTTCTGAGCTTGAGGCTGTTGAAGCCTTGGGGCGAATTCTTATTCTTGATAACAAATTTAACGAGGTCATTTTGTGAAGAAATATTTTTTAATTACATGCTTCCTAGCCACCTATGTGACCAGCAGCTATGTACGCGCGAGTGATAACCACGATCACGCATCCGAAAAAAAGCCCAAGGCCGAATCGCCTAAACATGAGGAGCATGGAACTCATGAAAATGAAAAGGGCGAAGAAAATGAGTCCGAGCACAAGCACTCTGATGGAGAATCAGAAGAGCATGGTCATGGTGATGAACATGCTCACGGCGAAGAAGAAAACCCTCAAGTAGGTCCTAATAAAGGAATTCTAGCAGCGACCGAAGAGGAGGGTATCAAGCTCTCACCCGAAGCCGAGAAGAATTTTGAGATTCAAAAATTCAAGGTTACGGCAAACGGCGCATTTGAAATTCCGAAAGAGGCAGTCGTCACTGCCGGCCTTGAAGTGAACCTTTATCGCTACAGATCGGGATTTTATAAACGCATCGACTTTGAACAAATCAGTCGATCAGGAAACAAAATCCAGATTCGCTCAAAAGACCTAAAAGATGGTGATGAGATCGCCGTCACAGGTCTTGGGTTTTTAAGAATCGCAGAGATTGCCGCATTTGGCGGCGCTCCTGAAGGTCATTCTCACTAATTGGAGCTTAATTTATGCTGAACAAAATAATTCACTTCTCAATTTACAATCGCGGCGTTGTTCTCTTTCTAACTTTTCTTATGGTAGTTGCTGGAATTTACAGCTTTCAGCACCTACCGATTGATGCTGTCCCTGACATCACCAACAATCAGGTTCAGATCAATACAGTCATTGAAGGCCTTGCACCTGAAGAGATCGAAAGAACTGTGACTTTTCCGGTTGAGTCTTCGATGAGAGGAGTCGCAGGTGTTGAGCAAGTTAGATCTATTACCCGATTTGGTCTATCTCAAGTAACAGTCATCTTTAAAGACTCCGTCGATATTTTCCGAGCTAGGCAACTTGTCACGGAACGTCTTCAAGGAGTTTCGGGAGATTTGCCTAATTCGGCGAAACCGGAGCTGGGTCCTATTTCAACAGGCCTCGGCGAAATCTATCAATTCGTTTTAGATTTCAAAGAAAAGAAAAAGGGCGACGAGCGAGTAAAGCAGCTCATGGAGCTTAAGGCGCTCCAGGATTGGTTCGTAAAGCCGAGACTTTTAACGGTTGAGGGTGTAGCTGAGATCAATACTTCTGGAGGTTTTGAAAAGCAGTATCACGTTCAGCCTGATCCGAAAAAAATGGCCTCTTTTGGAATTCATTTCGAAGACATCGGCGAAGCTCTTGAAAAAATCAATAAAAACGTCGGCGGCGGATATGTTGAGCAAACAGCCGAACAGTTTCTTATTCAAGGTGTCGGTCTCATTAAAGATCCAAAGGCAATCGAAAGAGTCCCGGTTAAAAGCTTAGAATCCTTTAAAATCTTAACTATCGGTGATATTGCCCAGGTGACTTTAGGCAAAGAACTTCGCACTGGCTCTGCTACTTACGACGGTGAAGAAGTGGTTCTTGGCACTGTCATGATGCTGCTTGGAGAAAACAGCCGAACGGTTTCAACTCGTGTTCATGCAAAAATTGATGAAATCAGAAAGACTCTTCCGAAAGATGTTGAAATCACCACGGTCTATAACCGCTCAGATTTAGTGAATGCAACTCTTGGAACGGTTGAGCACAACCTCTTAATGGGTGCCCTTCTTGTAACCATCATTCTGCTGATTCTGCTTGGAAACATTCGAGCAGCACTCATCACTGCCGTGACAATTCCGCTTTCTCTGCTCGCAACTTTTCTTGTGATGAAGCCCCTTGGGATTTCAGGGAATCTCATGAGTCTGGGGGCCTTGGATTTCGGAATCATCGTCGATGGTACAGTGATCGTACTCGATAACTGTGTCAGGTTTCTTCACGACCGAGCGAAGTATCTAGGGCGAAACTTAGACAAAGAAGAAATCAAAAAAGCTGTTTACGAATCCACTGTCGAGATCAGACAAGCAGCAGGCTTTGGTCAATTCATTATCGTAATGGTTTTCTTGCCAGTGTTTGCCTTAACCGGAGTGGAAGGAAAGATGTTCATTCCGATGGCTTCAACGTTTGCCATCGCAGTTCTTTTAGCCTTTGTACTTTCTTTTACAACGGCACCTGCGCTCGCCAGTATTTTCTTGTCCGGTAAGACAGTCGATAAAGAACCAAAGCTGATGGAGTGGATTCGCAGAGCTTACATCCCATTTTTTGAGTTCGCGTATAAACGAAAAAATCTGACGATGGGATTGGGGCTACTATCTGTAGTTTTAGGCGTTGGACTCTTCATGACCAGGGGAGCTGAGTTTTTACCTCAACTTAGCGAAGGCTCCTTTGCGTTTCACATGATCAGGCCCGTAAATGCGAGCTTAAGTCAGTCAGTCGAATTTCAAAGAAAAGCCGATAAAGTCGTCGAAACATTTCCTGAAGTCGATCACGTCTTCTCACGAATTGGAACAAGCGAAGTCGCAACAGATCCGATGGGAGTTAACGTCTCTGACACCTATATTATGCTGAAATCTCGTGATGACTGGCCGAAGATTGAGGGCAGGAAACGAACTTTTCAAGAACTCACAACTTTGATGGTTGAAAAACTTGAAAAGGAAATTCCTGGTCAAACGTACTTAGCTTCGCAGCCAATTCAAATGCGCTTTAATGAGCTACTTGAAGGAACACGAGCAGATGTAGCAGTAAAGGTTTTCGGACCTGATTTAGATAAGCTCGTTGAATTTGCGAAGAAGACCCAGGAAATCGTATCTCAAGTAAGAGGGGCTGGAGATGTCGAAGTAGATTTAGCGGGCACATCACCAGTTTTGAGAATTGAACCAATTGAATCAAAACTTTCAGCTTACAGCGGATCTGTAAAGGACGTTCTTGATACAGTTTCGATTGCACTTGGAGGTCAAGAAGCAGGCTTTCTGTACGAAGGAGAAAGAAAGTTTCCAATCGTTGTTAGACTTGCAAATGATTTGAGATCTGATCTTGGCACAATCAAAGATTTGCCAGTAGGTGTTGGACCAAACGTCTTAGTTCCTCTTGGAAAGCTTTCGGATATTTCCTTTAAAGAAACCTACGGCTCAGTGAACAGAGAGAATTCGAATCGAAGAACTGCCGTTCTCATCAACCTTCGAGGGCGCGATACTGAATCGTTCGTGCTCGAAGCTCAAAAGGCAGTTGAAACGCAGCTTAAGCTTCCAGATGGTTACTACCTCGAATGGGGCGGAAATTTTAAAAACCTAGAGCAAGCAAGGTCACGTCTCTTGATTTTAGCTCCGATTGCTTTGTCTTTGGTGCTGATGATGATTTATGCGGCCTTTGGAAGTGTCGCCCAGACCTTTCTGATATTTGCCTGTATCCCAATGGCACTTGTCGGCGGGGTTATTGGACTAATCCTGAATGGTCTTCCCTTTAGTATATCCGCAGGTATCGGATTTATAGCGCTCTCAGGGATCGCCGTCCTCAACGGAGTTGTACTCGTTAACTTCTTTAACCAACTCAAAGCTGAAGGAAAAACCGGGAAAGATCTTGTTCTTTCAGGAACCCTAGTTCGGCTTCGTCCGGTTCTGATGACGGCACTCGTGGCAGTCTTCGGATTTATACCGATGATGATTTCGACCGGCATCGGCGCTGAAGTACAGAAGCCTCTAGCCTCTGTCGTGATCGGAGGAATTATTTCTTCGACACTTCTGACGTTGATCGTACTGCCGATTTTGTTTTCCAGATTTGAATCGAGAATGAAAGGTAGAGTTGCTCATTAATCGGGAGTAACGGGACGATATAGAAGATCAAAAAGTAAATGAAGAGGAACTAGACATAATTTTTTGCCTCATTAAAGGTGACCCGATTTGGTCAGTAAAGGAAGTAAAGTGAAATTAAAGTTTTTAACCGCAATTGCAGCAATAGGAATATCAACGTTCGGTACTGGCTGCGCTCATTACCATAAAATTGAAGGCCGAGAGGAAAAATCTGAAATTCCAGAGGGAGTTCGGGTGAATATTGGCTCTTCTGAAGTCAAAGCTGGAGATAGCGTTGATGTCTTTAAAAGAAAGTGCGTCAAAAACAAGATGCATCATCGAGGAGCAAGCGCAGAGAAATGTACAACCACAAAGCTTGGTGAAGCAGTTGTGACCAAAATTCTTACGTCAGACTTTGCTATCGTAAGTCCTCAACAGGGCCTTACGATGGAACCAGATATGTACGTTGAAAAGAGTAAGTAACCATAAACTAAATGGATCGCTAACCGATCTAGAAAAGGAGTTCTAATGAAACGTATTTTACTAACAGCCGCTGCTTTCTCTTTCTTGTTAGGTGGAAGTGCTTTCGCCGGCGACAACCATGATCATAAAGAAAAGGACAAGCAGGGCGCGCATTCACACAAGCATAAAAAATGTGACAAGTGTAAGAAAGACGAGAAGAACTGCAAATGCGAAGACAAAGAAAAACACGACGATCATGAGCACAAGGAAGATCAGAAAGATTCAAAGTAATAAATAATTGCGTGGGGGCAATCAGCCCCTACGGCTAAAGGTGGTGGGTATGATTGAAACAAAGGATACTCAATGCTGCAATTCAGGCAGTGATCAGAAAATGACAATGGTTTTTAGTAACCTGACGGAAAGTAAGAAATCTGTATTCACTGTCAGTGGAATGGATTGCGCAGATGAAATCGTGGCCATTCAAAAGGCACTTTCTAAACCTAAAATAGGCCAAGTGACTGCAAATCTTATGACCTCACAGGTTACCGTCGAGCATGAGCCATCCCTTTCTGAAATCGAAATAATATCCCTCATCAATAGTGCCGGAGTGAGAGTCAGGGAAGCTACGGCAACTACGTCGTTTTATACCGACAATAAAACGAGAGTTTGGCTCGTCGGAATGTCTGGAGCATTTCTGCTTATAGGCCTTCTTTCGCAGTGGTTCTTAAATGCTCCTGAAGCAGTTCTATTTGCTTTATTTTTAATGGCGACACTTTTTGGTGGAAGCTTGATTCTACCAAAAGCGATTCGGGCGCTTAAGCAGAAGTCCCTGGATATGAATGTCTTAATGACAATGGCGGCTATGGGCGCTTTTATCATTCGCGAATATTCCGAAGGGGCTGCTGTTGTTTTCCTATTTTCTCTCGCTGAAATGCTCGAAGCCTTTAGTGTTGTCAGGGCAAGAAAGGCCATCCGCGAAATTCTCTCTATTACCCCACAGACGGCCACGGTAGAAGATGGCGGCAATGACAAAATTGTACCCGTCGAACAAGTTGAAGTCGGAAATACGGTTTTAGTTCTTGCTGGTGAGAGAATTCCGCTTGATGGCACTGTATTGTCAGGAAGCTCGTCAGTGAACCAGGCTCCTTTAACCGGAGAATCTCAACCTGTTGCGAAGAATCCTGGTGATACTGTTCTCGCTGGGACAATAAATGAATCTGGAACATTGAAAATTAAAGTCACTCATACCTTTAAAGATTCAAAAATTTCAAATGTCATTCGCTTGATTGAAGAAGCCCAGAGTAAAAAGGCTCCGGCGCAACTATTTGTCGATAAATTCTCTCGCATCTACACCCCCATCGTAACCCTAGTGGCCGTTTTGGTGGCGCTTATTCCGCCCTTAGCCTTTGGTGGGGAATGGCAAATTTGGTTTTATAGATCTCTCGTCTTCTTGGTAATTGCGTGTCCGTGCGCGCTTGTGATTGCGACCCCAGTGTCAATAGTGTCGGCGCTGACGGCTCTGGCGAAATCAGGAGTTCTGATCAAAGGCGGAGTTTTTCTTGAATCCCTTGGTAAAATTCGTGCACTTGCCGTTGATAAAACTGGAACCATCACAGAGGGAACGCCGCAGGTGGTTTCCACTCAGCTCTTTAATAAAAAAAGTGAATCAGAACTTTTAACCATTATCCATTCCTTAGAAAGCCATTCTACACACCCGCTTGCCAGAGCTGCGGTTAAATACTGCGAACAACAAAATGCCCCAGATAAGGAGGTGCTTGATTTCAAAGTTATTCAAGGAAAGGGAATTCAAGGCGAAATTGAAGGGCATCTTTACTTTGCAGGAAACCACAAGCTAGCTCACGAACTTGGCGTATGCACCCCTGAGTTGGAATCATATCTCTCCACCCTTGAAGACAAAGCACAGTCAGTTTTGGTTGTGGGACATATGCCGCACGAAAGCTGCTCTGGTGATGTATTTGGTGTGCTGGGCCTTGCCGACGAACCTAGGTCAAATGTCATTGAGGCTATTCAAAGTCTTCACAAGGTTGGCATCAGAGAAATTTCCATGCTGAGTGGAGATAACCAGAGGACGGTAAGTTCAATCGCAAAACGAGTTCATATTGATACCGCTATAGGTGATCTACTTCCTGAGAATAAGGTTACTGAAATTCAGAAACTGCTGTCGCGTCACAAGTACGTTGCAATGGTCGGTGATGGGATCAACGACGCACCAGCCTTGGCCCAAGCGACAATTGGAATTGCTATGGGAGCAGCCGGAACTGACGCAGCAATAGAAACTGCTGACGTCGCTCTCATGACAGATGACCTTACACAACTTGCTCGGGCTGTTTCACATGGCCGAAAAACTTTAGGCATCATTCGGTTCAACATTTCATTTGCTTTGGTCATTAAAGCCGTCTTTATCGCCCTTGGTGTTTTTGGTCTGTCGAATCTTTGGATCGCCGTAGCTGCCGACATGGGGGCATCATTACTCGTTATTGCTAACTCTATGCGACTTCTTAAGATCGAAACGAGCAATTCAGTAATTGGAGGAAATGAATGAAACCGACTTCTTGGATTTTTTCGATGTTCTATCTGCTTTCTATGTTCGTTGATAGCTCTGCCTTTGCTCATGGAGGAGACTCGAAAAGGGAAGAACCTAAACCAGAAAAGATAGTCGTCAGAGTTAAGCCATCAAAAGCTGAAACCATTGACCAGTTGGCTATTGAGAAAATCCTAAACGACAAAAAACTTCCGCATGATGTGACAATCATAAACTGTTCACTTTCAACAGCTCCCTGTCGTGGGATTACTGTGGAGTTATTCGACGAGAGTAACTCACGCATGTTGGTCGGTTTCACAGGGATGAATGGAATTGTCGGATTTCATGGTCTCGATTCAACAAAAAAATATACGGCAAAAATCGTAAGTGAAAAGTACGAAGGAAGTGCCGCTGTCATTTCGGGCCGCGTAGTTAGCCTTGTAGGAGATCGCATCACAAAATGAAAGCTTACAATGATAATGAATTTAAGAATCATCTCACAGCCGCATTCCGTAGCGAGCTAACCCTAGCGAAGAAGGCGAGGGCAGATGGTGAAATGGAACGTGAATGGCAACATCTGGAAAGAGCCCACATCTTGGGTCAATACCGGGCTTCACAGCACTTTTACATTCATGTTTTGATGATGCTCTTTAGCCTACGACATTTTCAAATTCTTGAGTTTTTAGGACAGATTCCAAGATTAGTTTTATCGATACCTGGATCTCTCACGGGGCTAGCACCCAAAGGAAATACTGGAGGATCTAATGTTGGAATCTTTCAGCCAATGCAAATTCCGAGTGATTTAAAAATTTATTTAGACTTAAGGGAGTGAATGATTCGTGAATTCGTTTTGGCAAGTTGAGAAAGTTATTTCAAACACCCTTTCAGTCCTCATGATTTTTGTTCTGTTGAGCGCTACGATTCAGCCTGAAATTGATCTTTGCACTAAAAAGCTTGAGCCCATTGAACTTCCTGTAGGACATTTCTTAGATAACACTGTCAACGCGAATAACGACATTTCAATTAAGCACACTAACTCAAGAGATAGTGATTTCCCATCTACCCAACAAACGCATTGGTTTTGTCATCTTGGCCATACTTGTCATTTAATTTTTTGGCTGCCAATAACTATGGCTTTCCGTGATGAAAATAGCCTGAAGACAGATATTTTCCTCTTTCCCCCCAAAGAATTATTTTTGGATGGTCCATTTAAGCCTCCGAAAAATCTTATTTAAATTATAGTTCGTCGTTTATTTAATTTTTTAAATTTCAATTATTAAAGGAATTTTTTATGAAAAAGATTATTTTGTTTTCCATCCTAAGTTTAATTCTGTCGGCTTGCAGTACCATGCAGCCATTCAAACCCGAAGATTCAACGAGCGAAGGGATTCGGTACAAGTACGGTGCCTCAAAGGGACTTAAGATAGGAGATAAGGTCACCGCTTATAAAAAAGTGCCATCGGCAGCGCGTTCCGGTTACTCATACGAACCAGCGGGCACACTTACTGTATCTAGAGTTGAAAGTGACTATTCCATCATCAAAAAGGATAGTGAGTTTGAGATAAATGCCGATACGGCCTTTCTCAAAGAATAAGTAAACTTCAAGGAGGTTTTCTCTAGAGAGAAAACCTCTGCGATATTTCGAGGCAAGCTAAAAAACCTCAAATATTTAGTGCGGCTTCAATGAGACGCACCTTCGCCTCTGCATTTGTCGGGAGCTTCAGCAACTGCTTTATAGTTTCCTCTAAAGAGCCACGATTTGCTTTAAAAGTGGATACTTTGCTCTTACTTCCTGGAGGCCTGCCAAGTCTTTTGTTCGCACCACGCTTTTTCTTGTTCTTACTCCCTTTCGGGCGGCCTCTGCGCTTTGCCTTTTTAATTGCTTCTCCCGCTTGCTCTGACGCCATGTTTTTTAGCTCCATTTGATCGAATCTTAGATATCAGAACCGTTCGTTAAGGCCTGATACTTCAACGTCTTCATTCTGAAATCAACTTTCTTCTTGGGTCATCTTGATCGATCGGTTGTCACCCTCCTTAGTCCAATTTTCCTATTCCCTGTGCGTTGTTTTTTTAAGATCGCTCTCTTTAAGTCAGCAGCCTTTTCCTCCCTTTGCATCGGTCAATGCCAGGGGCCATACGGCCTTTTTCCTGTCATGCCCGCTGCCTCTACCGCACCTCTCGGGTGCTCTCGTGTGACGGTCGGGGCTTCTGCCTTGAGCTCGCTTGAAACCTCTCTCTTCGGGGGCCTGTCCTTCTCGCGAAGGCCTCACTCGATAGAGAGTGGGAACAAAAAACAAAACAACTTTCACAAGGAGAAAGTAAAATGGAAAATAAAACAGCTAAAACAACTCGAATCGCTCAAGGATTCAACGCAAACCCGCAAGTTTATCTGAATCAAGATCGCGAAAGCATCACTCATCGTCTAAGTGCTGATCTCAAGATCGAAATGCCCGTCAATCTTTACAAAAAGATTCTGGGTCTACCTTTTGAGAAAAAAGAAGCTTCGCAAAATCAAGAAGCTCCTCGAAAAGTCACGTACGGTCTCGTTGCTAGGCCCGTACTTTTCTTAAGCGAAGACGGCAACTACCTCATTCACAGCGTTCTTGGAATTCGCATTTCAAAGCATGTGAACTACTACAAACAAATTCTCGGAGCTGCGTACACTCCGAAAACACAAACAGCATAAGCGGTTCTCTCTCAAGTAACTGGAGGCTTTGGCCTCCAGTTACAAATACCAATAGTGGATAAACTGAAGGAATACCTTTCAGTTTGTCTCATTTTCTAGGTCGCACGTGTCACATCTTGCAAATTCAAGTTCTCTTCTCACGAAGTCCCGCCAATCCCCTTCGGGTCTTGTCATGCCTTCTGAACGGCCCAAAAGGGCCTATGCGAGCCCATGAGCAAGAAGCGCCAAGTGCTCCAAATTTTCCCCCCGCCCAGCGAGCTGGGAGCGTACCGGGCGGGCGAAAAATGTTTTTTTAAACCATAAGAAGGAGACAAAACTATGGAACACAAAGCACAAAACGATAGCCCTAAAATCTACGTCGCTTGCTTGGCTTCGTACAACGCTGGCCAATTGCACGGAGAATGGATTCTTGCCGATCAAGAGCCGCAGGAAATTCAGGCTGCGATACAATCTATGCTGGAAAAATCCCCCGAACCCTTTGCTGAAGAGTGGGCCGTTCATGATTATGAAGGCTTCGGCTCTATTTCTATCGGTGAGTGGCCGAGCATTGAGCGCGTTTCAACTCTTGCGAAGTTGATTGCTGAACATGGCGAGCCCTTTACGCTCTGGTATCAGAACCAAGACGGCGATAACTTCGACGGTTCAGAACTGGGAGAGATGTTTTTAGAGCAGTGGCAAGGCATTTTTGAATCTGAGACTGATTTCGCTTACAAACTTCTCGAAGAAACTGGTCAGTTGAGCGAGCTTCCAGTCTGGGCTCAGAACTACTTTGATTTTGAAAGCTACGCTCGTGATCTTAATTTGGGCGGCGATTTTTCTTTCACTCGGCACAATTGCCAAACTTACGTTTTTCGCAATTGCTAATGTGGAAGTGTACACGCTCTTCCGATAGAAATTAAAAAGGCGGATTGTTGAACTGTTCAATCCGCCTTTTCATTTATGCGGCACTCATGGTTCCGGGCTGCTCTGCTAGAAACTCGAAAAACTCTTTCGTAAGCATAAATCCCGTAAACTCGTCCCGAGAAATTGGTCCTCTTTCCTCAATGTATCTTTGTCGCAATTGTTCTTTTCGATCTTCATTCGAAAGCGATTGATCCTGCATCATTCGGATGTGTTCCTCTGTGACAAGATCCAAAGCAATCGCCAGAATATGATCGAGCTTGATCTTGCGACCTAGCTTTTTCTTGTTCGCAACCGCGAGAACCTTATCTGCCTTCTTTTGGTTCTCTATGCTGATGCGAACTGATTTATTTTTTGCGCTTGTTTTTGTGTTTGCTTTAGCCGTTTTGTTTTCCATCTTTGTTATTCCTATTTTTTAATGGGTTAGTTTGTGGGGAATTACTGCTGCATTTCTACGGGCTCAGTTGCGACAATTGCCTTTGGAGAATTGCGTAGCATCTGGGATAAGACCGAGCGAATTGCAGAAAGCTGTTCGTCGTCTAAATGGCCGATCATTGTGACACAATCGTCCTTATGACTTGTGACGCTCCTGTGGCCGAGGATCTTCTCAAAACTCTCCATTGTGTAGCCATAGGCCTTTACAAGCTTTTCTATTCGCAAACTCGGAAAGTCGCGCTTTCCGGTTTCAAACTGACTAATTGTTGTGTGAGTAACACCTATGATCCCAGCGGCTTGCCTCGTGGTAAGCCCCGCATTTTCGCGCAAGCGCTTCATCACACTTGCGACACTGTTCATTCGTTTTTGTTCCGTTAAAGCCATGATTCGTACTCCTTTTTTTTCGACCGCGTTTCCAGGTTTCCAACTTTCCAACTGGAAAGTTCCGTGAAAAATGGTCGTTTTGGGTTAGACGTTCCAGACATCTACTTGGAAAG
The DNA here is from genome assembly GCA_017302795.1 of Deltaproteobacteria bacterium. Taxonomy (GTDB): domain Bacteria; phylum Bdellovibrionota; class Bdellovibrionia; order Bdellovibrionales; family JAMPXM01. The sequence continues at coordinate 191,464 of JAFLCB010000001.1, read as the reverse complement.
TACGAAACACACTGATTTCAAGAATTTAACTGGAGGATTCCAGGTTTGGAAACTTTTGGCGGATGCTATTTTTCCGTAGCACAAACGTAGCACAGAAATAGCATAAACCAGGAAATCTCGGGCATTCTCGCGTGATGTTGGCCTTTTTCGAACTGAAAATCGCCTTGAACTCTATCTGCTTGTTATTGTTATTTTCTTCTGATCTTTTGCGGAGTTAGGCGATTGAAACTGTTGTCACTTGCGGCGGGATCTGTTTTTCAAATTACGTTGGAGTAATTTGGCGGAGAGAGTGGGATTCGAACCCACGTTAAGTGTTACCCTAAACACGCTTTCCAAGCGTGCGCCTTCAGCCACTCGGCCACCTCTCCGGAGGTTTCACGACAATCTTGCAATCGCTCACGCTCTGGCTGTGCGCGGCAACTATCGTGTACTATCGCAGGAGTCTTCTCAAAACGCCGCCCGATCGTCTAGGATTTTAACGGTACAAGTTCGATTTACCTTTTAGATAAGGAGCCTTCCGTGAAAACTGTGGGATATCTCGCTCTACTGATTTTCACGACTTTGACTTTGGCGAGAGCCAAGGCAGACGACCCGGCGCCACAGGCGGCCGCATCTATTTCTGATGCGAAATCGCCTAGATTTGAGGCCGCGTGCCCGGAAGAAGTGCGAACGAAACAGGCTCCTTCGGCTCACGTGAAGGGGTGGTCGCCTTTTGTTGAGGTGCTCAATTCTCGCCAGATCTTCACCGGTGCCACACTTTCTGATGGCCACCCCAAAGATGGGGTGGTGCTTGACGTCAAACCTTCTCCAGCGGGCTCACACACTAACGAAACTTTCTTTGATCTGCCGAAGGGGAAAGACGTTTTCCTGGTTTGCCAGTACGGGAACACCTTGGTTCGTTTGATTCAAAAGCTGCCGAAAGGCCTGTCAACTTGTCGAATCGCATACTCGGAGACCTTGGGCCATGTGCAAAAAGCAGTGTGTGACTGAACCCGCCGTTGTGAAGGCAAGAGAGTTTGAGGTAGTGTCGAGCCATAGTTTTTCGATCAGGAGACCGGCCCATGATGGACATCAAATTTATCCGCGAAAATCCAGAAGCGCTCAAAAAAGCTGTTCAGCTAAAGCGCGTGAACTTAAACGTCGATGATCTTTTGGCTGCCGATGCCTCACTTCTGGAACTGAAAAAAAAGAATCAGTCGCTGAATGAAGAAAAAAACGCGAACGCCAAAAAGATGAAGGGCGCTTCTCCTGAAGAGCGTGAAGATATCATCAAACGCGGTCGTGAAATTGGGCAAGAGATCGACGCGCTCAAAGAGGCGACCGATGCGGCGGAAAAAACACTTCTCGAGTTTATGTATCTCGTACCGATGATTCCAGATCCCCGGGCGCCGATTGGTCCGGATGATTCTGGCAACGTCGAAGTAAAGCAATGGGGCTTAAAGCCTGAATTTAAGTTCAAGCCAAAAGACCACGTCGAAATCCTCAATCAGCGCGGCTGGGCCGAATTCGAACGGATCGCGGCAGTTGCGGGTTCGCGCAGCTATTCTCTGAAAGGCGATCTCGTTTTGCTCGAACACACACTTCTAAGGTATGGCCTAGAAAAATTAAACGACAAAGGCTTTACGCTGATCAGTGTTCCGGCGATGGCGCGGGAATTCGCCTTTATCGGAACGGGAAATTTTCCTACTGGTCGCGACCAAGTTTATTACATGCCAGAGGACGATATTTACCTCGCTGGCACGGCCGAGGTTCCAATCAATGCTTTGCATGCGGGCGAGATTCTTTCAGAAGATCAGCTGCCGCTTCTGTACGGAGGAGTTTCTCCTTGTTTCCGTCGTGAGGCGGGAAGCGCGGGACGAGATGTGCGAGGACTTATTCGCGTGCATCAGTTCAACAAAGTGGAGCAGTACATTTTGTGCAAAAACGATCCCGAGGAATCCGCACGGCTTCACAAATTGCTATTAGAAACCTCGGAAGAGATTCTTCAAGATTTTGAACTGCATTACCGCGTTGTCGAAGTTTGCACAGGCGATATGGGAGCGGGAAAATTTCGAATGTTCGACATAGAAACTTGGGTGCCAAGTGAAAAGCTTTACCGCGAAACACACTCCTGCAGCAGCCTTCACGACTGGCAGGCAAGACGAACGAATCTTCGCTACCGAGACAAAGACGGTGTCGTAAAATTCGTGCACACGCTGAACAACACTGCGATTGCAACGCCAAGAATCTTGGTCCCGTTCTTAGAACAGCACCAAACAGAAGATGGAAAAATTAGAATTCCGGTGAAAGTGCGCAATTGGCTTGGCGGAAAAGAACTTTTGTAAGCCGAATCATCGCAATGTTTGGTAGAGATAAAATGCACCTATGATGAAGACGCAAACCGAAAAAGCGGCCTTCATGAATCGCGTTGGAATCCACTTTGAACTTAGTGCTCCAAGCTGGGCACCTATCAATGCTCCAGGCCCTGTCCAAACGAGGACTGAAAAATCCACGAACCCGAAACTCAAATTGAGGATCGAGATACAAATGTTTCCCCATGCTTCCGTTGCGATGGCAGAGGCATTGGCCTGAACGACGGGCATTCCGCATTTTCGTTCAAAAAAGGGCTGATGAAGTTCACAGACACCCGTTCCAGTGCTTGCGGATCCAGCCCCGCCTACAATTCCTACAAGCGCTGCCAGTTTTCGCGGCCTCTGTCTGGATTGCGGCGTGTTGCTTGGACGAAGCAATTCGTAAAACTTTAAAAGAGAAATCCCGATAAGCACAAATCCTAGGGCGATTTTCAGATACTTAGGCGATGCGAACTTGAAAAACAAATAACCACCGAGGATGCCAATGAAAACCCACGCCCCCTGAGAATCCTGACGAATTGGCCAGAAAAGCAACACAGATTGCTGTAGGAAACAGCTCGATACGTTCAATCGCCAAGCTCCAAAACTCCATCGATGTAACGATTGAGTTCACGATTTTCGATTACGTGCTTGGGTGGCGAGCTTGCTCGAGGCCTAAAGTGTTTCCTTCGGAATCCCAGAAAGAAACAAAGCGTGTGCTTCCGCCTTCGGTGCGAGGCTCGCCAACTTTTACGCCGCGCTCTTTCAGTGCCGCAATGGAGTTATCGAGGTTGGAAGTCGTAAAATATTGAATCGAACCGAAGCCTACATCTTTCGAATTGGCTTCGGTGGGATGAAGATCCAAACGCATTTTTAACTGCGGATGAAAAAGGGAGGCGTAGGCATCAGGAGCAACGTGCCGCTCTTCAAATCCAAGGACCTCTTTGTACCACTGAACCGCACGGCCCAGATCGTTCACGTAGAGCATTGGATGCGAATAGCTTTCTAAAACTGCTGAGCCCATGAAAACTCCCTTCGATGGTCTTACATTCCGTAATCAACGAGGTACGTGTTTTTGATCACGACAGGTTTGTAAGCTTCAAGAGCTGCGGTTTGCAAGACGACTTCTTGGATTGTGCCCATAGAGCGGCAGTCAGTGAGATAAACATCAAGTATTTCCACGGTCTGAAGTTTTGTCGATTTGCGAACTTTCACTTCAAATTGCTCGGGAGCAACACCACGACAAAAACGAACTAAAGCGGTAATTGTCGCAAAAGCGCGCGCTGCGCCGACGCCAGTTGGCGAACCCGCAGGTGCGACAACAACTTTGATATCCGTAACACGCGCTGGAACAAGGTTTCCTTTTTGTGTCGTGCCAGCTGCTTTTGCGCTTGGCGAAACAGCGAAGGTCGAAACAGCGGCTAGGGCAGCTAGAGCGATCGATAGGGCAGTCATTTTGGCTAATTTCATTGGGCGATTCCTTTGGTCTAAAATAGTTTGAGGGGATCGGGCGCAATGACTCTTACCGCGGCGCGTCCTTTCTCCGCAATCGGAAGTGCATATTTTTGTGGCAGCCAGAGCTGAACCCTGAGCTATTTACGCTTCTCGGCGAAAAACCTTGAAAGAATGGCGCCACATTCTTTGGCCATTACCCCTGTCTCAACCTGGGGTCGGTGATTGAGACGGGTGTCGGAAAGGATCTGGTAGAGCGATTCGACCGCACCAGCTTTTGCGTCTTTTGCCCCGTAAACAACCCGGTCGACACGCGATTGTACGATCGCGCCGGCGCACATCACGCACGGCTCGAGAGTCACGTAAAGTGTGCATCCGAGAAGGCGCCAGCGGCCTAGTTTGGCCGCCGCATCCTGAATCACACGAATCTCGGCATGACCGAGGGGGTCAAACGCCCGCTCTTTTTCGTTCGCAGAGGTGGCGACCACGTTTCCATTCTCAACAATAACGGCCGCGACCGGTACCTCGCCGCGAGCCGCGGCTTCCTCGGCGAGAGTCAGCGCAAGGGCCATGAATCGTAGATCATCGTTATTTTCCACAGGTTCCGCCATAATGCAGCAATACCGAGCGCTTAGCTTCGGTCAAGAAAGTCTATAGTCCAAGAAAGTGCTTTGTCATAGTCACTTTACCATGTTAGCCAATTCTTTAGTTCACATTCTGCTTCCCGAGGGGGTCCCTCGCGGCAAGCTTTGAAGGGCGGGTGATTTATATGGCATTGGTTAAACTTCGAGATAACGAAAGTTTCGAAGCGGCATTTCGTCGATTCAAAAAGTCGTGCGAAAAAGCTGGCATCCTGTCTGAAGTGAAGAAGCGTGAACACTTTGAAAAGCCAAGCGTACGACTTAAAAAGAAGTCGATCTCGGCTCGCAAACGGCTTCTCAAAAAATCGAAGAAACATAACGATTAATTCGATTCTTCGGTGATCGAAATCAATCGAGATAAAAAGAGCCGGCTCAACCGGCTCTTTTTTGTTTTAGTCCCTTTGAACGACGAAGGGACTGTCTAAAGACAATGGAGATGATGATGGGAATTCGAGATCAAATCAGCAACGACATCAAAGAATCAATGCGCGCAAAAAACATGGCGAAGCTCAATGCTCTTCGCATGGTTCAATCGGCATTTAAAAACCGTGAAATTGAACTTCGTCCTGAACCGATGTCCGAAGACGAACATATTGCCGTCCTAAAAAAATTAGCCAAGCAACGACGCGAATCGATCGAACAGTACGCGGCCGCTAATCGTCAAGATCTGGTCGATGCAGAGTCGGCAGAACTGAAGCTTTTGGAAACTTATCTTCCCGCGCAGCTGTCGAGGGAACAGGTGGAAAAGGTCGTGACGGAAGTGATTGCGTCGACCGGCGCATCGTCGGTTAAAGACATGGGCGCGGTGATGAAAGAAGTCCAGGCGCGAACCTCCGGCACGGCGGACAACAAACTCGTAAGTGAGCTTGTGAAAGCCAAATTAGCGAAGTGAGATTTAATCCGGACTTCGTAGATAAAGTTCGCGAAGCGAACAACATCGTCGACGTAATTGCGCCTTACACCCAATTGCGGTCGGCGGGGTCTAACTTTATGGGCCGATGCCCATTTCCTGACCACAATGACAAGACAGCAAGCTTTTCCGTGAGCGAAGATAAGCAGCTCTACAATTGTTTCGGCTGCAAGAAGTCCGGAAACATTTTTACGTTTCTTCAGGTTTTCAATGGTTATTCATTTCCTGAAAGTATCGAGTTTCTGGCTCGTCGGGCGAACATCGCTTTGCCCGAGCGAGACGAAGATCCGAGAGAGAAAAGCTTTCGCGAGCTTCGAGAGAATGTGCTTGCGACCAACCGTCTGGCGGCCTCTTTTTTTGAGGAATCATTTAAAAAACTTCCCGCAACCAGTCCCATACGTGTCTATGCCGAGAAGCGAGGGCTTACGGCAGAGATCCTAGAGACCTTTAAAATTGGATATTCGCCAGACGACTGGCAGGGCCTTGTCCGCGCGATGCGGGCTCGCCGAATTCCCATGGAAGTCGGCGAAAAGGCCGGCCTGGTTAAAAAATCTTCGCGTACCGGCGGGGAATCGCACTTTGATCTTTTTCGGGGCCGACTGATGTTCCCGATTGTTTCGACTTCCGGCGATGTTTTGGGTTTTGGCGGTCGCGTCCTGGGCGACGACGAGCCGAAATATTTGAATTCGCCCGAGACCCCAGTTTTTCACAAAGGCCGAGTACTTTACGGGCTTGATGTCACTGCGCGGTACATTCGCTCGCAAGATGAAGCAGTAATTGTTGAGGGTTACATGGACGCGGTCGCGCTTTATGGCGCAGGACTTAAAAATGTCGCGGCCATTTTGGGAACGGCGTTTACTCCTGATCATGGAAAGCTGATTCGGCGGATGACGCCCAATGTATTGATGTTGCTCGACGGAGATCGCGCAGGGATTCAAGGTGCAGAACGAAGTCTTCCTTCCTTGCTGGCGGCAGATATTCGCCCACGCGGGCTCATTTTACCGGACGGCAAAGACCCAGATGATTTTATTCGTGAGCATGGTGTGGAAGCGCTAAAGGAGCAGATGGACAAGGCGGGAGACTTATTCACTCTCCTCCTGACGCGTCATTGGATGTCGGGTTACCGAGCTACTTCCGCAGACCGCCTCGCGGTGGTCGAGCAAGCGGCCTCGGCGTTGGCGCCGGCTGGGCCGGCAATGCTGAATTCTCCTATGGCGGACCTCTTCATTGAGGAAATGGCGAGGTTTCTAGATGTCGATTCCGCTTGGGTGCGAAAAACTATCACGGGAAAAATTTCTGCAATGCAGTCGAGAGAATATACTCCAAAAATTATTTCTTCGACTAGCGGAGCAGGTTCGTCGGTCGGTTTTTCTGGCCATGCACCAACTGGGCCAAGCGGCACAGAAAATGAAGTTGCCGGTGATGGCAGTGTGACCGAGGGTTTCGATAGCGAGTCTGGCGATGCCGCGCAGGTCGCTAGCTACAAGAGAATCGATCTAGAGGGTATTTCACGCGAAGAAATCGTGGCGCTTGGCCTTCTCCTGCAAAGTCAGTTCCTTATTCGAGACCTGAGTGAAGCATCGAAAGAATGGTTCAGTTCTGGCGCTTCGAAAGAAGATCACCCGATCGCCTATCTTTTCGAACATGAGGGAGCGAGAAAACTAGCAGGTATTGCGCTTAGGAAGTATGGACATCAGCCCGATGCATTTGCTACCTTAGCTGCTTCTCTCATGGGAAGTGTCGCGCAACCGGAAATTCTGTCGAAAGGATTGTCGGATGCAGTTGGAATTGCCACGATCAGTGACTCGTCGGCGGAAGGTGATAGAAGGCAGATGGCGAAAATACTGAATGCAATTCAACGCCGTCGCAAACTAGCAGACCTTCATCGCGTCAGTCTTGAGCTGCGCGAAAAGGGAACTGGCGAACAGAGCCAGAATTTAATGGAAAAATATATGACCATACAGCGAGAGCTTCGCGAAATTGAAAACGAAAGGCGAATGTTTGACCGAGAATAGCTCGATCGAAAATTCTAATTTGTTGGTAAATAAGCAAAGCGTGTTCGGAGGCCGAATGGCAGGTAAGAACGAGACGAAATCAACGGGCCGATCTGACGAACCAAAAGTTCTGTCGGTGGATGACCAAAACAATCTGATCAAAGACGAGATCGACCGCTTTGTTCGTATGAGCCGTGAGAAAGGCTTTATCACGGTCGAAGAGATCAACGATCTCATGCCGCCCGAAATCAATGATGCCTCAGTCATGGATACGTTCATGTCGGCACTTGATTCGGCGGGCGTGATCATCACGGAGCCAAGCCAGAAAAAAGATGGCGATGAAGAAGGCCAGGCTTTCCTTGCGGATCCGGATGCGGAGCAAGAGGAAGAAGACGAAGACGAAGAAAAAGCTGAAGACGAGGACATGAAGGGCAATGACCCTGTTCGGCTTTATCTGCGTAAGATGGGAAGCGTTTCGCTTCTTACTCGCGAAGGTGAAGTTGAAATTGCTCGCCGAATTGAAAAGGGTGAACGAGAAATCGTTCGCGCAATTCTTTTGTCGCCAATTGGAACGACCGAAATCATTCAACTTGGAGTTCGCCTTGATCAAGGTCGAATCAAAGTTAAAGCGATCTTCCGCGGTCTCGAGGATGAGGAAACTCAGTACGACGAGCAGGAGTACATCGAAAAAGTACATTCGTTAATCGACGAAGTAAAAAAGTATCAAACAAAAGCTGCGAAAAGTTTTGCTACTTTACGAATAGAAAACTTGAGTCCAAAGACGAAAACCGAAGCTGAAAAAGAGCTGACCGTTGCTAACGCGGAAGTCATGGCACACTTCGAGTCGATCAACTTCAACCGAAAAACGATTAATCGCATCGTCATCAAATTCAAAAACCTTTTGAATCGAATGACGACATTGCGTCGTCGTATTCGCGAAGGCACACAGAAGACTTTCACGAATGACCTCGAGCAATTAGGTGCGCGTTACAAGCTGGTTGAATCGAACGACAAAGAATTGACGAAGATGACGCGCGATACGGGACTGACGTTCCAGCGTTTCCGCCAGTACTACATGCAGGCGATCGATGCGGACGCGCGCATGAAGCGTCTTCACACTGAAACAGAAATGAACTTCAACTGGATCCGCGATACCTACACGGCCATCTGGAAAGGTGAACGTGAGGCGGATGCAGCGAAAGCGGAGCTCGTAGAAGCGAACTTGCGCCTCGTTGTTTCTATCGCGAAGAAGTACACAAACCGTGGCCTTCAGTTCTTGGATCTGATTCAAGAAGGAAACATCGGTTTGATGAAGGCCGTCGATAAATTCGAATACCGTCGTGGATACAAGTTCTCGACGTACGCAACATGGTGGATCCGTCAGGCCATCACGCGCGCGATTGCCGACCAAGCTCGAACCATTCGTATTCCGGTGCACATGATCGAAACGATCAACAAGCTAGTGCGCACGTCGCGCTACCTGGTTCAGGAACTTGGCCGCGAGCCAAATCCAGAAGAGATCGCAGAGAAAATGGATATGCCTGTGGATAAAGTCCGCAAGGTTTTGAAGATCGCAAAAGAGCCGATCTCTTTGGAAACCCCAGTGGGTGAAGAAGAAGATTCGCACTTGGGCGATTTCTTGCCGGATACGAAAGTGATCAACCCTGCAGAAGCGATCGTGAACTTGAACTTGGCCGAACAAACGCGCCGAGTTCTAGCGACTCTTACGCAGCGGGAAGAAAAAGTTCTTCGTATGCGTTTCGGGATCGGCGAAGAAAGCGATCACACGCTGGAAGAGGTTGGACAAGATTTCAACGTTACGCGTGAACGTATTCGTCAGATTGAAGCCAAGGCACTGCGCAAGCTTCGTCATCCTTCGCGTTCTGGAAAACTGAAGACCTTCATGGATTCAGGTAACGGACAGAACTAATCGCCCGGTTATCGTCCGACCCACCCCCGATTTTGGTGGTTCGGTGAATTGCGATCAGAGTTTGCGAAAAGAGCTGGCACCTAGCCGGCTCTTTTTATTCTTGGCAGGTGGTGAGGTCGCATTTTGATTCGGAGTTGCTTGCCTCTGAGTCCGAGAATTGGTTTTATCTGTTGGTCAGCTTTGGGGGTTTAGCTTAGCTGGTTAAAGCAGCCGGCTCATAACCGGCGGATCGGGGGTTCGAGTCCCTCAGCCCCTACCAAATTTCGATCTGAACTTTCAAGGGCTTATTCTTATACAACGTTCTTCAAAAGTTTTTTCAGATCTGGAGACGTCCGATCAACGAGCTCTCCGCTATCAAGCCGAATACTGATGGCAATCTTCGCGGCGTCGGCGACGACTTTTACCGGGCCAGGACGCTTCTTTAGTTTCTTAAGATTATATTCCTTCAATCATTTGCCTTTCGCTCTCTCGCTTGAGGCGATTGACGCCAAGAGAGCTTCCTCTCGAAGTGAATGGGCTGCTCGTGCATGAGACGGCTCATCTGCTCGGTTTAGATGAACGAGATGCAGAGTACTTGCAGAAGTATTACGTGTCGTCGTACGTGGTCGAAGCAGCCATTCAAAGTCCTGCGGTCACCCGTATGAAAGTGCTAGAAGCACTCAAGAAACGTGTCTTCGGCGAAGAGCGAATTCAAAGTCTTCTGGAAGGAGTGCAGAACACAAAATCGTTTCTCGCCGCAGCAGGTGTTCAATGTACCGGACCGAGTGGTGAACCGCGAGATTTCGGAGCGATGATCGAGGTCATGGCCAATGACGATACCAAACGGAGTCTGGGGCTTCCTGCCGTGCCGTCTCGCGAATTCGATGAGGAAGACAGTTTAAAAGAAATTCGAATCTGGAACTTGATACGACCAGATTTTCCAGACTTTGATTCTATCAGCGGTGCCGTCGGAGGATTTATGGACGACTATCCTCGCGTCGATCTGAAAGCCCTTGAAGTGCAAAAGCTGAAAATCGCTCAGGTCGTTGAAGAAATCGGCACAAAATGGCGTGGAGTTCGTCCCTTAGATGCAAAGGGCAACCCAATAATCTGGAATTTGACCGTTTGTCAGGATGCCGCACTGAAAGAACAAATTGACGCTTACCGCCTTATCCGTGACGAACTTGAGAGCCGTGTTCGTCAAATTCTTCGCTACGATTGAAAACAGTCCGGGCGATTCAGGACTTTGGTCGGCTCAATTCATTCCTCCTATTTCCGATAACGAGAGTGATGAGAAATCGTTTCGTTTTAAATTCATCGATTGTCGCATTCGTGTTTTCGTTGGCATGCGTCTTTGTGATCGTGGCCAGCGCGAAAGAGCCGCTCGATTGCGCTGTCATCTATCAGAAGTTATTCGCGCACTCGGAAAAGGTGATGGCCGCCCTGCAAAAAGAAACCGATTTCTTTTATTGGGGACGCGCTCGTGTCGCGATTGAAGCGACGCCGAATGAAGCCCTCGAAAAAATTTTTTCTGGCAGGACGAAAGAAGAATTCATTAATTTCTATTTTAACGTCAAGTCTGGAATCCTCAAAGCCACTCCTAAAGAGGATAAAATGCTCGACGAACTTAAGCATATGATCGACGAACTCGGCACGGAACCCTTCTTTGGTAATGTAGCCGATCGCGGTTTTGCGATTCGCCAGGCTATGCAAGTCCACGATGCGAAACTTGGCTATTCAGGTGACCCAGCCTATGCGGCGCAACTTAGCGAAAAGGCACTCGGCAGAACCGACGTGGAAGTTCTACTGCGAGCCATTACTGAACACGATAAAAATGCGAAGTACCCGAACTCGAAGTGGTACGACCCTGTTGTGCGTTTTTTCTCGCCGCATTACGACAAAGTTAGGGCCATTATCGAGGTCAATGATTCCTTTCGGCGCCAGCTCCAGAAGATGTACCTCACCGATCAGCCGGCGCTTGAAGCTCTGCCAAAATACACTCAGTCACTGGAGCTATCGAATCCCGAGATCAAAGAACTTCAGAATCTCGCTTCGGGTACCGCCGCCGATCTGAGTGAAGTACGCGGCATGATCAGTCAGCTTTATGGTCGCGAAATCGCAGCCAATAGTCCGATTCCGCGAGCTGACATTCGAATTCGCGATTTGGCAAAGCGCGCCAAAGCCTTGGGCGCCAAGCAAAATGAAGCAGAGCTCAACTTATCTGCGGAAGGCGAGATGGACACTATCGATCGCGTCATCGGAGGTGCTTGGAATCGCAAAAACAAGGAAACAACGGGAATGCCCGTAACCGAGAAGCACGATGTTCATTTGCAGATTCGCAATCCGCAATATCGCCGCGAAACGCCCGAACGTCGCGCGTCTTACCTTGGCATCACCGAGCAACGTTCACCAGCAAAATCTGAATACGATGTTCAGACCGAATGGACGGTGACAGTCCAATATGCAGAGCCAAAAACTCGTACTGTTACAAAGTCGCGACAGAATTCAAATGGCTCAACCGAATACTATACTGAGCAGGAAGACTACATCGACTACTATTCAAGAGACTACTCAATGAGTCGTCCCGATCGCCTTCGCGCTCGGTACGAAGAAGTACTTGTTGGTGGCGTTCAGCCAGGTGATCACATAGACGATCTTCCACCACTTCCGGCGGCACAAACGCGGGGTATGTATGCCGTTTCTGCATCAAACGGTTCACCCTCAATCGCCAGCTATGACAAGAGTCAAGTTGACTGGATCGTCGGGCAAGCGGAAAAAGCTCGAGCCGTCGAAAACAGCCACCGAGGTCAAATTGCAAGTGTGACCAGTCTGGTCGATGGCATAACCAATGACACCTATAAGGCGGCAAAGAAAACACCGGGTGAAACCGCAAAGCTTGTCGGCGTCCTTGATAAAGAAGAAAATTCGCTTCGCCAGAGCCGGGGAAAACTTGCGAGTTACCTTTCCTCGGATTCTGGTTCTATCCGCACTCGGTGGGAGCAAGACCGAGAAAATGACTTTAAAGATCGCAACCAATCGATGCTGGTTCGGTACGACCATATGATTAACCGTATTGTTCATCTGAAAGAACAGATTAGCCGGGCCGTGCCATCGCTAGAGATAGAATTCACTCTCCCGAATCATGAACCGCAATTGGCGCATTTAAAATCGATCAAAGATAAGAATCGAAAGATCATCTTAAGCACAGCTGGCGGTGCCGCAGCGGCAGGCGTCGGGGCGACGGCCTACACTTACCAAGATGAAATTATGTCGCAGATTCGCCAATGGACGAGCGAGGAAGAGCCCCGCAACTTCCGCGGCTACTAATCGAAGAAGTAGAAAATCCCAGTCTCAGTCAAGATTAATGAAGGCTTGCTTTTTCGTAAAAAACTTTTCGTCGATTCCGATCACGCGCGCGCGAGATCGGTCTTTTTCTTCGATGAAAGTTTCATCCAGTGACGGTAACAGCAATCGACCGTTGATATATCGACCGCACTCTCTGCAGTGAAACTTCCTCGCCCGCAATCGAAGCCGACATCTTCCGTCACTCCAAAGTTGTTAAACATGAAATAATTTTACCAATAGCTGCTCTAGGACCCTACGTCTGCTTTGGACACTGGCACATTGCCTGCTGGTATATGCGCTATACGGAATTCGTTCTTCATAGGCGATTTGCCACTTTGTAGGGTAACAATGTGAGGTGTTTGTGAGAGCGCTATTGCTTCATAAAAAAACTTTATTATTCCTGTTGGGCGTCGTGGCGTTCGTCGGTTCGACTGCTATCGCTGCGGAAGTTCGTTGTGAGGCCTATTGTTTGAAAACGGAAAGTCATCCGATCGCCGTGCAAGGGTATTCTGAAACTGTTGCTTGGTCAAAGCGCTACTATGCTGATGCTAAAGATCCTTCTTCAGCCCTAGAAATGTTAATAACCAGCTGCAAAGCGATTGGCGGGAACAAGCTGCTTGGTGATTTCAAAATCGGCAGATCCAGAATGTTGCCGTTCAATTTCCTCACTCAAGCAAGAACCGTCAACGAAGTCGATTGTCGCCCCAACATCGCCAATGGTGTTGGGCCCAACGGAGACATTTAGCTTAGGTTCGACAGCCGTTTGTGCCAGCATTTCGGTAGCAATATACAGAGAAAGAAAGAACAAAAAAGTACTTATTTTTTTATTCGCAGCCAGGGTGTGGTTCGGGAACAAAACGACCTCGATCGTCAAACTTCATAGTGAGATCTAGCTTGAGGTCGCCGCGACGGCAGGCATCTTTTAAAATGTTGAGAGCGTGGCGTGCGTTTTCCTTCAGGCTGACTTTGGTTCCCTCGTAGTCCTGTTCGCGGTACAAAAGTGTATTGATAGCAAAAGGCCTAAATCGGTCTGTTAAAATGTCGTCTGCCAGTTGAAGAAAACGTCGATAGGTTTCAGGATCCATGTGTCGCAAGCGTTCGAGTGCTCCATATCGCCGCATCAGATTTTGCCGTCGTCGAGGATCCGTGTCGACGCCGCAATCATTGTCTTTAAGGATCATCACTTTCGCGAGAATTTTCGTTTCCCCAGGGTAAAGGGACTTGAGTGCTTTTTGAACGAGGCGTTCCGTGAGTTTGATTTTTTCGGACTGACCTCGGAAGTTGGCAGCGAGTTTTGCATTGCCCTGTTCACTGGCGATTCGGGCTTTATCTAGAAGGTGTGCGCGTGCTTTGTTGAGCTCCTCTTTTGCAGCTTCTTTTTCTATTTTAGTTAGTTCACGGCTATGCGCTCCGGATTGAGTATTTTCAACGACCTCAATCTTGTAATGAATGTTGCCAATGCGATCGTCCTGCGAAAGCAACGAGTCAAGCAGAACCATTCCCGAAACGTCGCGCATCTGGATGATCATAGGGGCAAGAGTTTCGATTCGATTGGATTTTGCAAGCAGTTCTACACCTAATGGATCAGCCACTTTTTGAAACGGTGGCTGTGCGAGAAATCGTGGGTAACGAGACACAAAATCTCCGACACCACTAACTTCGGTGTACTTTTCTTCGCCCTTGGCATTTTTTGATAGCGCGCCGTAAAGCATTTTTCCGTCTGGCGTATAAATCTTAAGACTTGGTTTTCCGCGAGCCGCATTTTTACTTGCGTCTCCTAGGGCGCGCCAGTTGTTGGCGATGTGCTCGGTTGAACCTTTTAAGAGTTCGTTGGCTCTTTTTATTACTGGTTCGTGTGACGTTCGCTCAAGTGTTCTGTAGACCGCAGGTGGCACGCGGCCTACATCTAAAATTCGAGACAGATGGTAATAGGCCAAGACAGAAGATGCCGATGCGTCTGCGAACCAGCTCTTCAGGCGCGCTTCAATCGAATATTTGTCGGCGATCGCAATTGGAACTTCCAGCTTCTCGATACAGAATTCCGCAATCGCCTTTTCGGCGCTCCAGCCTTTCGGAACGTCAATAAAATTAGTGCCAGGAACAGTGCTATTTAGCTTCGGGCAGAGGATGACATCTTTGGTGTCGGTTTTTTTAAAGAGCTTCGATGTTAACTTTGATGAAGATGTAAATTCCAGTTTTATTTCTTGGTTCAAGTAAGGCGATAGCCGACAGAGTTCGGCTTCTTCCTTTCGATCTTGGTCTTGACCGTCGTAGTTCAAATAGTGTTTTGGTAGGATACAGAGTTCGGTCTGCCCGGTTGGCGTAAGTGTGTGAACTTTCACATCGGCGCCAAGTGAAATCGATTCCGATGCAAGCGCGGGCAAAGCACCCAACTGAAATAGACCTGCAAAGAGGGTCATCACGCACAAATGGGGTGCTGTCCCGACCAATGTTCGACAGTAGAGCTCAGGCCTAGAAATTGTGTCCATAGCTACTGGTGGTTGCAAGCGCCACACCTCATTCAGACTTCAGTGAGTAAGGTATTACTGGGTTTGCAGGCGACTGGCCGAGGTAGTCTGGTGACAAATTCCGGCAAATTTTAGCAAGCGCCGCTATTACACTCCTCTACACTCCTCGGACCAGTCTAGATCCAAGGGCAAAAAAAGAAGCAGCGTTCACCAGCTCGCCGCTGCCTCCTCAATTACAATATTATGATTAACGTCCAATACTGTACTGACGTGAGACATAATCCCGATCTGATACAGCTACCATAGCTAATTGGTCGCGCTTAGCCGATTTTCTTGAAACGTTTCATCTTCTTACAGAGTTTTTCCGTTAAGCTAATAACGGAATCTGTTGAAGGGCACATTTTAAGGGGACATCAATGAAAGTCATAAAAAACGAACGCGGCTTCGGGTTGATCGAAGTCATTATCGTTGCAGCCATTGTTTCGATCATTGCTCTCGGGGTCGGAACGATGATCAGCGACATGTTCTCTGCTCAACAGAAAACATCCCAAGTCGGAAATTTAAATTCCATTCGTGCGCGTATCATAGAAACTTTAAATTCTCCGGCCCATTGGACTGCCACAATCAACGATGCGTCGAACGATGCTTTCTTGGACTGTTTGCGAGCCGCAACCGCAAACTGCGCAAGTGGTTTTTCATCAGCCTTTAACATCGTTCAAGCGGGGCCGGTGTCGGTTTACCCTGCCGCAACTGCTACTGCAGGATTTCGGTTCGACGGTCAGCCTTGTAATACTTTTTCAACAGCTACTCCAGACCCGACGTGTCCGTTTCGCTGGAATGTGACTTGGGAAGCGACTTGCACAGGTTCTGCAAACTGTAAAACTCCGGACGTTAGAATTCGAGGCGATTTTGTGTTTGCCGCTGGTCCGAAGGTCACGGTCGGTGGAGGATTCAATCCGACGACGTATAGTTTTGATTTCCGTCGTGGAGCTCTGGCTATCAGAAACGAAACAATTGTTATTCGGCACATAACGTTTGGGGCCACCGCGGCTGCAGTTGAGGAGGTCGGTGCATGCTTCGATGGTACGGACCCGGTTTGGTATACGAGGCAGCTTAGCGAACTTATAGACACCGCGGTCGTTGGCGCAACTCTCGACACTGCCAACGATACCTTTACGTTGCCAGCTGGTGCCTATAACTGCCGGGCTGGGGTTCCTGGTTTCAAAAACGGCGGTAACCGCATTCGCTTGTGTGACACGGCGGGTGCGGGTTGCGGAGTCATCAATGCACAATCAGGAATTTCCTTAGCCTCTGTTTCGGGTGGTGGGTCTGTCGTGAGCGTTGTGGACGTTTCGTTCCGTACGAACGCAGCCGTGACTTTGCGAGTTCAGCATATGTGTACTGACCGTCCAAGCTCCTCTCCGTTTGGCAGTACGAACAATAACTGGATGTTGGGTGTACCGGTGCCTGATGGGGGCGGGACCTATGGGACCTCTGTCGGCAACGGCTCGACCTTCACGCGAATCATTTGCACGCGTACGGGATCTTGATGTTGCTGTCACCATTTGGCAATTTTGCCAAAATTTGGCTATGACTATATAATTTTGCGACAGACCCCACTAGCTTCTAGAGGGGTTTTGTTTTTTTAACTGTCCGAAATGCCACGAGTATCCTTACTTTTCTCGTTCTCTGCTTGATGGAACGAATCTTGGACTCCGTTGCGCCATGCGGATCATAGTTGACGGTGGTTTATTTCGTTTCTTTTCAAGTGATACAACAGCGCGTTTCACCCTCGGTGTCGTAGTTTGTTTATCGTCGGCTGCGTGTGCGCCGCAATCTACGGGCAGCGGCAATCCGCTTGCTGATCGGGAATTGGTAGAGGCCTCGCAGATATATTTGGGATCAGATCAACTCGCGATCGTCGCACAACCGACCAGTCAAGATTCCGAGGGCGATGCGAAACCGAACGACATTCAGTCAGACGGCACGTCAGACGCCACGAAGGTCTCACAGGGGAGCGCTCCTGGCAGTTCGCCAGAAGAAAAACCTAAACCTAAACCAAAACCAAAGCCGACACCTTTCAACGTCGAGTATATTTTAACGAAATCAAAAGATATTTCGGTAGGCCTGACTTCCGACGCGCCAAGCGCGCGAGTTCAAAACGACACTCAGCGATTTGTTCCGGCCTCGATTACGAAGGTCATTACAACTGCTGTTGCGTTGAAACGATTGGGCGACGATTTTCGATTTAGAACTGTTATCACTTTTGCGCAGCAAGGCTCAGTAGCCTCTGGAATGGTCATTTTTTCTGATGGTGATCCGACCGTCGAAATTGACTCTTACGATGCAGGTGCACCTCATCGAATGACGGAGATGGCGTCAGCCGTAAAGGCAAAGGGGGTGACCGAAGTTCGTGGACCGATGATTTTGCTATCTTCTGACCGAAGATTGGATCACGTGCGCTATGCGGAGGGAATCCCTACTATCGACATGCGTGAGTGCTATGGCTCTTTAGCATCAAGTTTCAATTATCAATGGAATTGCGCACTCACGAAAATTCATTCGACTAGTGGCTTCAAATGGGAATCTCCGAGTATCGAAGATTTTCTAAAGGGTGACTTGGGCACGGAGCCAGGCGCAAAAAATTCTTTGGGGATAGAAGTTTTGCTTTCAGGAACCCGCGTCCTAGAAGGGTTCCGCTTGAAAGGCACTTACATTGCCAAAAGTCCTCGTGCACTTTCTTGGAAGCTTCCAATTGGTAATGCCGCCGGCTGGTACGCCGACGAGTTTGCCAAGGCTCTGCGCGCAAAGCAGGTGAAGGTCTCTGACTTTTCAGTTCAATATCCTGAGTCCTCGGCCGACCGCGCGACCGCGGCGGCACTGATGAATTCAAATACCGGAAATAGTTTAGTTTTTGAATCAGCGAATCTTGCTGCGCTGGTAGAGGCCACAAATAAGCCGAGCGATAATTTTTTAGCTGATGCTCTGTTTAAAGCAGTTGGAATACGTTCTAAGTCGCCAGGAGAGGATGCACTTTCTTCTGGGCAAAATATTATCAAAGAGACGGTTGCGGAATGGCTGCATCGTGAAAGTGTTCCGGAGTTTGCGAACGAACTGCGCTTTTTGGATGGGGCGGGGCTTTCGAACGGCAACGCCGCAACTCCTCGCGCTTTCTTGGCGGTATTACGACAGCTGCCAAAAGAAAAAATGTTTCCAGCTTTTTGGGAATCACTTCCGACGGCCGGCGAAGACGGAACATTGGCAAATCGCATGAATAAGACCGCGGCTACGGGAAAAGTGCGGGGAAAAACCGGGACTCTGTCGGGCGCCTACCAGCTGGTCGGCTATGTTCCGAAGAAGGTTGGGGGACAAACTGAGTATATCCCGTTCGTGATACTAACTTCGACCAACGTCCGCAATCGCGAAAAGGTTAGAAAATTTCAAGATGCCTTAGTTGTAAAGATCGCCGAATCTGTCGAGCGGCGGGAATTCGCTAAAAGATAATTTGCGGGGCTTCTTTCTTGAGTGCTTCGTATCCGCCGTCTACAAAAAAGAGCGTGCGATAACCGCGAAGCCGAAGGTTTCGCGCTACCCAAACTGCACTGGCGTCTCTGGAATCGTTACCGAAGATGATAAGTGGGGTCACGATATCTGTTGGTAAATTACTGACGTCGAACTGAGCACCGGCGATCAGCGAGACTGGCATATCTAAGAAGAACCGAAGCTGGTTAACGTTGGTATAAAGAAAAGGCGAGTTGATAGCCCCGGGATACAGGCCGCTAGATTTTGTTCTGGGGTCTCGAGCGTCTACGAAAAAAGGTTTGTATGAGTTAGTTGCTCTCAACGCCCGCATGTAGGACGCGATCATCGAAGGTTTTAAAGGTTCAACGCCAGCCATAAATGGAGGGATGACCGTTCCATCGATCACCGGTTTTCCGGGAATTACAGAAATCTGCATGATCGTCATAGGTGTACTGAGGTTCACGTATTCAATGTCGCCAAACGCTGCGGTGGGGACGTCTTCTCTCGAGAGGCGCATGGCCCACAGAACTTCCGGCTTGAGGCTTAGAATTGATACTTCGATGAAGTTTTCAATAGTGACGGAAGCGGGAATGGCGTAGGCCGACTTTGCGTCGATGGCTTCATCAACCACCAAAAAAACTTTACTCTGGGTCGAAAAACATCGGGGTACGTCATTCGAAATAAACAGCACGTTCTGACGGCCGCTTAAGATCGGCTCGACCTGATCGGGGCGGACAGTCACAGCTTGCGCGAGCGTGGAAGTCAGACATTGAGAAGTCGTTCGTTGGTTCACCGGAAGGCCGTGGGCGCTCATAGTTTTTTCCCAATCGGCGGTTGTAATAAAAGGTTGAATTGCGGCCTTGCGGTGCGCCATGAGGTCGTCAGCGCCTTTAAAGTTCAGTAAAAAGCCATTTAGGACAGTGACAAGAGGCGCATCTACCGGATCCTTCGGTGATTTGCCGCCAGAATCGCCACTTCCAGGGGATCCGGTACTTAAAAGGTTTTGATCGCGAAGATACACTGCGATCCCCAGAGTAAGGACTAAACCTAAAATTGCGCCTACCAAGAGTGACTTCTTCACGTTAAAAATTCCTCAGAAAAATTTGAGATCGTATTTGGCAAGAAACGTCTGACATGATGATGTCTCAAATCGATTAAGAATTAAAGAAGAGTCCGAGAAAAACTTAAGTTATTAATAGTTTTTTTCGACTTAAAGGGACAGCAGTTGAATCAGGTGCGAACGATCTCAGTGATCTTACCATGTTTTAACGAAGAAACGGCCGTTGCGCCCGTCCTTGTCCGGTTGCTAAGTCTTAGCAGTGAATGGCGAAGCAGGAATATCCAGTTGCTTGAAGTCTTAATCGTCGACGATGGAAGTACTGACGGGACCCGCCAAGCCGTTGACAGCTGGAACCGCTCATTTAACCAGAACGATCATTTCAATCTTAAAGTTCTGACTCATAGCGCGCGACAAGGATATGGGGCCGCAATCAAAACGGGAATCACGGCAGCGCAAGGCGGTTATGTCGCATTTTACGATGTTGATGGGACTTATGATCCGATCGTCTTGCCAAATATGATCGATGCACTTGATCAAGAAAATGCAGAAATGGTTTGTGGCGACCGTTTGTCAAAGTGTGAACATATGCCCGTCACTCGCGAAATTGGAAATCGGCTTTTTGTTGGGACCATCAATATTCTTTACCGGACCAGGGTTTACGATAGCTGCACTGGTATGAGGCTTTTCACGCGCAACATGAGTGATTTCTTTGCCAGTCGGGCTCTGCCGAATGGACTGGATTATTCCCTGGCGATGACCTTAGCGTTTTTGCGAACAGGACATCGCTTGGTGGAAATTCCGATTCCCTACGCAAAACGGATTGGACGTTCAAAGCTGAGTGTATTTGCTGACGGTCCACGATTTTTTATTCGCATTCTTTCGTCATGGATTCATACTCCGCTACATTTGCGTGAAGTCGCGGACGCTCGCAAGCAGCTGCTACAATCGACGGTCGTAACCAAAAAGAAATAGACTGTGAGGCGGCTCACCTGCTTGCCAGCATTGCTCGCTAGCAATAGCGAAATAGGTGTCTTCTTCCTGGCAGTTTTCAATTGAAACCCACTCGGCTCCATTTAAATCGCTCAAGCGGGTACGAATTGGCTCCGAAGAAAACGGAAACTGAGTCCAACTGGAATTGTATCCGCTTTTTGCCAAGAGAATAATTTCGCCGGTCAATCGATTTGAATCTCGTAGCAGCTTTAGGTCCTTGAGCGAAATCTCACAATTAGGTTTGAAGTAAACTTTGTCCAAGATCGCTATACGAGTAAAAACAAAAGGGCTGAGAGCGGCGTAGTGCTGTGTGAGCCAAACAAACAGTTTGGGCTCAAGCAGCTCCATTTTCGAAGTTTGAAACACCAAATTCGGTTTCGAGATTTCGGCATAACTGAGCAATTCTGTGTTTTCGCGGTCGCCCGGCGAAGGATAATGAAACACTGTATTCATTTTTGGAAAAAGCCCGATCCCGTCCCAATATGTGGCCGGGCCTGTGCGCAAGATAAATTGTCGCAGATTGGTGTGAGCGATTTTCTGCTGGCGCATTTCGTACATCGAAAGCCGCTCGAGCCGAAAAGTCGTAATTGCTAACGTGACCGAGACAAACGCAGTTAGCAGGAGAGGTAGTCTCGTTTCTACCGATCCCCAGTTCGCCTGTTTAGATTTTAAAAAGTCCAGGAACCACAATATTCCTGGCAGCGCTGCGAGGGCCAGAAAAGGCACGCGTGAGGCGAGGAAAAAATGAAACTTTTGAGAGTGGATAAGTATAAAGAAAAGCACAACCCAGCCGGAGAGAATCAAGCTTCGTTCTGTCTGTGTTTGATCTTTGAATTTAACTGCGGCGACGACCAGCCCGAGGATGAGGATCAGTTGAGTGACTGGTGAACTAGCAAAGGAAATCCAAATGTGCGACCAGTTCTGGTCACTGAAAAATGGTGCCGTTTGGTACGAATCTAACCAGTTCAGTAGAACTCGAGCCATTGATTCTCGGCCCCAAATGAGCCCCGCGAACAAAACACCCGCCGCTGGCGCTGCTATCCAAACAAGCTTTTCGGAATTGCGACGTTCGCTTGTGTGCCAGAAAATAATTGCGAGGCCGGCCACTAAATCTAAAGATTTAGGAGTTATCAAAAGCACCAGGAGGCTTGTGAAAAGGTAGATTCCAGAGGCTCGTTTCGGCCGGGTAATGAGCTGGAAAATTCCTATCAATGCGACCGATGCGGCAATCGAATCGCTTCTCACTTTCGGGAAGTGAATCAAGAAGACCGGCAGAGTTGTAAATAAAGCTAAAAGCAAAACGCTTACCGTACCAGATCGACCTACACGCAGGCCCGTTAGTGCGACTCGGTAAAAACTGAAAAGTCCGGTTGCTGCTATTACGAGCGCCACCCATCGCGAGGCGACAAGAGCGCTCCAATCAGTTGGAGCAAGATGTACGATGAGACCAAAAAGTGCACTGAACAGCGGTTTGAAGTGTGCGGAGTTAAATGTTCCAAATTCGTCAAAGAAGCGCCGACTAGAGGTAATTCCCCAGATTTCAGAATCCTCAAAGGAAATGAATAGTCCGGGCAT
Organism: Deltaproteobacteria bacterium; assembly: GCA_017302795.1. GTDB lineage: Bacteria > Bdellovibrionota > Bdellovibrionia > Bdellovibrionales > JAMPXM01. Next base: position 169,268 of record JAFLCB010000001.1, on the reverse strand, counting down.
TACAGTAAGAAGGCAAATTAGGGCGAGCGCAGGTAGCCGCCATCGCTGGTGGATGTTTTGTCGAAATCTTAGTCGAACACTCTGCAGCATCAGCTATATCATAGCCTTGCGAAAACACCTCTGGCGAGCGGAACATGAACTATGGTTTCAATTGTCATCCCAACTCTTGGTCGTGATTCCCTGCAGGACTTAATACTGTCTTTGCCGAAGTCGACACAGTTTGAAATCATTGCGGTCGCCGACGGCAGCCTGGATTCCGCCGAGATTGAAAAGATGGCCGCGCGGTGGCAGGAGGTGGTCGTCACCCAGGCAAAGAAGACCGGCGTGAACAGTGCTCGAAATCACGGTGCGGCGTTGGCATCGCGTGATGTGATCTGGTTTCTCGACGATGACGTCGTGGTCCCAGATGAGCAGGCCATTTTGGGTTTGCTTTCGTTCCACTTTGAAAAGGCAGAAATCGCGGCGGTCGGCGGGGCATATTTGACTCCTCCTGATGCGTCTCCTGTCGAGCACGGCTACAATCTTTTGAGTTCTCTTTGGCGACACGCTTCGGGTGAAAACGAAAACGAGGCATTTTTAGGTGGATGTTTGGTGGTCCGAAAATCCATTTTTTTTGAGCTTGGCGGTTTCGATGAAGCTATTCAGCATGGTGGAGCCGAAACTGGATTTGTTCATCAACTTAGGAAGTGGTCGAAAGCGCGTAGACGCATTCTTCGATATGAAAAGCGGCTGGACGTATTTCATCGTCCTGGTGCCCGCCGACTTGATCAATGGATGAAGTTAGCATTTCGTCAGGGGATTCGCGCGGTCGCAACTGATCAATTGCGCCCACCTTCTGCTGTCCGGCTCGCTCGCGCACATGATTTTATTAAACGACTTTCTGTTAAAGATCGATTCGTGTTGGCGGCGTTTTGCTTACCCTACCTTGGTATTACGAGTATTGGTCGTGCCGCTAGTATTTGGCAGAAATCCAAATAGAGCGGGTTGCCGCGTAAGCCTGGCGCATTTGTCGTCGGACTCTTTGCGGTAGCGTGCGCAGCAATAGATTCCTAACCCGATGGATTTGAAATTTAAAAAAGTTGAACTTCACTTGCCCATTCGAGGCGAGGTGATCCCGGAAGGGGTCGGAAGACCAACCAAATTCAAAACAATCTTTGTAAAGCTGCACCCAAGCTGCGATTTCCGAATTGCTAGGATTTCTTCGCAACTGATTTACATGGATAAAAGGTGAGGCAGGTAATTTACGGTCTCGCCATCTTGCGCCGGCTCCCTGTAGGTAGGCCTTTTTGCAAAAGGCTGTTTTGGAAAGGTCCGGTGCATGCCCAATTGCTAGGTCTTGGAAGTATAAGAGTGTTTCGTTAGCCAAAGTGAGTCTTTGGCAAAAACCTGTTTCGGCGCCGCCATAGGCGATTGTTTCGTCGAACTTGAAACCTTTTGTAGTCGTCCAACGTTTCACAGAAAGATTGCCACCCAACAGTTGATTTGTGTGATGGCCGTCACGCACGTTCCGAAGTAGCCAATCTGAAGCTACAAAGTGGTAAGCCTCATCCCAAAGGGAATGTCGATCGACAAGGCGGTAGGGTCCGCCAATCGCTGCAGCTTCTGGATTCTCGATATGTTTTTGTATATGTCGAAAAAGAAAATGTTCGCCGGCCCCTTCTAGATCATCAAGAATTGCATCGTCATCTAGAAAAAGGATAACGTCGCCTTTTGCCCGCTCTAACCCTTTATTGCGTGCGAGATTGACGCCGATTTTGCCGGTTTCAAGGTACTCGAACTTTACTTGCGATGATCGATCCATCGAACTAACGAGCGATCTCAATTCCTGTTTTGGTAAGTTGGCGATAACGAGAACCTCGATCGTTGAATTCGCAGGAGAAGCCGCAACTAAAGTCTGCCTTTGAAGTCTCTCAAGAAGGCCACGCAAATGAGGGCAAGTCCCAAGTGTTGGAATTACGACGGTGATTGCGACAGGCATTGAGTTCACGGCGTCCCTCGGCTTTTTTTCTTCAGAAAGCGAATTGCCCCACGAACTTTTTCGCCCAAGCGCTTAAAGCCAACCGGGATAAACCAAAGTCGGCCAAGGAAGCGGTTCCAGAGGACTGGAATACGCCACAATTCGCCGCGCATTTTTCTAGCCATAACCTTCAATTTCCAAAAATTGTCGCGCGTATAGCGAAATGGTGCAGCGATCCCAGAGGTAAGTCTCCAGCCATAAAGACGTGTGAGATGGTAGGGGCTCTGAGCAACGCGAAGGCTCGGTATCCAAACGAAATCAACAAAGAGCTTATGGCACCAACCAGCGAAAAATTTGATACCTCCACAAACCCGTTCTCCGCCGACTTTCGACCACCAAACGATCTGGTTTCTGATGTGTAGTCCAGGGAATAGTATGTGCGCCGCTAGCAATCGGCGTGACTCACCCCAAAGTTTTTTCAATCCAACAAACACTCTCCAGCCAAAAATATTCCACCCGAACCTGGTTGCCGCCAGTTTGATGGAAATTCGATGAATAATGACCAGCGCCATGGCAGCGGCATGCCGAATTAAAAAGTAGGATTTGAGAAAAAGATTCGGAATCTTCCAGCTATGTTTTTTAACAATGTGTTTAGCCTGACCCATTCGCCAGGCCTCGGAGGAAACTAACAAAAGAGGTCGTTTTATCTTCCACCGAATGACGTCCCACAGTCCGCGAAGATAGGCTACCCGATTTTTTGTTTCAATCAATGTCATGATAAAGATGACTGGTCCCAGACTTGGCCGCAACTTTTTCTCGCAAGCTATTCGCTTTATGAAATAACGAAAACCCATTCCGGGGCCGAGGCTTATGAAAAAATGTCGATGTACCCTCGGGTCAAATGTCATTCGGAAAAATAAATCAGCCGCGGCTTTCAGCCTCTCCATTTTCACAATCAGGTCATCCTTAAAAACCGACGAGCTTAAATCCTTGGTGGTAGCGAAAGGAAACGCAGCGAAGGAAACAGGTAGCCCCTTCTTTAAAATTTCGGTAGTTTGCCAAACAAGAAAATTGTCTTCACAGCCATAGGTTCGAAATGCTTTGGCAAACCCGCCTAGATTTTCAAAGAGTGAACGTCGAACAATCATCAGCCTCGAACTTGCAACTTGAAATGGTAGGTTGTTTCGACTTGATGCTTTGTTGCCGTTGGATTGATTTTCGTCGCGAACTCGTGAGAAAACTAGGCTGTTTCGGCCTTCAATGATTTCGTTCGCGACAATTGCGGGATCGACAATTTCAACATCCGAATCCACAAAGACAAGCAGGCCGCCGGAGCCAACTCTAGAATTCTGGGCCCCTAGGTTACGAATGAAGCCAGCGCGCCAGTCAATATTGTCATTAGTACGAGCAGCCTCCAAAATGGTGAGCGATCGGAAAATGCGTGGATCGATACTTTTCTTGAGCGCCGTGATATCAAAAGGTTCGGCGTCGTGATCTCTATCAACGCTGACAATGTATTCGACGGTGAGTGCTTCGGATTGCGCATACACATAGTCAATAACTCGCAAACAGGAGTGTAAACATGTCGTCAGATGCGACATTGCGGCGGACCTCATTTGCCAATGAAATGGGACAATAATCGAAATATTTGGCACGACAGGATCTTCAGTTTTTTTCAGAACCAAAGCCATTTGAGGATCGCGAGAAGGCTTTTCCCATGGCGCTATTTGGCTGGGAATGAACCATTCGTGCGGCGGAGGCCGAACCTCGATCAATGGATGTTCGTGTTGAAATGCATGAAGATGAATAAGGAGCTCATCAGCCGATAGAAAGGGACCCTCATCGGACCAAGGGGATTCTGCTGGCGGACATAGGATTGTGGCAGTTCCGCGTCGGTCTGGAAGCAGTCGATCGATCAGGATCTGGTTCCAGTCTAAGCCAACCCGAGGTATCAATACCCATCGCGGTCGGACCGACTGACGTATTGCATGTGCATCCGCTACAGATATCAATTGATCAACAGCAACAAACACTTCGTCGAACTGGGATCGAAGACGATCTGTAAGCGGTGTTTGGAGTGCCTGACTGAAGTGCAGCAGAAGTGCAAACTGAATTTGCGGTCGTTCTTTTTTTGCAGCCAAAAGCGAGTCCAGTAAGTGATCCGGCTGGGAAATGTCGCCCACTAAAACCGGACGGCGTCCTTGGCTGTGAGCGCGGATTGCTTCTTCGACCCATGAACGTGCGTCATGAAGCGAATTTTGTGAACGAAGCGCACCCATCGCGAGCGGCACGGAAACTGACCTTGGAATTTCGCTCCCAATTGCGATCAGCGTGTCTCGGTTCACGGCCGCTCCTGCGGATTACGAGTTTGACTTTCGGATTCCTGAATAGATTTAGATAAGCGTTTCTGCCATTGGAATCGCGCGAAGTAATACATTTTTCGGATTGGGAAAAGTGCGGCCCAAAGAATACCCTTCACTTTCCGAACAGGTTCAGAATAGATCATCGCGTTAAAATTTCCAGTTATCCGCTGGGTGACGACGCGAAGGCGCCAGGCCTGATTCCGCGCACCTTCAACGAGCACGCGCAATTTCCAAAAGGGAATAGTCGACAGTCTGAATTTTATGAATCCGGAAATGCGAATCACCAAAACCCGCAACCGCCAAAGCTGCGACGTGAATCGCGACGTCATGAGTTGAAGTCGCCAAAGCTGTAGCTTATCACTGATTCGTTTGGCGGCAACAGCAACTCTCCACCGCTGGCCCCAGACCCATTGTGCAGCGGCTTGAAGTCTCCACAGCTGCAGCCAATCGATCAACAGTCGCCGGACTTTAAATTTATCGCTGACTCTTTTCGCTGGCACTGTAATTCGCCATCGTTGGCCCCAGATCCATTGTGCAGCGACTTTCAGTCGCCATAGTTGCATATGAGAAATAGCAACTGCGGCAGTGCGCTTAACTCGCCAAAGCTCTAGCGCTTGAGAATAACGCTGCACAGGTCGGATGATCGGATCGAAAACCGATTTTACCCAGGAGAATCCGCGTGCAATAACCGCTGCGGGCCTTTTAATCCCGGTACTGTTTTTTGCTTTTTGAAGTAGGCGCCAAATAAACCAGCGCCAATTCCAAATCGCCAAAAACGGAACAGTCAGCCAACTTGCGGCTTCCGGATTTCTGTTAGACTTTTCGACATCTATTCCCAATTTTCTACACGCAAATTTAACAAGGCTCGAAAGAGGGAGTTGTTCCTTCATTAACCCGCGAAAGTGAAAGAAAATTTCCGGCTCAAGGCGCCCGAGATAAAATATTTGGGCAGTTTTCGCCAGCAAGGCTTGCCGAAGATAGTCTGAATTGTGAAATTCGGATCGTTCGTTTTTGTGGAACAAATGATAAGTGACGGTCTCATTCAAATGAAAGCGTGAGCCGACTTGCGCCAGTCGATATCCAAGCTCGACATCTTCAAATCCATAGAACACAAAGCCTTTGCGAATCCACCCGACACGTTTAAAAAGTTTCGCAGGAACTGACAGCCCATAGGTGCACGTGTATTTCCAAAAAAATGGTTCTTTTTCCCACTCTCTGACGGAGTAGAATTTTTCCCAATAGCCATCCTCGGTGCTGAACGTGTCCTGCGAGGCATCGATTTGTTCGAAACAGACGTCAGCGTCACTTTTTTCTCGAACTAAATTTAAGCGCTTGCACTGGATGACATCGAAACGCCTGTGTTTTTCGATAAGGTCAGTCAAGTAATTGGGCGGAGTTAGTATGTCTGAGTCTAAAAAACAAAGTATGCGACCACGCGAGTTTTTAACTCCTAAGTTTCGCGAAATACCAGCGCGGTAGTTAGCGTCTCCCATCTTGCGAGGTTTCAGACGAGGCGAGTAAATGTATTTGAAATTCAGTAGACCTTCATATGACCGGACGAGACTTTGTACGGCCTCTTGAGAGCCATCGTTGGAACCATCGTCGACGACGATCACTTCAAAGCTACCTGCGTGAAGATCTTGCCGGGAAAGATGCTTGATAGTGTTCAGTAAATAGTCCCGATTGTTGTAGCTCGGAATGACGACCGAAATTTCAAGTGACGAGTTCACTTGCTGATGGGCTTTCGTTTCAAAAACGGGTTTGTGAACTGGCTCTAATTCCAATTCTGAATCGACGCGAGGATCAAAACTCTCTACCCCCAGCATTGGGCGAACGCGGATACCGGGAACTCTTGCATGAATGCGTTCTGTGAGGTCGTAGATTTGCTGACAGCTTAAATTTCCGTCCCCGAACTCCAGATGGTAAGGGAAGTGAAAGAATAAGCGCTCGCGAACAAAGGGTTGAAGTCGATGGAGAAGCTCGATCACGGGATCGGTGGCTCGAGCAGAATATGTGAAGTAAACCTGATCCTGCCATCGCGTGAGTCTCGCGATCAGTGTGTCCTTTGGCAGCGAGCCTGCGCCGAAGACAAGATTGAGAGCATCGCCGGCATCGAGCCTTCGCATTAGCTCGTCCATGCGTGTGAAAGGATCGCCTAAGGCCTCATCGGATTGTCGGACTTTAACTCGAATCTCTGGATTCAGAGAAAATTTTAAGTTCGAATGATGCTCCGTCGATAACACATCCGTTGTCAGTTGGTGGACAATCTTAAGGCCCCGACTTTGGCAGCGGGCGAAGACTTCGTGCCGCGCGGGATGTGACAGGATTGTCGATGGGAAAATCACTCCATCGTATTCACCCGATATCGCTCGATCGAGAGCTCGTGTTATGCCTTCTAAATTTCTTTCTTCGCGATTGCGATGGCCCATGAAAACAGACAGCGGCCCCTCGTGTTCAATTGAGGCGCTGAGGGGAATGAGATAGAGTCGGGGCGGCGGTGCCGACCCAAGTTGAATCGAGCCACCGTAGCGACTCCAAAGCATCCACTCGGACATTTGACGACATTATTCTTAGGCGCTTTCCTCTGGCAACCTGCTTCCCGTCATCCTATCATTCGATTGTGATCGCAATTGGAGTTTTGGCTTACATTCCCAGCCATCGTCAGCGTGAACTGCTGCAGCGGACGCTTGCTTCGATACGTGCCCAGCAGGGTGCCCCAGAATATACGTTGACCATCGTAGATAATGGCAATGAATCGGGATCCACGCAGAGCTGGTTGGTCGAAACGGCAGAAAGATTTCAGGCGCAAATCGTACGACGGGAGAACAAGGAAATCGCGGCGGCGCGGGATTTGTTTTTGCGGGAGTTAAGCGAGGGTGCTGATTTTTGTGCATTTGTCGATTCGGATATTGAACTGCCGACCAACTGGCTGCGAGTTCTTTCGAATGCGGCTTCGGAAACTCATCTTTCAAAGTATCCAACTGTTGCGATCGCATCGGTCAATCGTCCGCCAGTAAAAGAGTCCGCGTTCAACGACGCCCTTCTTTGCTTTTTTTCGTCTCGTTTAGCGCTCTTGGGGGCGATTCAGGCGCTTCAGGTTGAGTTGCCTGAAGAAGTGAGTCATCTGTCTTCCTGCGCAGTTTTATATCATCGCGCATCGGCGCTAGCGGTTGGCGGTTATCGAACGAGCTACACACAGGTTTGCGAGGATCTAGAGTTTAGCTACCGATTGAGAACCAAAGGACGTTTCGTTTTACTGGCTTCGCCGGCGGTCACTCATCGGCAAGATCAAAGCGAGCTTCCTTGGTTCGCGCGGATGTACCGCTACGGTTGGGGGCAAATCGAAGTAATGCGAGACCATTCGGCTCACATCTGGTCGTTAAAACTGATTCCTCCAGTTGCGATGGCCGCCCTGATATTTGCGATTTTTCGCGCAGTCTTCCTAGGTCGAAATGATTTCTTAGTTTTGATTCTTCTTCTTTACGGTGCGCTCGTTCCGCCAAGTGTGATCGCAGGGGCCTTCCGAATCGGGCAACCGATAACAACCGCTTTGCGGGCCGTGGCAATCGCCGCTGGAAGTCACTTTGCCTACAGCTTAGGATCTTTACTTGGTGTGCTTGGTGTTCATCGAAACTCGCCCCCGATTGATCGGGGCGCTTAGGTTCCCTCGTCCACTATTCCGATAGGCGATGTAAAATCGGCAACATGGCAATGTAGCTCATTAGTGCGAGCGCGATGACAAGGGTCACTTTCCGGGCAGTGTAATCGCGAACGGAGACTGCTTTCGTTGAGCTGCTTCTTTGTGGACCTGATTGCCTTTGAGATTGCATAGTGCCTCCTAGATCCTTTATCGGCAGGCCTCAGAGGGAATTTCACCCAATCATACACATTGCGTCAAATTGAGACTGTGTTATACTACCGGCGGTTTTGCAGGCGATCGCGGCGTTCTGCCTTGAGACGAAAATCGAATGACCTAGGTTATTTGAGATTTATCAAAAAGAAAGTTCGCTGAGGAAAGTCCGGACTCCATCGGGTAGCGCAGGGGTTAACGACCCCCCACCGCAAGGTGAGGAACAGTGGAACAGAGAAAATGTCCGGGGCATTGAGCTTAGGGTTGGGAACGGGAAACCTTAAGGGAGCTGCCGGAGTGAAAATAGCCAAACTCTGCGTGGAGCAAGAACAAATAGGAGAGCGTTAAGTGCGACCCGCACATGGCTCTCGGGTAAGTTCGCTAGAGGTCTTCGGTAACGGAGATCCCAGAGGAATGATCACCTCCTGATTGTGGTGTCGAATCCACAACAGAAGACAGAACCCGGCTTATCGCAAAACCCTCGTCGACGTTTTAAGGGGGTACCGAAAGGTACCTCCTTATTTTTGGAGATGCGGCGCGGCAGATTGTCCGCCGACCGAACGCAAACGTCCAAATACGGCCAATTTGAAAGAGCGTTCGTTGAACTTGTAGCAGAGGTTCGACCCTACCCTGCCGATCGCATTCAAGAACTAGCGATTTCCGAGATGATCGAGCTATCGAATCATCGGCAGCCCGCGAAAGATAAAACGTCGGCCCTCGCCTATTTTCTGGATATCGACATGTCCATACTTGGGCGCCCGGTCATTTACTACAATGAGTATGCGCAAAATGTTCGACTTGAGTACGAGCATGTTCCCCAGCTGGTATATTCACACTACCGGAAAAAGTTTTTGAACTCTGTCATCAAACACGGTGCCTTTCAAACAGGATGGTTTCAGGCAAAGTACAAAGATCAATCGATCACCAACATGAAATCCGAATTCACGGAACTTCATGCGCGGTGGATTCCTCCATGGAAGATGGTAGAACTTTAAGTCAGTGCGAAAAAATTAGGAGGATATGCATGCAGCCTGCGATGTCGACATGGGATCTAGTTGGAAATACGCCGCTAGTCGAAATCAAATCGCTGTCGCAGAAAACCGGCTGTCGAATTTTCGCTAAATGCGAATTCATGAATCCTGGCGGCAGTGTGAAAGATCGCGCGGCAAAATCGATGATCGCGGCCGCCGAAAAGTCCGGAGCTCTAAAGCCTGGGGGCATATTGGTGGAGGGTACCGCAGGCAATACCGGCATTGGACTCGCAACTTTCGCAGCCGCTCGAGGTTATCGCTGTATCATCTCGATGCCAGACAATCAGGCTCAGGAAAAAATGGCGATGTTAGAAGCCCTGGGCGCCGAAGTTCGCGCCGTCAAGCCAGTGCCATTTGCAAATCCAGAGCACTTTTATCATCGCGCAAAAAAAATAGCAGAGGAAACGCCGAACGCTTTTTGGGTGAATCAGTTTGAAAACACCGCAAACTGCGCGGCTCACGAGGCTGGTACCGGAGAAGAAATTTGGAAACAGACCGCCGGCGTTATAGACTACTTTACCTGTGCGGTGGGTACCGGAGGCACAATAGCCGGAGTTAGTCGCAGTCTGAAAAGAAACGCAAAATCCGTGGGTCGTGAAGTGAAAGTGGTTTTGGCGGATCCGTTTGGTTCGGGACTTTATTGCCAGGTTCGCGACGGAAAGATGGAGACAACTGGATCAAGTGTCACTGAGGGAATTGGAATAATGCGGGTCACGGCCAACTTCGCTCTCGCTCAAATAGACGAAGCGGTTCGAATTGACGATCAGTCGATGATCAACATGCTTTTCCACACTTCTCGGCAAGACGGATTGTTTTTGGGAACCTCGGCTGCGCTCAACCTGGTTTCGGCCTATCAATTGGCAAAACGTCATCAGGGTGAGGGAAAGACTATTGTGACAATCCTGTGCGACCATGGAAGTCGCTACCAATCCAAACTCTTGTCGGAAGCTTGGCGAAATGAAAAAGGGCTGACTCCTCAGCCGTTGATTTAGGTCTCTCGCCATCTCATCGCAAAGATGGCGTTGAAATTTACGATTCTTCTTCTTTCCAAAAGAAGAAGGGCGCCCCCCTCAGAGCGCCCTTCGTGCGGTAGACCCCTAGTCCCGCAGGCAGAATTTAAATTACCGGTGAGCGACAGTTGTCGATCGCGCCGAGCGATCAGCCAGTGTCATCGAATTGAGTTGGTTAGAAGTTTGAATGATCCATTTCGAGTAGAAAGGAATGCTTGTGTAAGCAGCTCCAACTGAGCAGGTATCTTCCGGATCATCAACGCTTCTGCTGGTGACTCCAGTGACAACCATTTCGCCGTCAACCGTGATGAAAGCTGGCCCGCCCGAGTCGCCGTGGCAAGCGCCGCGACCTTGTTTTGAATCCGTCACAAATTCGCTCTTCGTGAAGGCAGCCGCCGAGATGATGGTGTCTACATAGCGCAATTTTCCAGAACCTTGATGATCGCTCGACAGGGCGCCCGATCGAGGATCCCGAACCTGCACGACGTCTGAGGCTCCGAAGCCCGCGAGTGTAACAGTCATTCCGTCCGACAATTTACTAGCATCGGTCAGAAATTTAATCGCCTTGTACCCAGCCGGTAGGCCGCCAGAAAATTTAATGAGAGCAATGTCACCGGTGTTAAGTGCCGTGTTCTGGCGGAATGGCCACAACGGGGAAACTTGGTATGCGTCAACAGCGCGAACGACAACTGAACGAGAGTTAAAGTCATTTCCGAAAACAACTCTTAAACTTGATGCGCTCGACTCTACGCAGTGTGCAGCTGTCACCACAATAGATGGAGATAGAATTGAACCTGTGCAAATCGCACCTGCGCTTGCGTCATAAATTCCAACAACGTGCGGAGCGTAAGGTTCTGTCCCCGCGATTTCTTTTCCGCCAATAATGCCGGTCTCGATACCGCCAAGAGATGTAGTTGACGATGCTGATGGCGCTTGTCCGCAGGCCGAAGTAGCAAGAGCGGCAGAAGCCAGCGCAAACGCGGCAACGATGCGAACCATTGAATCTTTCATCCATGATTGAGAAATAAGACTAGAAGAAGTGAGCGTACTCGAACCTGTCACGATGTCCCCCTTATCCTTCCCGCAACCTTTTGCGGGAGAAGCGCTGCTCATGACCCCCACGAGCTTCGCTTCGGTTAGCGAGACGATCAGAATCCTTTGATCGCCATCAGGAATTCCTTCCTGAGCCACTCTTCTGCTAGGACGGAAGGCCTTAGACAACTTTTATTTTGTTTTCCGTTCCATAAGCCCGGCTTATGTCACCCCAATGGGCTACATGAAATTAGTTTCCTGGTGGGACTTGTGACTGCCAGCAATTTCATATACTTAGGTGTGGTGGTTCCAAAATAGTTCTTAGATAAATCTTGGTCTGCGCGTCGCATTACTGCACCGCACTGTAACGATAAAGAATTCGTAAAGCACCGGGGTTGTGGCGCTGAAATGGGCGGACTAATCGGTCGCGGAGTCGCCACGTTCGACGATGAAAAAGAGTTCCCGTCCGAATCGGCGTCCGTGAGAATTTCTTAAGCGTTTCCAAATCAATGGACGGAACAAAGAACGTTTGGTCTTTCGCAACGGCTCCAAAAGTCGCCGACGCAATTCCCACTCGGTGCCGCCATAAGGTGGGCCGACGGATTTATCCATTGCAGGGACAATTCCAAGAACTCGCCCTCGAGGCGACAGCAAGCGCCACCAAACTTTGCACAGGTCCGCGCGGCGATGTGGCGGAATAGCGCAATACATAGTGTGTTCAAAAATAATATCGAAGCTGCTTGACCAGTTTGCCGGCAGTTGAAACGCGTCCAGAGTATGCCAACGAAGAGTGCTGCTTTCACCGTAAAGGCTTTTCGCTTTTGCAATAGCCTCTTCTGAAAAATCAACTGCAGTGACGATGTGGCCGCGCTTTTCCCACCAAGCTGCATCGTGACCAAGGCCGCATCCCAAAATCAAAACTCGGCTTTTTGTGAATTTCAGAGGCGGAAGGAGTTCATCAAGAAGTGGATGTGCGGCACCGAGGTCCCACCGCAAGTGGCCGCTGCGATAGATCTCACTCCACCAGTTAGAGTTTTCAGCGGCCGGTGTTTCTTCGAAGCATGGTTTTAATTGAATAGTTCTGCCTGCAAACGTCACAGATTCATCGTCGTAATCTGTCGCTGCCTGGAAAAAACGCGCCTGAGCGCTACGACTCAGGACGGCCGGCACGCCGTCTTTGGTACGAAGATGAAACCGGTCCCACTCGTCAAAGCAAAGCGTTTCTGGAATAAACTCTTTTTCCACTCCGTAGGGGAATCGCGCAGTCCAAATCTCGCTATTCTTGCCAGCAACCAAAATGTCGAGTGCAACGAGGGGTTGGTCGAACGCTTCAACAATGACTTTGTAATCGCCCCCAGCATCGTTGTCGTTGAAATAAGAGCGTCCTCGATCGTCGATTTGGATCTTTGCTAGCCACTCTGCGCCGAGTGCCTGATCAGAAACTCGCAAACCGTCGATGACAAAGTAGCCCTCTTCGTCGAGTGTGACAAAGCGAGTGAGGCTTGCCTCGTCTATCACTGGGCCGGGTCTTCCCCGGTGGCCTTGATTTCGGTCCCGTTGCGGTAACGGATTAAAGGGGATCGAACTTTCTCGTCAATCCATTCCCAAGTGATTCCGTCCGAAGACCGTAGGCGAACCGTTCCTTCAAAGACTTGTTCGGTCATTTCTCCGGCTGTCGTTGGCTCGTTGGTAAGGTAACGAAATCGCACGAGCATTTCTTTGGTATCTGGCTTCGAGGAAGCGACGTCCTCGCTGAATAATTGCTGGAATATAACATCCGTGACGCCGGGCCGACGTGCCCGGATGTATTGCACGATCATTTCTTCGAGGCTCATTTCAATTTCGCGACGTTGTTCTAGTGCGAGATCAGTCCCTTCGACTTCATTGTTCGCGAGGCCCCAAGTCCATCCCATCATCACAATTGCAATCGCGGTTGCGATGTACTTGCTAATCCCCACTGAAAGGCCTCCCAGCGTCAAAGCTTTTCCTCGAGTTCGACGTCAAATAGAGAGTAGACTCGAGCAGCCTTGAACGGCAAGGGAAACTGGCATAAAGAACTTAAAACTCACAGGTTTCGCAAAGATAAATACATGCGATTATACGACCGAATAAATTCACAGATATCCAAACAGGTACCGCTCGTCCTCTCCAAGGCATTCCGCGAACAATTGGAAGCTGCATTAACTACGGTTGTGCCCGCCTTGGGAGGCCTTCTGCGATCGACTTTGCAACATGCTGGTGCGCGTGCCGTTGATCGCGCCGTAAGCGTGCTGGGCCTTGGACGCCACGGAGTTCGGTTAACCGGATCGTCGCTTCCGGCAAGTGCAACGCGCTGGGAGGCAGAGCTATCAGTTTGGTCACCTGCGAGTATTGCTGAGGCGACTGAACTTTTGGTGCGACGTGCCCTTTCGCCCTTTTTTGATTTAGAGGGCGGAGAGTACGCTGCAATCGAAGCGATGAGCACGCGTTGGCTGCAATCGACTCGCGGGTCGCAAAGTCGCGGGTCGATGGTTTTAGAGTGGTCAGCGAATGATCGCGAGATGTTTCGTCGTCGAGTTTTGGAAAACCTCGCTCACGGTACAACGGCCGATCTGACCTTAGCAGGTGTCGATGTTTCTGGTCTCGCGGTTGTAGAGGTGGAAGTCACAGTTTTCGCACGCGCGCGAGCCCAGTTAAAGGGAAAATTATGAAAGAGAATTTGGAAGGTGTGCCTAGTGGCCCGGTTTTAGAATCTGCGTTTGCGGCACCAAGTGCGCGATCGACAGATGATTTTCGCGCAAATCAAACCGCTATGCTTCGCCATGTGGAAGAGTGGCGAAAAAATGTTGCTGTTGCTAAAGAAGGTGGTGGTAAAGAAACTATCGAGCGACATAAATCGCGCGGAAAGTTGACCGCGCGCGAGCGAATCGATGCCCTCTTGGATTCCGGGTCTGCTTTTTTGGAACTCTCAACTTTGGCCGCCTGGGGACTGTATGATGGCTCTGCGCCATGCGCTGGAGTTGTTACGGGTATTGGCGTTGTGAGTGGGCAGGACTGCATGATTGTTGCCAATGATGCGACGGTAAAGGGCGGTACGTATTTCCCGATGACGGTCAAAAAACATCTTCGCGCTCAAGAAATTGCCACGGAAAATCGTTTGCCGTGTATTTACCTTGTGGATTCGGGCGGAGCATTTTTGCCTTTGCAGGCTGAAGTATTTCCAGATCGGGATCACTTCGGACGAATCTTTTTTAATCAAGCGCGAATGTCAGCGGCCGGTGTTCCGCAAATTGCGGTCGTCATGGGATCATGTACTGCGGGCGGTGCCTACGTCCCTGCGATGAGTGACGAAACCGTTATTGTAAAGGGCAATGGAACGATTTTTTTGGGTGGTCCGCCGCTAGTGAAAGCAGCGACTGGTGAAGTTGTAACAGCGCAAGAGCTGGGTGGTGCCGACGTACATACTCGCCTGAGCGGAGTCGCTGATCATCTTGCTGACGATGATAAGCACGCGATCGAAATTACCAGAGACATTGTTGCCAATCTGAATCGAGTAAAATCCGTTCCTTTTCGGATTTCTCAATCCGAGGAACCAGCTTACTCCGTCGACGATATTTACGGATTGATTCCCGCAGATACTCGAAAGCCGTTTGACGTGAGAGAAATAATCGCGCGCATCGTGGATGGCAGTCGGCTGCATGAATTCAAACCGCTGTATGGCGACACGGTCGTCTGTGGCTTTGGACACATCTATGGAATGCCAATTGGCATTGTTGCTAACAACGGAGTCCTCTTCAGTGAAAGCGCGCTTAAAACCGCTCACTTTGTTGAGCTTTGTGATCAGCGCGGGATCCCACTGCTTTTTTTGCAAAATATTACGGGCTTTATGGTCGGCAAGAAGTATGAAAACGAGGGAATCGCAAAGCACGGCGCAAAAATGGTCATGGCGGTTTCCAACGCTTCGGTTCCAAAGTTCACTGTCATCATCGGCGGCTCGTATGGTGCTGGAAATTACGGAATGTGTGGGCGAGCTTATCAGCCGAGATTTCTTTGGATGTGGCCCAATGCCAAGATTTCAGTTATGGGTGGCGAACAAGCATCCAACGTCTTGTTAACTGTGAAAATAGATCAGCTCGCAGAGCGCGGCTTGAAAATGTCGGAGACAGAGCAAGCTGCCTTTAAGGCACCCACGTTAAAAAAGTACGAGGAAGAAAGTTCCGCCTACTACTCTACCGCACGGCTTTGGGACGATGGGATCATTGATCCGAAGGATACACGCAGAGTATTGGGACTGGCACTTTCCGCAACTTGTAACGCTCCGATGGAAGAACGCCGCAAAGGCGTCTTCCGAATGTGAGGATGATTTGACAACTATCGAAGTGTCGCTGGATCGTGCGGCCGGCGTTTTATCAAACCAAGCAGTCCTTCGTGTGGCTCTTTCGCGACCCGAAGTGCGAAACGCGTTCAACGCACAAACGGTTTCGGAGTTAACAGAGGTATTTTCAAAAGCTGGCAGAGAGGGTCCCTACAAGGATGCTCGTGTTGTTCTTCTCTCTGGCCACGGCAAATCATTTTGTGCCGGTGCGGATTTGGAATATATGAAATCGATGGCGAACTTTTCACACGAAGAGAATCGCCGCGACGGGGAAAAACTTTTTGCGATGTTTGATTCCGTTCGCACTTGTGAGGTTCCAGTTGTCGTTCACTTGCACGGTCATGCTATGGGCGGTGCCGTTGGGATAACCGCGTGCGCGGACATCGCCTTTGCCGAGACCGGAACTCAGTTTCGTTTTTCTGAAGTGCGACTTGGGATCGTCCCTGCGGTGATTTCCTCCTTCATTTTATCTAAGATGTCGCCACACTGGGCCCGTCGCTGGATGATGACGGGCGAAACGTTTGCCGCCGACGCTGCACTGCAGGCTGGCCTGGTGCATTTTGTCGGTCTTTCGGAAGAGGTGGTACGAGAAAAAGAGGCGGTTGTGAAAGCCATTCTGGAGGCGGGACCCGACGCCGTAAAAACCACGAAGCGTCTGTTAAACGAGATCCACGGTCAGACTCCGAACCAGGCGCAGACGACAGTGGTCAAAGTAATTGCAGATGTTCGTACAAGTTTAGAAGGTCAAGAGGGGCTTTCGTCATTCCTCGAGAAGCGAGAGCCATCTTGGAGGTCGAAGTCATGAGCTCAGTTTCTCGCGCCACTGGTAAACGGCTTCAAACGATTGCGATCGCAAATCGCGGTGAGGTTGCAGTTAGAATTATTCATGCCTGCCGTGACCTTGGAATACGAACGGTACTTTTGCATTCGGAGCCAGATATCGGAACTCGTGCATACCGCATGGCAGATAGTCGCGTTTGCATAGGACCTGCGGCAACCGCGGAAAGCTACCTAAGTATAAGTAAAAATGTCACCGGAGCTTTGGCTGCCGGTGCCCAAGCGGTTCACCCCGGTTTTGGCTTTCTTTCTGAAAACGCGGAATTTGCAGAGGCCGTGATTCAGGCAGGCATGATTTTTATCGGTCCGAAGCCAGCGTCTATCCGTGCAGTAGGCGATAAGATTTCCGCAAAGAAAATAGTGGCTGCCGCAAATGCTCCGGCCGTACCTGGCTATATGGGTGACGATCAGCGAATCGAAACCCTCGTCGACGAAGCGACCCGAATTGGATTTCCGGTTATCGTAAAGGCGGCGGCAGGCGGCGGTGGGCGTGGGATGAAAGTGATTCGCTCGAAATCCGAGGCACCCGAACAGATTGCGTCGGCTCAGCGAGAAGGCTTAGCGGCATTCGGTTCGGCTGTCGTGTTTTTAGAGAAGTATCTTGATCGCGCGAAACACATTGAGTTTCAAATTTTTGGCGATTCGTTTGGCGAGGTTTCTTACTTGTTTGAACGCGAATGTTCCGTTCAACGGCGACATCAAAAAATTATTGAGGAAGCTCTCTCTCCTAGTCTGACTCCGGAGCTACGAAGAGAGATGGGCGAAGCCGCCGTGCGCTTGGCCCAAAGTGCTAACTACGAGGGCGCCGGAACAGTCGAATTTCTTCTGCAAGACGGCAAATTCTTTTTTCTCGAAATGAACACTCGTCTACAGGTTGAACATCCTGTAACGGAAATGGTTCTTGGTGTCGATCTTGTCAAAGCGCAGATTTTAAACGCGGCACGCGAGTTTCAAGTGTGGGCACAAGAAAGTTTGGTGGCCCACGGACATGCGATTGAGTGCAGGATATACGCCGAGAATCCTTATCTAGGAGGAATTCCCTCGACTGGAAAATTGCTGGGCGTCGAGTGGCCAGACGGACCGGGCAGGCGATTCGAAACAGGCTTTGAAGCAGGCGATGAGATCACTCCGTTTTACGATCCAATGATTGCAAAAGTTATTGTCTGGGATGAGTCGCGCCTACGGGCGATAAAAAAAATGAATGCGACCCTAAGCCAATCGCTGGTTCTTGGCGTTCACACCAATATTCCATTCGTTATGGCGATGCTCGCACATCCTGAATTTCTTGATGGTTCGATGACCACGCAATTTGTCGGCAAGCACTTCACGCAAGAAAGTGGCATCGGCTTAGCGCCAAGAGCTCGCACGGATCTAGAAAAGCAGTTCGAAAAAATGGCCCTCGAGTCGGCGACCGACTTCAGCGAAAAAGTCGGCATGGCACATTCCTCAGCGGCTGCTTTGCAGAAGCCATGGCTTGGTGATGGGTGGAGAAACGTATGAAAAAAATCGTGCTCGATGAGAACGGGCGAAAGCGAGTAGGTGCAGTTGCCAAGCTCGGCTCAACGACCTGGTTTTCTTTTGGTGGTGAGGTTTGGACTCACGAGACGGAGGTCCGTGGCCGCCGCGGAAAGAGTTTGGCCAGCGCCGCCGATCCATCGACGATCACTGCTCCGATGCCTGGAAAGATCGTCAAAGTAGTTGCTCAGGTTGGCTTTTCCGTGAGCGGAGGTGATGTGGTCATTGTTATGGAGGCCATGAAGATGGAATACACTTTGAAGGCCGCGGCTCAAGGAGTTGTCAAATCGGTTAACTGCAGCGCAGGAGATCAGGTCGCACTCGGAGCCGCGTTGGTTCTGCTAGAGGTCAAGTGATGAAAACGACTTCCGATTCTATCGTTCGAATTATCGAAGTGGGAATGCGCGACGGGTTGCAAAATGAAAAGACCATGCTCTCTGTTGAGGCGCGCCTTGAATTGGCAAAGCGGATTGCGAAAGCCGGCGCACGCGAAATTGAAATGGGCGCATTCGTATCTCCGCAGTGGGTTCCTCAGATGGCAGGTTCTGATCAGTTAATTCAAGCGGCAGTTCAGTTTCGTAAGCAGAAAGGTTCGGAGTTTCGACGCGTCCAATTTTCAGCGCTTGTTCCAAATTTTCGAGGCCTCGAGGGAGCTCTGGCATCTGGTGTCGAGCGTATTGCGATTTTTGCGTCGGCCTCCGAATCTTTCTCGCAAAAGAATATTAATTGTTCGATTAAGGACAGTCTTGTTCGCTACGGAAACGTTGTGAAGGTTGCGAAGTCACATGGCTTAACAGTTCGCGGATATCTGAGTATGTGTTTCGGCTGTGCATTCGAGGGAAAAGTGAGTGAAAGAAAAGTCGTTGCGATGGCCGAAAAGTTGTTGAAAATAGGCTGTGACGAAGTGTCGATCGGCGACACCATCGGTGTTGCCGATCCTAAGCAGGTTAGGCGACTTGGTAAGGCTTTGAAGTCGGCTATTGGAAAAAACAAGATCGCCATGCATTTTCACGATACTCGCGGCACCGCCTTAGCCAACATTTTAGCGTCGCTGGAAATAGGACTACGATCGTTCGATTCATCCTTGGGAGGCCTTGGGGGTTGTCCTTACGCCCCAGCCGCCACCGGAAACGTCGCGACCGAGGACGTCGTTTATATGCTACACAGAATGGGTTTGAAAACTGGTTTAGACCTTGAGGCTTTGATTGAGGCTTCGCGTTGGCTTCAACCTCAAATGAAGCGCGAGCTCCCTTCGAAAGTCGCGCGCGCAGGCACTCCGCGTCTTCTGCCGATCTAAAGTCATTGGCGTTAAATTTGTATATCGTTACGCGTAGCAGGTTTGTCGCGAGGGTATTCGCTTTGGTCGAACCTGGCTGTTAAACCTTGAGACAGAAATGTAAGTCTTTCGTTGGGGAAGCAGGATTATGAGGTTTTTCGATAGAAACTGGCAAGATCGCTGGGTTGGACTCGCTGATATCCTAGAGCGAGCTATGGAAAATCAGTTCTATCGGTTGCTTATGTGTGTCGCTACAGTTGGCCTCATTTTAGCCTATGTTATTGTTGGCACGAAGCTGGCCGAACCAGAAATATTTAGAACGAGCTCTCTCATTGAAATGACCACAGAGGAAATGGATCGTCCTCTCGAGTTTTTGGAAATTGCGGTCGTGAATCGTGCGATCGAAAATATCGAAAAAATGCACTCGGCCCTGTCTGTTTACAGAAAGTTTCAACCAACACCGATTCGGCAAGATCTGGGATATTTTGTATCCAAGTCTGCGCTTCGGCAGTGGGAAATTGAATTGCATATTCTTCGCCTTTGGATGGATGAGCTTCGTGGGCAGCCCGCGCTGGGAGCTTTTGATTTAGCTGCGGAATCCGTTGCAAGACTTGTAATCTGGGAACTCTTTCCGCAATCGATGGATTCAAACCCAGTGCCAGTCGAAGGGAGTACCTGGTTTGAGAATGTAAACTGTAAGTTTCAAGCGGGCAGAATGACTTCAAGCCCAGATGATTGCGCTACAACCCGAGCAAATCCCATGAGCCTTGTGCCCTGGCTTGCGAACCGCCTTCGAACCCAGTTGAAGTCGGGCCCAGTGCACTGGCGTCTTGGCGTGCTAGCTGACTTAATGAAGGCTTCAACTGATCCAGGTCTTATGGGCTATGATCGAGTGGCTTCGTGGCCGAACGAGGGTGCGCTCTTCGGCAGGAACCTTAAAGTTATTTTTTCTAGTTTTGACCGAGCACTTAAGTCTAAGTCGCTGTTAACATTCGCGGCTGACTTCAGCGAGACAGCAGCTATAAGATTCAAACGATTTCAAGTTAACGAAGTGCAAGATTCTCGCATCCAGGTAGGCCTCGCGGTCGTAGGCTCATGCCGGTTTCCGACAGTTGAACAGCTAAAAAAGTTCGAAGCTCGGGAACTTGTTTGGTTTCAGGACTGTGAGGAAAATACGGTCGTGAAGCCGGCATTCGATGCGAGAAGTTTCGCAAAGCTGAATTTGAATCTCGTCATGGCAAAAGTTGGAGTGCGCGAGCTTCGACTTGCAGTGAAACAGAAGTGGATCTCTCCGGCGACATTGATTACGGAATTGCAAAGTCAAATTGCGCCAATTGAATTAGGCGGCGGCAAGTTGCCATTTGCTCTAAGAACTCAAAAGACCGAATGGCTTGCGGACGCCGGCGTACTTTTATTGAAAGCCCCGGTCGAGACGCTGCCATTTGTCAGATTTGACGACGCAGCAGCCTCACAAACTCTGTAACGAAGTTTGGTTTAAAATCGTTGCGCGGTAGAGGCCGCGCAAAACGAGATCTGGAATCACTCGATCAAATAGCTTTTCTTTTTCAAAGAGCCCTGCGAAGCCACCTGTCGCGAGCAGGACGGGCGGCGCATCTGAAAAGCATTCGGCCTGAAGCCGAGTGCAGATCTCCTTCACCATGCCCATCTGCCCGAAATAAAGTCCAGACTGAATGCTTTCAACTGTCGATCGTCCTAACGTGCTAGCGGTCGGGAAGATTTCAACTGACGGAAGTTTGGCAGTTCTCGACTCAAGAGCCTCCATAGAAATTCGAATGCCCGCTATGATGACGCCGCCTAAATAGTCTTTGTCTTTGCTGACGGCACAAAAAGTCGTAGCAGTGCCGAAGTCGACAATGATCAAGTTTCGATCCGGGCAAAGTTCAACCGCAGCAATTGAGTTGGCGATTCGATCCGCCCCGACCTCAAGCGGATTGCGATATTTAATTTTTAGGCCGGTTTTAGTTCCTGCTTGAAGGATAAAAGGCTGCATCCCGAAGTATTTTTGGCAAGCGCCGCGAATGGAGTAAATGGCATCCGGAACGACTGAGCAAATCGAAATCCCTTTTATTTTTTTCGGGTCGACGCCGTTTTCCCGCAAAGCCGCCAGTATGAATAATCCAATTTCGTCGCTCGAGGCACGGAACTCTGACGTACGTCGGAACTGGGTCATCGGTTTAAGATGTGCTTCAGAAATTTCTTGTCCACTGGAAGACGGTGATGCGTAGACTCCAGCGTGGATCGTTGTGTTCCCGACGTCGAGACAAAGTATCATTGAGTCACCCTTTGCGCGATTGAAAGTCCAAGCTCGTGGCGATCGGCGCCCGATTCGACAAGTTTAAGTGTTCGGCTTTGCAGATCGACTTGATGAAGCCGCCAATTCGGATAGTTTTTCAAATCATTGGTAACGAGGAAGTCAGCGGAGCCGCTTTTCGCGAGTTTTTCAGCTCGCGCAGCTAGCTCGCCTTCATCGGCGGTAAATTTAAACCCAACTATTTTTACGTGAGGGTTTTTGGATTTGCCGCGAATGGAATCCAAAAGCTTGGGATTTTTTTTCAGCCGTAGAACGATCTCGTCGGAGGAATCGATTTTTCCTGAGGTCGAAGCGTCAGCCACCGAATAATCACTGACAGCTGCAGCGTGAACAACAACGTCGAAATCTGTCGTCGCTAGGCACGCCTCAAGTCTCTCTTGAAGTTCAAGGAAAGTTTCAAATTCGAATGATTTAAAATGGGTTCCGTCGAATTCATCGAATTTGGGCCTAATGGAAGATTTGGCGGCGATGAGCGTTACCGAGTAACCAAGGCCAAAGAAAACCTCAGCCAGGGCAGCACCGGTTTTTCCCGTGGAATGGTTTGTAATGGATCGGACTGCGTCGATCGGAACAGATGTTCCTCCTGAAGTTATAAGTACACTTCGACTTCGCCCCGGTCCCTGCCTATTGAGGCTTGAAGAGTCAGCTTCGTTTTGTTCGGTTCGAGGTTTTGTTGAATTCAGCTCACTGATGATGGCCTGCAAAAGCAAATCTGGATCCAAAAGTTTGCCATCGCCGATTTCACCGCATGCGAGAACTCCGGACGCTGTTTCAAGTATCTTACAGCCCATCTCGGTCAGTTTTCGAACTGATTCGCGTGTCGCCGGGTGATGATACATTTTTGTGTTCATCGCGGGAGCGATGAGCCAAGGCTTAGAAAAATCGTGTGCGAGAAAAAGAGTCGTTAAGAGGTCGTCGCCGATTCCGTTCGCGAGTTTGCCGATCGTGTTCGCAGTGGCCGGGCAAACAATTACGAGGTCGGCCCATCGAACCAGATGGATGTGTGACATGTGTGCGCCCGAGCCGAACATCGATTGATGAACGGGTCGGCCTGTTAAACCTTCGATCGTAGCTTCGCCGACAAAACGTAAAGCCCACTGTGATGCCACCACCTCTACTTCGTGCCCAAGTTGCTTCAGTCGTGAAAGAACTTGGCATGCTTTGTAAGCGGCGATCGAACCAGACATCAAAAACAAAACGCGTTTGTTCATTTGGAACCTTGTTCTGCGTCTATGGCAGTCATGTTGTCGATGAGGCGAACATCTCCCAGAAACGCAGCGACAAATCGTCGCAGCTCTTCAGACGGGCCGGTTAAATGATCTTCCACGTAATCAACGCGAAATCCATTCTTCGCAAGTTCAGCTGCAACGAACGATGCGCTTTTCTGCTCTCTAAAACTTTGGCGCAGAAGCGTTGAAATCTGTGCTGCTTTTTTTCGGTCTTCAGGTTTCAGGCGCAGGTTCCGCGAGCTCATTGCAAGTCCGTCGGCTTCTCGAACTGTCGGAAGACCCAATACTTTGATGTCCAAAAAGAAGGCCTTGGCCATTGAGCGAATAAGCTCGAGCTGCTGGAAGTCTTTTTGGCCGAAGTAAGAATGACTTGCTTGAGTGATCTGGAAGAGTTTCAAGACAATTGTCAGAACACCATCGAAATGTCCCGGGCGATGTGCGCCGCATAGAACTTTCGAAAAGGTGGATTCGCTAATGCGGTACCGATAGCCGTCGGGATAAACATCTTCTTTTGATGGCAGTAGCACGATGTCGCAGCCGGCTTTTTCCGCGAGTGCCAGATCGGCATCAATTGTTGACGGGTACTTTTCGAAGTCGTCGGGATTGTTAAACTGAGTTGGATTGACGAAAATGCTAGCGATCACAAGTGCATTTTCCGACTTCGCTTGACGAATTAGGGATAGGTGCCCTTCGTGTAGCGCGCCCATAGTCGGAACGAAGCCTATTCCCAGATCGCGATGTTTATTCACGATCGCTTTGCGGTCGTCGATCCAAATCTGAAGATTTCGGTAAACCTTCATGCGGAGGGCTCGGTGGTAAAGGATTCTGAAGCAGCTGGAAAAGTGCGGTCCTTAGTTGCTAAATCAAACTCCTTTAAGGCAGTCGCGACGGGCTCGGCGAGTTGCCCAAACTGTCGAACAAACTTCGGACGGAAATCGGTATTTAGGCCAAGGAGATCTTGAATCACCAGAACCTGTCCGTCACATCCACTTCCTGCTCCGATGCCGATCGTCGGCACTCGAGCAGCTTTTGTGATTTCATTCGCGAGTGTCGATGGGACGCACTCGAGGACAATTGCAAAAACTCCGGAAGCTTCAAGTTTTGTGGCTTGTTTTTTGATGGCCTCGGCCGCGGAAAGTGTTTTGCCTTGAACACGAAATCCACCGAAGACGTTGACGGACTGTGGAGTAAGACCCAAGTGCCCCATCACTGGAACGCCACTTTCAACAATGTGATGAAAAGTTTGTTCCGACCCGTCAATACCTTCAATTTTTACCGCATTTGCCCCAGCGCTCATGATCAAGCGGACCGCCTTCATGGTTTCGTCGAGGCTTCCGCGATGGGCGAGAAACGGCAAATCGGCAACGATGAATTTGGTGGGTGCACCTCGTCGCACAGCGGCCACGTGAGTAGCCATCATTTCCGGGGTGGCGTTAAGTGTGTCGGCAAAGCCGTGTATGGTCATGGCAACACTGTCGCCGACGAGAATGCAATCGATGGAGCTATTCTCTACAAGCTTAGCGAAGGTTGAATCGTAGCAGGTCACCATGGAAACTGGTCGGCCTTGTGATTTAGCTTTTGAAAAAGACGGAAGGTTGAAAACTTCTGATTTCATTTTTTGGCGGCCTCCAGCCGATTCAATTGGATCAACAGAGAGTACATTTGCATCAACGTGGCGTCGCATCTAGTTTCAAGCGCGGCAAAGTGGGCCGCAATCATTTTCAAATCACCGCGAGCAACAGGGCCGGTGAGAACCGACATATTTCCCGGGGCGGATAGGTTTTCGAAAATCTGTTTTTTGAAAACACTCAGGACCGCGGGGGGCAAATTTAACCGGGATTGAAAGCGGGCTTGGATGGATTCCCAAGTCATTACTGTCAGGCCGCCTGCGAGGGCGCAAAGCGCGTGATAGTATTGGCGCTCTTCGGGCTCGATCGAGTAAACCGGATTTCGCATGCCAGGAAGAAGTGACTCAAGTGTAAATCCGGGGGTGATCGATGATCGATCGAGAACAAATGGGATTTCTGTGAAGCGTTGAATCCAGTTCGGGTCCCCGGTTTTTCCGAAAGTCGTAAGCGGATGAGTTGCGTGCACCGTAAGGCACCGGTCGCTGCGCAAAACAGTGAGACTGGATTGACCGCCGCTAAAGTGGCAGACTGTTTTTCCAAAAAGCGACGCAAAGTTTTCTTCAACGAATTCGCTGATGGCGTCGTCCGAGACTGCAATCCAAACGTGCGTCGGGGCTTGCGCCATGCAGAATTCAGAAAACTGGGCGCCTATTTTGCGATGCCAATGAATGTAGTGAGTGTCAGGTTGCGACTTAAGAAAACCAATGAAGGCATTTGCAACACGTCCGTTGCCAACGACGAGGATTTTTACTGGCTGCTTCGATTCAGCGCTGTTTTTCGTTAAACTTTTCTGCATATTCAATGGTACCTGTCCCGTGGATCAAGTCCTCTTTATGGCCCATACCTAGCGGCAGGACAGAATTCCTTCAATCAAAAGCGAGAGATTGACGCCAGGCGCTTCTCGGCCTATCCGCTTAGGCATGGATGGAATGAAGTATACGAAGTATGGTATCGCCTTTGGATTTATCGTCGTGACCGTGGGGATCGCACTGACGATCAAATATGGTTACAGTCCCGCTCCTAAGAGAATCATGAAGCCTTCGTATTTTGAAAAGCCCGAGCAGATCGGCGCGGTAGCGCTGAAGCGGTTCTATGCGCAGCTGGCCAATGAATACCCGGTCATCCTGGGACTTCCCACTAACCGCGATTGGTCCAAAGATGTCGCTTTAGGATTCGCAATCGCTGCAAAAGAAAACCAACGTGAGTTTGTAAAAATATTTGTCGAAAAAAAGATGGATCAGGCGATTCGCGATGCTTTGGCAGCCCTCACTCCAAACTTAATTGAAATCGAGACCAACACGCAGTCACTTTCGGAACTTGGCGATGCCGTAACGCAATCGATGGCGCAAAAGGAACGGGTTTTGGTCGTCATGCCAAATATCTATTCGACTCATCTAGTGGAGGGAAATCCGATCAGTCGCCTTGAGGCGCTGGTGGATCGACCGGGACGAAATGAAGGTAAACCGGAGGGAATTTTCACGATAACTGTGGGACCTCTTGCGCTCGAGGCGGCACAGGAAAAAGAAATGGAACCGATTTGCATTGGCTCCGAGCGAGATGGATCCGGCACTGCGGACTTAGGTTGTGCGATCTTAATGGCCGGCCGCGGATATTATCGGAAACAAATTCTTGAATCCGAGCCAGGCATCCGTTCTAGATTCATCGCTGTTATGCAAGAGCCTAAGCCAAACGACTATCTCCTGCTCATTCGCGAACCTTCAGCGAAGTAAGGTACCGCCTACCTTTTGGTAGCGCAACTGCGCTACCAAAAGGTAGGCGGTACCTTTGAGGCCTACGAGAGGCCCAACGCGAGTTCATGAGCCAGCGGTCTTCGCTCGGCGCGGAAGTAAGTGCGAGGGGAATAGTCCAGCAAATCGCTTAGCTTCGGCATGTAAACACAAGCATATCGGTCGACTTGTGTCGCGAAATAACTCTCTTCATTGCCGGCCCTCATAATCTCGCCCCAGTGAGAATTGAAGACACCCTGCTGTTTTTTTATCAGCGATGAAATTGTTTTGTCGATTTCCGAGATTTTGGATTGAAGCTCATGCACGCGACCGTCATCTGATTCGTCAGAGGCCTCAATGCGCTTCGTAATCAGTTCGACCAAGTCGTGCTCAAGGGGTTCCTTTTTTTCCATCAGAACCCGGATCTCCGAAGAAAATGGCTGCGCCTTGATATAGTTCTCAAGTTCGGAATCGAGCTCTTCGACAACCAAAGCTGTGCGCCAGTTGCAGTCCTTTTTCAAACGCAAGATGTCGCCATAAATATGATCCCCAATGTACAGAATGTCGTCACCCTCAACGCCTAGATCTTTTGCGAACTTCGCAGCTCCGCCGCCCTGATAGATTCCTGGCTTGAGTGGCTCATCGTAGTTCGTCATGACGCCTGATTTAGGATCTACCTTTAAAAATCGAAGAGTGTCCCAAAAGAACCGGGGCTTTTGCGCCAGTGTTACGACGTAATCAAAAACCTCGGTCCAGTCTTTGTGATTTTTTAAAAATGGATTGATGGCGTAGTCCAGTAGAAGCTTCGAATAGCCAAAATCAGAATTGGTCACAATGAAAAAGCGCTTGTCGTGTTTTTTAAAACGTTCGATTCGCTCGACGACGAGCGGGTCTTTAATAATGTATTTTTCGAGATTGAGAGCAACCTCATTTTTTAGCGAACCATCACGATGCGAAAGATCCAGCATTTCGATGACATCAAGAGAGATCGTTTCATAATCGGGGAGCGCTTCACGACCATCGGCATCTTTGATTTCAACCAATTGCGCAAACAAAGTAGCGACAGAAAGCGAAAATGCTGTGTCGATTGCGGTGTAGGCTTGCGCATCGGAGAGATCGATATAGGTCGACTTGTACAACTTTTGTTGCTGGGGAAAGTCGATCGGTTTAGTTCCGTGGTAGCTCGCGCGAATCGCACCATGGCGGCTGACTTTTAGAAGGTTTCCCTTTTTTTTGTCGATGACAAGCCCGCGAACGGCAAGATCCATATCGAACTTAAGGTTTAAAATTAAACTGGGATAACCTTTTTGCTCAACGAGCTTTTTGCACATCGTTTTGTGCGACAATTCTTCAAACGCATGGCTATGATATCTCACTAGCGTGTGATCCATATCCAATCCGATGAACTTGATTTTCCGCATGTTCAAAGTTCGATTGATAAATACCTTTGTCGCTGCGCCCGACATGGTAGGCCGCGAGGAGGTAGCGTGGGTCGAAGTTGCCTGGGAAGCTTCTGAGTTAGACATACCGGCTAGAAGACAACGTTTCTCGCACTTGCTCAATACTGCGCGGCGTCTTTGCGCTATAGAGCGTCAGGGCTTTTCGGTTTCGTTAGACCATTCGCGATGGCCGCAAGCTCCTGACTAGTCGTTTCTGCCGCCAGGAATTTAAGAACGTTGCCACTTTCATCGACAAAAAAAGTGACCGGTAAACTCATGGACCATCTCCTTGTAGGGTCAGCGTTGGAACGCTTCTGCCAACTCTGAATGAACGCAGTCTGTTCGCCACGAAGGAGGCGCGACGGTTTTTCAACTTTCGAATTGTGCAAAAATTTTTGCGCTTCTTCTAGGTCATTCTCATTGTCGGCACTTACGAAAAGCAGGGGCCACTCAGGGTAGAGTTTTTGAAACTCAGCAAGTTCCGGCATTTCGGTCCGGCATGGCTCGCACCAAGTGGCCCAGACATTCAAAATGGCAAAGGGTGCATTTGCCGCTTTCATCTCGGATTTTAACCACGCATCAATCTCCTCCGTCGTCGCGAGGGCGACTGAGGGTTTGGCGGATTCGACCGGACTCCGACCGCCAAATAAATAAGCGGAAAGCACCACGCTGAGCGCCAAAGCCAATACAGCGGCGATGGAAAAATGCGAAATGCGTTGTTTTTTTTCTGGTCGAGACGACGTTGAATCCATTTGGCCACAATAGAGAGACCCATGCTAATTGTCATCCTCTGATGGAACACTCTTCAGTCGAAGCATTTAAAATAGGAAGCGTCCCGACGATGACGGCCTGCCAGGCGCGCGCGATGGAAGCCCTTGAATCGGCGGTGCGACCGAACGTCTTTTTAACGGGCGGCGCCGGCGTCGGAAAATCCTATCTCATTCGGCATTTTCAGCGCGGGTTGGATCTTCGTGAATATCCGATTCTCGCCTCGACTGGCGCGGCAGCAGTCCTCGTTGGCGGACGTACTTTTCACTCTTTTTTTGGACTTGGAATTCTTGAAGGCGGACCAGAGCAAACCATCGAGCGCGCTTCGCGCAATCGCCAAGTCGTTCGACGGCTTCGACAAATCAAGGGTTTGGTCATCGACGAAGTTTCAATGCTCGCTGGTCCTGTGTTGCGCGTCGCTGAAGTTTTGGCGAGGAGAGTTCGGGAAAGTGATTTGCCATGGGGCGGATTGCGAATTGTGACCGTCGGTGATTTTGCTCAGCTGCCACCTGTGGAACGCGATCCAGCCCGCGGAGGCGGATGGGCGTTTCTAGATCCCGTTTGGGAATGGTCTGCGTTCAATCGTCAAATTTTGCAAACACAAGTGCGCTGCCAAGATCCAGAGTATATGCAAGTTCTGGCAAAAGTCAGACAAGGCGTTATCGACGAGGAAGTTCGCCACTATTTAGATAGCAGAACAGGTCCTGTTGATTTGGAGTTTGATGGAACTCGTCTTTTTCCTCGTCGGGACCAAACTGAAAAGTTCAACGAAATGCGGCTTCAGGATCTTCCAGGCGAGGTAACCTCGGTATTGACGGTGGCGTCGGGCAATGCAAAAGCGATCGAGAGCCTAAGAAAACAAGCGCCAATTCCGGATATTTTAAAGCTCAAAGAAAACGCACTTGTTATGATTCGGCAAAATGACCCGATGAATCGATGGGTGAATGGTTCAACGGGGCATGTTCGCCGTATTCAAGCACAAAAGCTGTCAGTGGAGCTTCTAAACGGAAGGCGTGTCGAGCTTGAGAAGGCCACTTTTTCGATGTTGGACGGAGATGGCGATCCGATTGCGACGCTTACCAACTTTCCCGTTAATCTCGCTTGGGCATCGACAATTCACAAAGCGCAAGGAGCGACGATGGATCGGCTTGCGGTTGATCTTTCTCGGCTTTGGGAGCCAGGTCAGGCGTATGTCGCTCTGTCGAGACTGACGTCGGGGTCGGAGCTAAGAATTGCACGGTGGGATGCTGCCTCAATCAAAGTCGACCCGCAGGTTATAGAATTCCTCAAATAGAGTGGTTTTGCGTATTTAGGTGGGACTTGTCGCCTTCAAATGCACATTGCACAGCCGTGTGATACATTTTTGAAACAGTATGTTCCAAAAGAAGTCGCCATGTGTTCCAAAAACAGTTAAAACGGTTCCATGGCTGAATCAGTATTTGAATCCACATCTGTAAATGATTTTTTGAGAAGAGAGCTAGATCGTCGTTTGAGTACGAATCCGCGGTACTCGCTGCGTGCCTTCGCAAGACACTTGGGCATGAGCCCCGGCGAGTTAAGCGAAGTGTTGCGCGAGAAGCGCCCCATGAGTGCCAAGGCCTGCCAAAAAGTTTCGCGTGCGTTGGATCTCAGTCCAGCAGAATTCAAACATCTTCTGGTGCTTGCGGCGACGGCCTCAACGGAACGAGAGGCGCGTGAATCTGGTGTGGCAGCACCGCTTCGTTCCCCGGCGGTCCCGCTTCACTTGCGGCGATTGGACGAAGACCGGTTCCGGCTCGTGTCGGATTGGTGGTGTTTTGCAATTCTAAATCTTTTAGAAGTCGACGGCTTCACATGGAAAGCTCCCGACATTTCTTTCCGCCTTGGAATCACTTTGCTCCAAGCTCAAACAGCTATGGATCGTTTGGAAAGATTGCAGCTAGTGCGCCGTGCCCCACCCGACCGCGCAGTGGCCACCCATGATCTCGTTGAGCATTTGAGCGAAGTTCCGTCGGAAGCGATTCGTCGCTATCACCGCACGCTTCTCGAAAAAGCGGTGTTAGCCTTGGACAACCAGGGGCGCGAAGAACGGGACATCACTGGAATTGGCATGGCCATCGATAAAAAAGACATAAAAGCCATCGCGCGGGAAATTGCAGAGTTTCAAGAGCAAATCATTGCCAAGTACGGCCGCAAGCGTCGCGGCCGCAAATTTGATTCTATCTACCAACTAGAAGTTGCATTGTTTCGTTTGAATCAGGAGCCAGTATGAAACGCATGATGAAGTCGGCAACTTTCGTTTCCTGTGCGACATTGGCATTGTTCAGTGTTCCTGGCTTTTCCGGACCAACTCGAGTTGGCAATGGCGACGATGGTGGGGATCTGGAATCAGCAGTTGAGATCCGTTCGGGTGTTCTCGTTGAAACACGGCTAGAAGCTGTGAAAAAGTTAAAGGCTCTTCAGGTGTCGGCCGTTGAGGGGCTAGGTCTTTTAATTCCGGAAGTCGAGAAGGCCGAGATGTATCTGGTTGGGCAGAACATCGATCTTTCGAAGACGGAGGCGACAGCGGAACAGAAGTCAGATGCGTTAGAAGTTGCGCAGTCCATCGGAGCTGTCGGGAACCAAAATCAGCTCGTGTACGCAAGAACCTTTGCCGAGCCCCATGCGGCGACACGATTTTTTCCGGCTTCGCTTTTGCTAGACCGAAATCAGCTTATCGCACTTCACATTCACGAAGCGTTGCATCGCGCTTTGCCTGCCGGAATTCGAGAAAACGAAAAGTCAGTTAGTCGGATCACTTTGGCGATTGCCGCGAAAGATTCGACCTTTGACCGCGTTAAGTCCGTTGTTGCAAAAGAAATGAAAGCTCACGGAAATTCTGTGTCGGCGACGGGATCTTCGAAAGGTGAAGGAACTACGACGGAGGAACAAATAAGCGTTCTTCGCTCACTTAACCGTGCTCGGCACAACACTGTGGAATACTCGTACCGTTCTTTTTTCATGCCGGAATCCACGCAATCGGCCGCGCCGATTTCAGCGCTTCATTCCCTAAAAAGTTTCATGTATCCGTTTGGTTCAAGTCGCAACGATCAAGCGGGAGCATTTGGTTTTGGTCTTGAGTTCACCTATGTCGGATTAACCGAGCGGTGGTACCTGGGACCCGTTGGCCTGTCGACGCGACTTCGTATAGCCGAGTGGAATGATTTTGAAGTACAACTATTTTCGGCGCTTCATTTAAACACTCTCTCAGCAGGAGAAATAAAAGACATTCCTGTGGGTCGCGACACAGGCACATTTGGCGTTGCCGTTCGCCGAGAAGATGAGCTTGTCCGAATCGAAAACCAAATTTACTTCGTTCCAGGTTCCGAGGCGCAGCAGACAGTAGGTGGTGCTTCCTACACCCACCGCTACGGATCTTCTTTGGCCGTGCGATTTTCCGCCCTCGGGAAATTTCCTTCGACTCCTAAAAAGTCCTTCGAGCTTGGCGGTATGGCGGAAGTGCTTCTTTCTGGCCCCTATGAAGTCACTGGTGCCGGTACGACATCCAAAACAGATCGTATTCGAGTCGTGTCTGTAGGGCCCGAGTTTGGATACCGAGTGGGCGATTTTAGATTTTCACTGAACGGCCGGTTTGTTGTGGATTCAACGCGAGACGTTTCGTTGGATCAACTAGGGGATCTCTTAGGACAAGGCGTTGGGCAAGGCTCTGTAGGCGCAGCAGCGGCTTGGAACTTCTAGAAAAGTTCGGGTCAGACTGTCTCAAAATGTACCGGATCGCCGCTGGCGATCCTTTCCAAAGTGCAGAGCACTTTTTCCGATCGCCATCGTTTCCTGACGATGCATTTTCTGAATTCCCCTAGTCCCACAGGTACGCCTGTGGTAGCAAAGATTCTACTTACTGGGGGATCTATGACGCAAAATCCATGTGGTTTGGACGGTATTGAATTTATTGAGTTTGCTGGTCCAGCAGGCTCGGAAATCCTAACGAACATGATGGAGCGAATCGGAATGAAGCCTGTCGCTCGCAGCGCAACGAAGCCCCTGCGCTTGTACAGGCAAAACCAAGTTAACTTTGTTATCAATGAAGATCCGAATTCCTACTCGGCGGCGTTTGCCAAGGAACACGGACCATGCGCATCTGCGACAGGCTTTCGTGTTAAAAATGCCAAGGCTGCATTTGAAGAAGCCGTCAAACGTGGTGCGCGACCGTTTACTGATGACTCGAAAAAAAGTGGCTGGGCAGGAATTCCAGCTATTTATGGAATTGGCGACTCGCTAGTATATTTTGTCGATCGATATCCGCAAAACGTCGATGCGGGAGGCGGAGAGATTTACGACTCGGGCTGGACTTGGGAGGCTGACGAACGGCGCCCCAAAGGAAAAGGTCTAATGGTCATCGATCACATGACCAACAACGTCCCTAAAGGGGAAATGCAGAAGTGGTGTGATTTCTACACCGGAATATTTGGTTTCGAAGAGCGACGTTATTTCGACATCAAAGGGAAGTCGACTGGCCTTCTATCAAAAGTCATGCGCTCACCTTGCGGAAAGTTTTCAATTCCTATTAACGAGCCCCAAGATTTGAAATCTCAGATTCAAGAATACCTCGATGAATACAAAGGTTCGGGAATTCAGCACATTGCGCTTCTGACGAATGACATTTGTAAATCCGTCGAATCAATGCGCGAGGAAAAAATCGAGTTTTTGGCCCCGCCGCCGAAAACCTATTACAAGGCTTTGCCTGCGCGATTGCCGATTGTTAAAGAAAGTTTGAAGGATCTCGAGGATCGAGCGATTTTGGTTGATGGCGACGCGAAGGGATACTTGCTGCAGATTTTCACAAAAAACCAAGTTGGACCGATTTTTTTGGAGGTCATCCAGCGCCGCGGGCACGATGGGTTTGGCGATGGAAACTTCCAGGCATTGTTCGATGCAATGGAAGAAGATCAACGTATTCGCGGAGTACTGTAGGTACCGGATTGCCGCTGGCGATGCTTTCAAAAGTGCAGAGCACTTTTGACTTGTAGGTGTCGCATCGCCGCTGGCGATGCTTTCAAAACTGCAGAGCACTTTTGAATTTTCAAATTATGGGGGGTGAGCGGTGTATCATTATACTCAAGGGAAGCCGACGCGGCAGGGCCATAAGGGAATTCCTGAAGGCTTATTTGAAGAAGAACAAGGGCTAGAAGGGTTCTTTGGTCCCGTCTCTCATTTGATCAAAGAACGTCCTTCCACTCGCTGGTCATCGATTGAAGGTCCCCTAAAACCTCGGATGTACGATCTCGTTAAATTTGCAGCGACTGAAAAGCCCGGCGGCGATGTCGGTTCACTCATAGGTCAACGTCTTTTCTATAACTCCGATGTTACTGTCTCGACACTGTGGGTTCATCCAGTTGCGGATCGTGCACGGATGGAATCGCGACGAAATGCAGATGGCGATTGGCTTTATTTTTGTCACAAAGGTTCGGGTCAGCTTCTGTCGGAGTATGGTCTTCTTGATTTTACTCCGGGCTCTTACATCGTTGTGCCAAAGTGTATCGGTCATACATTTCATGTTACGGAACCAACTCAGTTTTTCGTGATTGAAAATCGCACGAGCCACTTCCGCGAACCAGAGCGCGGTATGTTGGGACGTCATGCGCCTTGGGATCCGAATGCACTGGTTAAGCCAGATCTCGAGCGTCTTTATGAAGTTATGCGAAATGACGGTATTGATGTGCGTTCGATTCGAATCAAGCATGCAGACGAGCTGACGACAATTGGTTATGAAGAATGTGTTTACGATGTCCAAGGTTGGAAGGGGGATTTGTTTCCGTACACCCTTCACATGGATCACATTATGCCAATCATGAGTCACCGCGTTCACTTGCCGCCGTCCGTGCACACGACCTTCGCGGCGCGAGGATTTGTTGTTTGTTCGTTTCTTCCTAGACCAATGGAAGAAGACAAGGACGCCCTAAGGGTGCCGTTTTACCATCAGAATATCGACTATGACGAAATTCTGTTCTACCACGACGGAGATTTCTTCAGCCGTGATAATCTACACGCGGGAATGATGTCTTTTCACCCGGCGGGTTTTCCTCATGGTCCTCATCCTAAGGCTATGGAGAAAGTGAAAGCGAAAACACACACGGACGAAAAGGCAGTTATGTTGGACACGCGCTGGCCACTTAAGCGCGATGAGTCGCTATCCCGTTTTGAACTTCCAGAATATTGGAAGAGCTGGATGAAAAAGTAGAACTCGACTGTCGGTTGGCCTTCGGTTCCTGTAACCTTGGGTCATGTCAAAAAATCATATTTTAAATTTTTTAGTTTTGGCCGTGACGTTAGCGGCATTGCTGCTTCCGACATTAGAGTCCTTAGCGCAGTCCGATCGTTTTCAAAATACCATGTGCGGGGTTACGCCAAGTCGAACAATGTTTCGGACAGCCAAACGAGATGAAGTCGCTTTATTCTTTCAAAATCATTTTCCCAAAAAGCCGATCGCTCTGACAGATTTTCTTTCGACCTACAAATCAAAAGCCTCGCGGGCAGCGGAAGTGAAAGACGCGCTCGACACCAATGTTCTTTACCATCGGTCGCTACAGGAAATTGTGATAGCGATCGGAGATCTTTTTATTCAGAAACGGCTTTCGTGGCTTGGAGTCGAAAAAGAGGGAGACGAAGTTGGTCTTGAAAACGAAGCTGAAATTGCAAAAGCCTCTGCCGCTATTGAAGCACAACTAAAAAAAGACAAAGTGAAGCCTTCGGACATTAAATCTTTTTTGATTTTGCAAATGGGCCCCGTCGCTTATTCGCGATGGAAAAACGAAGCCCTGAAGAATTCCTCGCGGGTGGTCGCACTCGACAACCTCGCCATCCGAATGCGAGTCAACGGTTACACAGATAAACTCCGTGAACGCGCCGATCTGCTTCTAGCATCTGTGTCCCACTCGGGAATTCGAACAAGCGATATGGAGAAGATTGTTGAGATCAATCAAGTCGACTTGTTCTCGGGTGTCTCTGAGCGCTCGGACGAACTTAAAGCGTTGCTGGCGAAAGTAAAAAAACCAGAGGTGAAGAAGTTAGTGGAAGAGCATCGTTCATGGATTGAACAGGGCGTGCAAAGTTTTAAAGAGCGCGACCGTTTTGTCGCCGATCAAATTTTATTGCAAAAAGGCCATGGCATGGTTCACGTATCGCGCGGCCTTGGTCCAGGCGTTTCTGATCACCTGATGGATAGTTGCACGCAGGCAAAAATCAAATAGATTGAAGCTATGTTGGAACCTCGACCGTCGATGAAGACGCCCAATATTGGTGATTTTGTATCGCCTGCGGATGCGATGAAGTGGGCCCTGATCTTGGCCCGCAAGGGTGCAGGGTTTGTCGCCCCGAACCCAATGGTCGGGTGCGTAATCCTCGATAAAGATCACCTGTTTGTTGCCGGTGGATGGCATTCGAAAGTCGGCGCCGCACATGCTGAAATTGAAGCGCTCGAGCGGTTCGCGTTGATTAAAGGAAAGCGAGAAGCCGTCCAAGGCTGCCATATCTACCTCACTCTCGAGCCCTGTGCGCATGAGGGTCGAACGGGCTCGTGCGCCAAAGCCTTAGCGCCCCTGAAGCCAGCGACTGTCACTTATGCTCTTGTGGATCCTAATCCGGCAGTTGCCGGGAAGGGGGCCCAAATCTTGAAGGATGCGGGAGTGATGTCCCTGTCGCTTGCAGAAATACATGAATGGCCGGGCCTTCCCGGGAAAGTATTAGATGCCGGCACGAAGCAAGAATTGATTGATGAGGCCGAAGATCTATCAGAGATTTTCCTTTGGTCGATGCGAAATCAAGGCCCCGGCGTTCTTCCGTTTGTGACAGTAAAGGTGGCCTCTTCGTTAGACGGTCGCGTGGCAATGAATGATGGCACTAGCCAGTGGATTACATCGGAGCTGGCCCGCGAAAAGGGCCACCGACTGCGGTTAGAGCACGACGCCATTATCGTGGGTCGACGCACGATTGAAACTGACAATCCATCTATGAACGTACGGCTGGAAGACATTACCGATCACACGAATTCTGTCGTGGTCGTCGACCCTAAGGCCAAGCTGGTCGACAGATTGATCGAGTTTGAAGTCGCCAAGGTTCGTCCGACCAGTCGAGTGTTTGTTTGCGTTCAAACGGGAATTTCAAGTGCGAATGCAAAAGCTATCGCAAAAGCCAAAGACCACGGATTTAGAATTTTCGAAGTCGAAGGAAGCAACGAGGGGGTCATTGATCTTCGTCAGATGCTTAAGAAGCTTCGAGAATTTGGGATGTCAGGCGTGTATGTTGAGGGCGGCGCTGGGACAGTGGGACCGTTCATTGACAATGGTTTAGCACATCGACTTCATGTCTTTATGGCATCCTCGGTTATTGGTGGAAAATACTCGATCGGTTGGTCAGATTTATGTGGGGTCAAAAAGCTTGAAGACTCTTGGAAGCTGAAGCGCCAACGCGTAAAGCTGATTGGACCCGATCTTCACATCACAGGCCGCCTAGACGAGGTTTAGGTGTCGGTTGCTCTTGTGAAAATTAATCAATTCATTTACCCGGTTTGATACGAATCTTGCTGATAAGTCGAAGATTCTGAGACAACTGTTCCGGGCGAGCTCGTCTTGCGGCTGCCCGTTGGAGGGGTCATTATGGTTTCAATCAATTCAATTTCAAAAATCATTTGTCTGGTATTGCTCGGGATGTTTTCAATCTTGCTGTTGCCAGCTTGTAGCGAGATTAAAAAAGTCGACGAAATGAAAGACAATACCAGCCAGATGAATGAGACGACGAAGACGTTGCTCGATAAGACTGGAGAGATGAAAGATAAGCTCGGTGAGATGTCGAAAACAACCGACGAGCTCGATACGAAAATGGAAGATTTGCTGGGCGTCGCTAAAGAGGATTTGGCCGAGCGAATGCGAAACGTTGAAACCAATATGGCGGAACTTTTTGATTCGATGAGGCAGGGCGATGGCTCGGCTCTGAGGCGGAATGCCTTCGAATCTCTCCAGCGCGCGCGTTCGCTGCAAGCTCGGGTCGCTGAAGCCGGTCTTTACATGATGTCTTTCGAGTTCCAAGTTATGGGCCGGGTCGGGATGGATGCTGATCCCGCACAACGGGAACGACTTTATCAGCAAGGGGTCCTTGAGTTCTTTTTGAAGCTCGATGATATCGCGCCTACTGGCGGCAAAGTATGGCCTCAGGCGCAGCCCGATGTTAAGGACGTTCAGTCAGCAGAAAATCGCGCGTCGGCTTTCAACGCCATGGCCTTTGCTCTTCATAAAACAAATCGCAAGCAACTTCCGGATCCATATTATGGTCGACCTATGTCGATGTACGATTTAATTATCACCGCACTTCTTTTAAAGCCTGAAATCGACAATGGTCGAATCAAGCTGCCGTCTGGGCCCCATTACGTCAAAGAAGTTCTCGCAAGGCCAGCTCGGGTCCGACAGCTTTTGCAGACTCGATATAATATGTTCGCTTATGGTCTTCTGGGTTTATCTACGAATCTCATCGAGAAATCGACACTCGGTCAGGCAATGGCTTTGCTTGGCGGCCTTGACGTGAATGTCTCGGAAAAGCGTCTTGGTGTTGCGGGTCTTACCTACATCAAGGAAGAAATTCTCGATCCAGCTTCCCGCACGACTGGGGATATGTTTGCTGTCGGACTAATTCCAGAACGCACCATGCTGACTAAGTTCGTTATGAACCGGTCAGAGTTAACACCTTCAAGCCCTGCCCAAGCTGATACAAATCTCGAGCGCGAAGTTCTTGAACTCTGGTTGTCCTATTGTGCCCCTTCAGAGTCTAGTTTTCCATCGGGACGTCGCTAGTACCGAATCTTGTCGAGCTTAGCGGTCCATTCCGCAAAGACGGTTAAGGCCTCTTCGCGAAGGAGTGGCCTGATCGGGACCGTGCGGCTTTCAAGCGGTTTACTGATTTCGTGATAAAGAAAATCGTCGTCAAACTGCACAGCCGCTGCGTCCGCGCGATTGTTGCCGAAATAGATCGAACCGATTCGTGCCCAATAGGTGGCAGCTAGACACATGGGACAAGGCTCACAGCTTGTGTAGAGTTCGCAATCTTTGAGCTCAAACGCGCCAAGATTTTTGCACGCATCGCGAATAGCTTCTACTTCTGCGTGCGCCGTTGGGTCATTGGTGCTGGTTACTTTATTCCAACCTTCACCGACTATTTGTCCGTTTTTAACGATTACGGCACCGAACGGGCCGCCTGCTCCAGATTGCATGTTTCTTCTGGAAAGTTCGATTGCTCGACGCATGAAATCTTGTGGTGTCTTCATGTTGTCCCTTTGGCTTTTAGTTTGGCCACAGTTTGGAATAAAACTTTTTCTAGCAAACGAACATCTTCAGGCGTCGGGCAATGTGACAGTAATACTCGATTGAGGGAGGTTTCTATGCTGATTTTTCGCGAATCAAGATCGAAGCCCAGTTCCTCTAGCCACTCGCGAATGGCTTTGCGTGGATATTCTAATCGGGCCGGTGGCAGTGCATTCTCTAAATTCGCGGCCGGATTCCGGGCTGGACTCTCGGCTGATACAGTGGCGAGGAAGTCATCTCGCAAAATATATTGCGCCAGTAAAACTGCATGAGACAAATTTAAGCTAGGAACATCATCTGACGTCGGAAGTCGAACAATGAAATTCATCGGCTCGAGCTCTTCTAAAGAAAGACCATCGTCCTCAGTTCCAAAGTGAAGCTGAATAGAACTTGTGGTGGCATGGATGGGATGATCAAGCTGGTTCCC
Source organism: Deltaproteobacteria bacterium (assembly GCA_017302795.1). GTDB lineage: Bacteria > Bdellovibrionota > Bdellovibrionia > Bdellovibrionales > JAMPXM01. Next base: position 130,168 of record JAFLCB010000001.1, on the reverse strand, counting down.
GAGCTGGCGAACCAGCGTAGAGAAATCATGAATACGGCGTCCAAAGCCCTCTCTAGCGCTAAAGCCAAAGCGAATTCCTTGGCCATGTGATTCGAGGAAGTTATGGAGTGTCGCGTGAACCTTGGCAGCTTCAAGAACTGGTGCACCGTGAGTAGCGCCCTGGCGCAGTTCGTGGTGGACCATGCTACTGGTCCAATCGCAGCGAGGCGCGATCACATGAAGTTCGTGTGCCCCCAGATTCGCCATGGCGCGGGCACACATTCCAATGTTTCGCGGATAAATTGGTCGATGAAGCACGACAGCAGTTCGTGATAAAACGGAATGGCTAGAGATAGACATCAGTTTTCCAGATGTAACGTGTGGCGAGCATCTTCAATGTGCCGCGCGCTATCCGTTTTCGCGGCGCTAATGGCCCCGAGCGCTGATTCAATTTTACTGACGGTTTCTTTTGGGGCTTTTAGTTTTTCTGCGGCTTCCAAAAGCTCGACTTGCAGCAGCCAGTCGTGGGGCGCAATCGTGGCGGACTTTCGAGACAGCTCCGAAATTCGAAGATGTATTTCTTTTGAGCCCTCTGAATGATCCAGAAACCGGCGAACCTCTTCGTAAAGCCTATGGATTGCGATGACTTCGTTTTCGAAAATCCGACGAGGAACCAGTTTGCGAGTGAAGTCTTCGGTTTCTCCGAACGCAGTTCGATCAGCTGGTCCGCCGTAAGCACTCGCGACCTTTGTGCCGACTGCAATATCAAACTCCCCCCACGCAGGGTCAAATAGCAGATCGTCTTTCAAGACGGCCTTTGCCTTTGAAAGTGTCAAAACTTGAAGGCGACCTTCAATGAGATGAAGCGCCTTTACCACTCCAGTAACGACTGGGCCGGTTTCGTAGGTCAAAATCAAGTCTGCGCCAGGTTTAATTCCAAGTCGGTTCAACTCGGCTTCAGGTAGAGAGCCGAGATCTTGAAAAGTCGATGCGGGCTGGCCATTTTGTTTCACTTCGACCGCGACGCGACCAATTGGCGTTCCAAAGCCTTGCCGATGGTGATCGATCCCTTGGCCTGGAAGCGCTTTGTCCTTGAGCGCCAATAAAGTTGGACCAGAGAAGTTCAAATAGCTCACGCTACCTTGTTGGGAATAAACCGCTTTTAAGATGCCAGAGAGCTGAAGTCCGTGATCCAGTTCAATCGTGTTGACAGTTTTGGACTTCAAAACTTTTTCGACAGCCGCCAGGCCGCCTGTTCTAAAAGCCATCATGGACGCCAGTTCTTGGAGTACAGATTCCAGACGATCGAAGGTCTCAACAACAAAAAGTTGAGGCTGTTGCTCTGTGATATCATATGAGTATTGAATGCATTCGATAGAGAGCGGGAGCTTTTTTACTTTTACATCCAAACAAGCTCGCGCTTCGCCGACTGAAGAAAGAAGACCCGCGCCAAATATTTTGGGCGAATGAAGATCACCGATCAGCCCGTACTCGGCGGTCCACCAATTCATCCGCCCTAACAGGGCAGCTTCCGAAATATGACTAATTGATTTATTGACGGCCTCAAGGCGCTCTTCTGCTTGTCGGATTTGTTTACTTGTCGAACCAGGATCTTCCTTCACGTCAGAAAGAATACGAATGGCCTCGTACTGATCCATATCTTCGTCCGAGATGATCGCCCGGCGAGCAACGTTGGCGTAGGACTTCAAATATCCGGCGAAGGCGGGGTCTACTAGAATCGGCGCATGCCCAGCCGCCTCGTGGACGATGTCCGGAGCGGGAGTGTAAAGCAGGTGTTCCAAGGTTCGCATGTCGCTGGCGATCGGCAAAACACCAAGGGACTGGAGTTCCATGAACGCTGCGGGAGGAATGAAACCGCTCACGGGAACCGCCCGCCAGCCAAATTCAGACAGGCGCTGGCTCATGTGTTCTATCGATGGAATCCGATCGACTTCGATTCCGGTTTTTTTCAATCCATCGACATAACAGGGGTGCGCATGCGTCGACAAAAATGATTTCAGCTGGCGCATGATGTGGCGCCATACGGCCTGGTCGACGGGCGTATACCGCGAATAGTCTTGGTCGACGATGTAGCGCTGGAGGTGTTTTGGTAGATCAGAGTTTGTAGTAGCAGCCGTAGTTGCAGTCATAGCCACGGATCCCCGCCGCCCGTATGGTTGGCGAGATGATTGGAGACGTAATCTTGAATCGCTTTTTCAAGAGGCCATTCGGGCTGGGACAATTTTAGGCCCATCAGGCGCTGCATATTCGCCTGCGTGTAGTACTGATAGCGCGGTCGCATATCGACCGGTATGTCGATGTAGTCAATAGTGAGGGGCGCCTCGAGGCCTCGGAAAGTTGCCGCGGCAAGATCGTTCCAAGATCGAGCTTTGCCAAAGCCCATATTATAAATGCCACTTTGAGCGGGACCAAGGCCAGAGGCCGACTGGCCTGTGGCGCGTAAGACAAGTTCGTCCATCCAGCGAACGATGTCTTTCACGTAGACAAAATCGCGAAGCTGTTCGCCGTCTTTGTAGTCGGCGCGATGTGATTTGAAGAGCTTCAATCGGCCAGTATTGCGTATTTGATGAAATGCTTTGAATACGACGCTTGCCATGTCGCCTTTAAGGTATTCGTTTGGTCCGAAGACATTAAAAAAACGCAGCCCATACCAGTTCGGCGGTGTGGGCGCCGCTGGGTTGAGAGTTTCCCTTTCAACCCAGCGATCGAACATCGCTTTCGATTCGCCGTAAGGATTTAACGGCTTAAAGATCGTCGAGGGACTTCCGTCATCAAAACCCTGGTCGCCGTCGCCGTACACGGCACCACTGGAAGCGTAGATGAAGGACTTCTGGTTCTCTGCGCACCACTGCCAAAGACGCTTAGTGTATAGAAAATTGTTTTCCTTCAGAAAAGCAGCATTGAGCTCGGTCGTCGACGAACAAGCGCCCATATGCACGATGGCTGTGACCACCGATTTCGTTTCCACATTTTCTAAATATGTCCAGAGGTCATCTTTGCCAATGAAGCGGTCAAATCGGCGATTCGTTAGCGGACCGGGGCGAACCGACGGGGGCACAGTGTCGACCGCGAGGATCGCGGAAGCGCCGCGATTATTGAGCTGCCAAACCATGGCGGAACCGATGAATCCTGTCGCACCTGTCACTATGATCATAGGCTTGGTTTAGCTTGGAGAAACATGTTCGTCCAGCCAATCGAGTCATTGCTCCTGATGACGCGACTAATCGCTAAAGATCTCCGCAGGCAGTTCCTGCGGAGAGCGCCGAATGAAAACTACAGGCGATCGTCAGCTGGTTGTGCTGGTGGTTTTATTGTCGTGCAAGACATTGGATACTGGTTACCGCCCTCAAGTTGGTAGTAAGTACCACTTGGAGTGTTGAGTCCGAAAACCATAGATTTCCCAGCACGGTAGTTTTCGATCGTGAAAAGTGTGCCACCGCCACGGAAGACATTCACCTTTGCGGAATAGGTGAAATCTTTCCCGTCGATTGTCAAAAGGTCCATTTGATAGCCGCTAACGTACGAATACTTCATGACGACGGCTTTACCGTCGGCGTCGCATTCGTAGCCGTATTGGGTTTGTGGTGCCGCCATTGAAGCAGTTGACAAAAGCAAAGCGGATGAGGCGAACGTCACGAAAGTTTGAGCAAGGAATTTCATATAATAGGTCTCCCAAGTGATAGTTAGCCGCTGTTCTATTTGGGCGACGCAGAGATGGCAATAGGAGGGGAAAATGGATAGGGTGATGAATTCTAGGGAATGAAACAATCACCTGATCGAAGCAGGTTATATGTCTTCTTCGTGCTCGAGCGAAATATTAATCAATGAATGATAGAGATCGCCGGCGGCTGTGCTGATCACCGAGGGGCGAGAATTTGGCGGGTTATGTGGGGCCTGTGATGCAATAAAGAGTTCGATTGCCTGCCTCAGGTCATCGAGTGCCATTCCCTTTTTCCGAGCGCGGACGATTTCCTCGACGATGTATTCCGAACCATTGCCAGTGATCCGGCCTTCAAAGTTCCGCTGTCTCGCGCGTTGGCGCCACGCACGCACGCTAGAACCATGCGGCTTGGTGCCTAGGGTCGATTGCATGAAAGCTGAGTAGGAGTCTAGGAAGCCGTTTATTTTGCTTCGCAGCCCGCCCCGCAGGCGAAGGTCCGCGCGTTTAGCAAAAGAAGATCGCATCAGTTCGAGCACTTGTTCCGCTTCAGGGGTCCGCCAGCTTTTAGATTCATCAATGCAAAGATCTGGCAGTTCTCGAAGGAGCTTTCGCATATTAAAAACAGCGGGTCGGTTAACTCCGTCCGGAAGTTTCTTCACGCCAGCTTTTGTTTTCGAAAGTTCCAGCTTTAAAAAGCTGGAATAAAGTTTTTCAACGTCCTTTTTCCGTTCTTTAAGGGCGATTTCTGCATCGGCCAAATCAAGTCCGACTTGCGCCAAAAATTCCCGGCGGAGTTCAACATCGAATTCACGATCGAAAAGGCGAAGCGCTTCGGAGTTCGAAAACTTCGACAGATTTTCTTTGCGACCATTTTCGAGAAACTCCACCAATTGTGCAAAGACTTGAACAGTGAAACGTGCTTTGCCGCGTTGCTCATTGAGGTTCGTCGAGAATCGATCGATGTCGTCATAGCGATACTGATCGTGACGAAGTCCGAACTGCCGGATACTGCCGTAATCAATAATTCCCGCGTCGGCGAGCACATTGTCGCCGTCCCAATCAAGCCATGCAAAAATGTACCTTCGTTCGAGCTTCGCGGCGAAGCGAGCAAAAGATTTTGCGATCTCAGCTAGTGCACGCCGATGTCGGTCGGGATTTTTTGGGTTCCAAGCCCACGAACCGTTCTCACACTGTCGTTGGATCACCAGGTCAAAGCCTCGGCGAAGCGTTTCGCGTTCGCCTTGCTTGAGCCAAAGAAACAGGTGTGCAGGCCTAAACAAGTTGGGTGCCGCACGGACTCCGATCCCAATGCCTCTGCCAAGATCAATGATCGCAAGGACTCGTTCTGTTGAAAGCCCGTTGCGATGAAAAATCTCTGAAAAAACGGCGCTGCCAATCAGCTCTGTCGTATCGGCAAGACCACACCCATAGCCGAACTCTTCCGTCCCAGTTTTTAGTGGGCGCTGCGCTTCCACGGCGCCAGGGGATAGTTGCGTGACGCCGGTTCCACGACTGGATACGTCCCAGGTAACGCCTCGATGGCGAATGGTGCCGTTCCAAATTCCGCGACCATCTCCTGAGGTACGACCTCGCTTGTCCGCGTGTTGCAACTGAAGATAGCGGGTTGCCATGTATGGGTGAGCTTTCATCAAGCTCGGCGGAACTGTTGCGCCGTGCGATTGATCCCACTCATTTATAATTTGAAGACTGAAGGTTTCGATTATTTTCTTATCGAGTTCCGGCGTCACCTTATTAGGATGATCGGTGGGAATAAGTCCCATGTCTTTTGCCAGCTGAAAATTAAACCAAATGACCTGACCACGGCTAAGCTTGCGCACCGGATAAAGAACGCAACCTTCCGGCACCTTACTTTGCCACGGGTGTTGGCCGTCGATCGTTTCGAACGCAGAGTAATCCCACCGGCGATCTTCAGCTTTTTTTGCTGCATTGCCAGATGTCGATGGCGCCGTGTTGGCTGGTCTAGTTGCAAATCGTTTCGACATTCTAAGAAACTTATCGGCACGCTATGTGTCAACTTGAGAGGCTCGCTAATAGTCGAGGGCAATTGTGCGTTGGCGGTCTAGCTCCAGGAAACCGCTGCGACTCCGCCACCCGGAGTTGTCGCATTTGTCATCTGTCCTTGATAGAGCCGAGCGCAGGCAATGTTGATTCGATCCTTGTACGCAAAGAAACGGAGATCGTATTTGAATTCCTCGTCACCCAATTTCAACGTTGGGGCAGGAATAAAATCTTGTGCAAGTGCACCTGAATCTATCACCGATTGAAACGCTCCACGCGACACAGAGGAGCCGCGATAAACACCTTTTCCGCCGTGTGACGTTTTAGGTTTGAAGATCAATCCTTTCCGTTCTTTCCAGAGCTGTTCGGGATCGAGCCCGGTGCTGTCTCTGGTATTGATAAGAATCGATCTAAAAAAACCAGCGTCGTCTGCAGAAATACCGTAGCTCTCGAGTGATCCAGCGGCGCACCATTGAACAAGGCGAGCTTTGTCGGCAAGTAACCTATAATCGAAGGGATGCGGCGAGATCACGCAGGCTTTGGCCCGCATGGCTTTCTGTAGTGCCGCAGCTTCCGCAGTTTCAAAGTAAAAATCCGTCAAGCGATTGTAGACTAGGTCAATCGGTCCAAACTTAGGATCGTCCTTCAGCCACAACTTGCCATCTTGGAATGCGAGCTCTGTTCGGTCCGCAATGCGTGCCGCGGCTCCGCGAGATTCAAACAACTCTTTGTACATTAAAAACTCGACGTACAGTTTCTGCGACATCGGGCTTTCGTCAATGATGACGACTTTCGTGTCACGCAGACTTCGGCCGAGATCTTCAGCGAAGTCGTCTAAAAAACTTTCTTTCAAACACCGTCCGACGTGCATTTGGCAGTTTAAAACATCAAGTAGAAGACTCATCGAAGCGTTGGTGTTGATTTCAATCAGCTTTATTTGGCCTTCGGCCTGAGTTCGAAAATCAACATGAAAGTCGTACGACATAAGGGCAGATGAATGATCGGGTCGCGGAACCTCTGGCGCTAGACATCTGAGTTGTTCGCCAACAGATTGATTGTCGCGAATTTGTCTGTATGCGATTTCCACAAATCGGGTGGCATCTGCCAGCCACTTTCCAGGAAGGTCTACCACCAGCGGTGCAATTAACGTGGGTATGACGAGACTGCGAATATCGTTTTGCTTTGCAGTTTTCGGATACTCCAGCGCTAAGCGCGCTAGGAAATCTTCGTGTTTCACGTTTGGCTTCCATTGTGGAATAAACAGTTCCTAAAGACGTACTACTGTTCTAAAGGGAGCATGATGGGCGGGCAAGCGACATGAAGATAATTTCTTGGAATGTGAACGGTATTCGCGCAGTCGGCAAAAAGGGCTTTCTGCCGTTTGTTGAACGAGAAGCTCCGGATGTGCTTTGTTTACAGGAAACGAAAGCGCACTTTGATCAAGTTGAAAATCAAGTGCGTGAGCCGAGCGGCATGAAGGGTTCTTGGTCTTCAGCTGTTCGCAAAGGGTATTCCGGAGTCGCCACCTTCGAGCGTGCGTCGTCCCCTCTGCCCGTGCGGGAGTGGGTTCCTAAAATCGGAATTGAAATTTACGATCAAGAAGGTCGCGTTGTAATCACGGACCATGGCCCCTTTTTACTTTACAATATTTATTTTCCCAATGGTGGGAGCGGCCAAGAGCGTCACGACTTCAAGCAGGTTTTCTTGCGCGAGCTGAACAGGCATTTGGCTGCGAAAATCTCCTCTGGCCGCGAGATTATTTTGGTCGGGGATTACAATGTCGCTCACAAAGAAATTGATGTTTACGACCCAATTCGATTGGCAAAGGAAAGTGGCTTTTTGCCTGAAGAGCGCGCGTGGTTTGATTCGTTTCTTGCAATTGGCTTTATCGATACTTTCCGCCACTTTTATCCGGAAGAAAAAGGGGCGTTCACTTGGTGGAGCTATGTCGAACGTGCGCGGCCCGTTAACCGCGGTTGGCGAATTGATTACGTGAGTGTTACAAAGGGCCTCGTTCCCGCGCTGACGAGGGCTGCGATTTTAGATGAAGTTGAGGGTTCTGATCATTGTCCTGTCTTAATCGAAATTGATGAGGCCAAGCTGAAATGATTTTACTCGCATTTTTCGCGATCCCGATTTTGGAAATCGTCCTCTCAATGGGGTTGATAAAAAACTTTGGATTCATAAACGTCTTTTTCGCCTGGTTGCTGCTGACGATTCTAGGAGTGGGGCTTTTAAGGACGACGGGGGTACGCCTTGCCGTGTCCGTCGCCAAATCGATGCGTGAAGGCAAGTCTCCAGGGGTCGCAGCGCTCGCAGCCGCGTTGACGGGTTTATCCGGCGTGTTGTTGGTGATTCCTGGATTTAGCTCCGACATTTTGGCCATCTTGCTGTTGGTTCCTGGAGCCCGCGGATATTTGGCGAGGAGATTGATTGCGAAAGTGAAGTACAAACATGGCGTCGGCTTTTCTAAGGCCGGCCCCTCGGATGATGACCAGCAAAATGCCTCATCCCAAGTCATTGACGTCGACGCCGTCGTGGAAACCTCCACCGGAATAAACAGTGATGAATTGAACATAATTGAGAGCAAGAAGTTGAAGAATCCCACATGATTTATGGTTAAAGGACTCAAGTCGAGACGCCCCCCTGTCCGATAGGTCTTAAGTCGGGGATCATGAAGAAGTTCTGGGGGGCGAAAATATGGTATCTCTTAAATCCATCCGTTTCGTGGCGTTGTTTTTGGCTGGAAGCACAGTGTTCTCGTTGGAAGTGGCTCAAGCTGACGACGATCGCTTTCCGGAGCCGGTATGCGTCATGTCCCCTAAAGCCAAGCTACGCGCCGCACCAAGTACCTCCTCGAAAATTACTTGGACCGTCGCACGCCACATGCCCCTTGAAAGATTGGATGTTCAAAACGGATGGTCAAAGGTTCGAGATTTGCGCGGTCAAGTTCACTGGGTGGTTTCCAGAAACGTAGCGGCCAATCAAAGTTGCGCCGTTGTGCGCGTTCGCTCTGCCGCTCTAGTTAAAGGCCCTGGGGAAAATGATGGCCCGGCGGATTTTCGCGTGGCCGATCGTTATACGCCATTCAAGAAAGTCGATCGCGAAGGACTTTGGGTTCGCTTGGAAGATGATTACAAAGGAAAGTACTGGACCCGCGACGCCAATGTTTGGATTCCTGTGCGGCGCAGTCGTGTCAGTTTTTAGTTCCTGACAGAATTCTCATTCGAACTCCTCGATTAAATTCGATAGACAACTTGTCCAAGCGGTAACCTTCGTTCGAAGAGCCGCTAGACCTCTTTGTTTTGATTTGAGACAGGTTGCGCTGCGAAATTCGAAACTTTGCGGCGTGACAGAAAATTTAAGATTGTGCTTGCGCCGGGAGTTGTGATTGTGGCTAACTTTCAAAGTTCCAAAATGGCACTGACGAATTCAATGATGAATTTCGAAGGGCAGGACTGGATGAATTTCAGCCGAGGGATGTCAGAATGAATGGGGGGCTTGAGATGGGGACAATCGAAGCAGCGTTGATCAAGGAGTGCAAAACACTACTTCTCGATGCGAAAGCAGATGTTTTGAACCGAGTTCGAAACACTCGCCAGGATCTTCACATTGAAGACAAGGGTGGAGATGAGGCGGATCAGACGGTTCGCGTTTTGGCGGAAGCTGAAACACTCACCCTGCACGAACGACTTCGAACTCAGTTGGTCGAAATCGAAATGGCATTGGCCCGAATCGAAAACGGCACTTACGGTGTGTGTGAAGAGACAGAAGAGATGATCGAGCCAGAAAGACTTCGCGCGATTCCTTGGACACGTCTTTCTATCGAAGGCGCAGAGATGCGCGAGTCTCTTCAAAAACGTTACGCTCGCTAAGCGGTTGCTTGGTGGTAGAAAAAGATTTTACTAAATCACAAATGACCGATCCTGCGGGAATTCAGCTTCGGCAGATTCCCGCGGATCTTGCAATCCAGTTTCTGATGGTGAGCTGGAAAATTACGAAAAAGAATTATGAAGCCGTTCTTCAGGTTTCAGTTCTGTACGTGGTGATCCTTGTCGCCATGTCCTACACCCCATTCATAATGATACTAGCCCCGCTTCCAGCGACGATTTTAGGCGCGGGCTTCATGGTTTTTGCTAGAAAAATCGTTCTGGGCGAACGCGGTAGCGTGAAAGACCTGTTTACAGTGTTCGAAGACAATCAGAAAATGGGCGATCTCGTGCCGATTGGTTTGCTCGGTGTTGGCATCGCGCTGCTTCAGGCATTAATTGAAAAAAGTTTTCCTGCGTTCATCGGAAACTTAATCGACTTCGTCCTTACTTTGCTTTTAGTTGCTCTTACCGCGTTCTCTGCTCCTTTGATTTACTTCAAACGTGTTCCTGCCGTTCGCTCGATTGAACTGAACCTTCAGGCGACTTCACTCAGCTGGCAGTTTTTGCTGGCACTTGGCTTGATGCTGGCTGGATTAGGGGTCGCTTGTACAATAGCACTGGTGCTACCTGTGGTCCTCGTGTTCCTGCCGGTGGCCCTGGTATCCGGCTATCTCACTTACGCGGCGCTTTTCGAGGGGCTCGATATTAGGAAAGTAGATCGGAAATTCTGAAAGCCGAAAAAGCGCGATTTAAAGCTGCGCTAATCAAGGCTGCGCGATTCAAATCAAAGTCCGTGCGCGATGTCGTTTTCCCATTGGCTTTGCTCTTTTATCGCGGTGTCGATTTCGTTTTTGGGCCAGACACGACCTTTTCCGACGCCAGGACAGAAAGCAGCAACATCTTTTGACCACGCTTTAGCCGACATAGTTTCGGGCCAAAACGGCCAAGTTCGACATTGCATTGGCCGAGCTTCATAGATGGTGCAGCGCTTTTTCTTTAAAAATGTGCACGGTTTTGCCGTCGGATCTTTGGGGTCATCAGATGGACCGTCGTTGAGGCGAAACAATCCCTCAACCTTCGAGCAGTACGTCCGAGTGAACTCCGCAGTGGGAACGCCTAGCAGTTTAGCCATTTTTTTTCTGTCGGCCGCAGTCACGTAGACGAAGCCGTACTCGCCGTGCGAAACACAGCATTTTCCAGAACCTTGGCACTCAAAGCGAACGCCATTGTCGTACCAGTTTTTCGCAGCGGTTTTACCCGCTGATTTGCTAGCTGTTTTATTAGTGGCTTGCTTGTTCATATGTTTTTCACCGCGTCCGTAAGCCCGTTCGTGATCACGGTCGAACCGCAAAGTTTGAATAGATCCAACGTCAATCCTCCCGGCACCGGAGTGTCTGTGTTGGGGCAAAGATCAGGTTGAAGACCATCGATATCGAAGGACGCATAAATGTTTTGTGGAAGATCCGTTATTGTAGATTTCACGACTTGTGAAAAGCACTCGCCATTTTCGACGTGCCTCTTTTCCGATCGGTCGTCATGAGTGACGATGCGACCGCTTCCGATGCTGCCATCTTTACCTCGACCACTCTCGCTGTACGTCAGTTCGTTTTTCGAGAAATCTCGAATTCCAACTTGCACAAGAACTCCCGGTTTAATTTTTTCAATGACTTTGTACATGATCGAAGCATGACTGTGAGCGTAGCCCTGGTACGCTACACGAAGATTAGCATGGGCATCGATATGGAGGATACCAGAGTCATCTTTCAGGTGTTTAGAAATAGCGTTGATTTCATTTTTTATTTCATCGGAGGATAGAGTTTCTTCGCCGGCTTTCCAAGCTTCACCGGTATCGACGTCAAAGAGATCAACTTGATGGCTGGCGCGAAGCACGGCCGCTTCCATCGAGCTGGGATCAAACTCTGGGGTCATTTCGGCTTTGTTCCTTTCAAAATCATCGCTTGGTTTGCCCTATCGTGAGCGGCAGTGTCGTTGCTACACCAAAACACTTCCGAATGGGAGCGTTTCGCGCCCGATCGACGGCGCTTACGGCGGATCGGAGTGCGAAATAGTGAGGCGCGTTCAACCTTGCTAAACTCCTAAGATTTGTCCAAATTAGTTCGGGTAAGAAAAAAACCATAGGGGGATCTCTTTAAATGATAAAGATATCGATGAATCGAAGTTTAAAAGTCTTTAGCAATGCCATCGCATTGACGCTGTCTGCAGCGATACTAGTCGGATTGTCAGGCGGATTCGCCGTGGCACAAGCGGAAACTCCAAAGGCAAACAAAAAAGTCGGAATCCTTGGGAACCCAGAGGCCCCTCAGGGCGGAACTTTTCTTTACAATCTTGGTGTCGAGCCAACGACATTGAATCCGATCACTGGCACAGACCTCTATAACCAAACGATTCAGTCGTTTGTTATGGACAGTCTCATGAACCGCAACTTCGATACGTACGAGTGGGAACCCGCTCTGGCTGAAAAAGTGGAAATCTCCAAAGACGGTCGCGAATTTACCTTCACTCTTCGCCAAGGCGCTGTTTGGAGCGACGGAAAGCCTATCACGATTGATGACGTGAAGTTTAGCTTCGACGTCATCTTCGACGACAAGTACAACGCAGCTCATTTGCGTCCGTACTATGAAAACATCGAGAAAGCCGAAGTCACCGGCACGAACGCGATCAAGTTTGTAACCAAGTCGAAGTACTTTGGTAACTTTGATGTCGTTGCTGGTTTGACTGTTTTGCCTAAGCACGTTTACGGCGATGCAACAGAAGGCAAAAAGAAAAACAAGACAATTCTCGGCTCTGGTCCCTTCGTGTTGAAGGAGTACAACCAAGGACAAGCAATAATTCTCGAGCGAAATAAAAGTTGGTGGGGCAACGCGGTTCCAGAACAGCGCGGTCGTTATAACTTCCAAGCAATTCGCATGCGTTTCGACAAAGAAGAAAACTTGGTTCTTGAACGTTTAAAAAAAGGCGAACTCGACTATGATTCGTTAACGCCAGAGGCTTATTCGTTGAAGACCGAAGGCGCGCCATGGGGCAAAACCGTTTTGAAAAAGAAAGTTCAAAACCTTCAGCCTAAATCTTACGGTTATGTTGGTTGGAATTTGACCAAGCCTATGTTTCAAGAAAAAGGTGTGCGTCGCGCCCTCGCGCATTTGATGAACCGCGAAGAGATGAACAAAAAGTTCCGTTTCGGAATGTCTCTTCCTGCAACAGGCCCTTGGTATCAACAGAGTGAGTACGCTGATCCAAAGGTAAAGGCGATTGCTTTTGATCCCAAAAAAGCAGCGGACCTTTTGAAGAAAGCAGGCTGGGCCGACACAAACAAAGACGGAGTTCTGGATAAGGCGGGTCAGCCGTTTGAGTTCACACTTTTTTACGCCAATAAAGACATTCAGAAGTACTGGGTTCTTTATCAAGAAGATCTCAAAAAAGCTGGTGTGAAGATGAACCTTCAGCTTCTCGAGTGGAACGCACTTTTGAAGAATCTTGACGAGCGTAAGTTCGACGCAGTTGCGCTTGGCTGGGGTGGAGGATCGGTTGATCACAATCCAAAGCAGATCTGGCACACAGAATCAGCTAAAGATGGTGGTTCCAACCGTATTGGTTACTCGAATCCAGAAGTTGATAAATTGATCGACGAAGCCATTGCTGAACTTGACAAGAAGAAGCGCGTACAAATGTATCGCAAGATCTACGCGATGATCGCGGAAGATGCACCGTATGCGTTCTTGTTCAACGATCAGTACGTTCTTTACGCGGTCAACAAACGTATCGGTCTTCCGAAAGATACGTATAAGTTTGCGGTCGGTGCCGATTACTGGTGGGCAACAGACGTAAAGTAAAAGGTCGTTACATTTTATTTTGCCGCCAGATGCGGTTCGTTAGAGATATTAATGATGGGGCGGGCGAAAGCCGGCCCCATCATCGTTTTAGGGATGCATTTCTAACACGATTTTGATAATCGGATCTTCCGGCTTGGGGGGATCAGTACAACATGGCTATCTACATCTTGCGTCGACTGCTTCTGATGCTGCCAACGTTGTTTGGCATAACGCTTCTGAGTTTTGTCATCATCAACCTGGCTCCAGGCTCGCCGGTGGACCAAAAGTTACAGCAAATACGTATGGGCGGCGCGATGGGTGGCGGCGCAGGGGCGGCCGGTGGCCTTGGCGGACGGGGCGAAACAGGTGTTTCGCAAGAAGTAATCGACGCTCTCAACAAGCAGTACGGATTCATGGACGAAAACGGCAAGCCGCGTCCAATCCACACCCGATACTTTATTTGGCTAAAGAACCTTTCGACCCTCGATTTTGGTGATAGTTTTAAATACGAAGAACCGGTGACCGATGTGATTTTCAGCAAGATGCCTGTGTCACTGACGTTTGGTTTGACGTCCCTGTTTTTGACTTATCTGATTTGTGTTCCGCTGGGCGTTTACAAAGCCATTCGCGCCGGGTCCAAGTTCGATGCGATGACCAGTTTCGGTTTATTTGTTCTGTATTCGATTCCGTCCCTTATTGCAGGAATTTTGCTTCGCACCTTTTTGGCTAGTGAAAGTTTCGCACCCTTGTTCCCTCTCGGAAATATTGTGTCGGATAACTACAGTGAGCTTGGGACTTGGAGCCAAATTTGGGACCGCTTTCACCATGCGGTTCTTCCGTTGATGACGTATATGGTTGGAAGCTTCACGTTTCTTACGATCATGATGCAGAACTCGATGCTCGATGTAATCAAACTTGATTATGTCCGCACCGCTCGCGCCAAAGGCGTTTCAGAAAAAGTCGTTTACCTGAAGCATGCTTTAAGAAATGCGCTGATACCCATTGTGACCGGAATGAGCGGTATTTTGTCGGTGATGTTTGCTGGGTCCATTATCGTTGAATCGATTTTCTCACTCGACGGTATGGGGCTTCTCTCGATCACATCGGCAAACTCGCGAGACTACAATGTCCTCATGGGTCTCATTTTCTTCCAGAGCATTTTGTTCCTCTTCGGCCGGCTGTTGACGGACATTTTGTATGTCGTTGTCGACCCAAGGATTGATTTCACATGATTGAACGTTTCATGGATAACGAGCTTTCTTTAAAGCGCTGGCGCCGGTTTCGCGCTCACACATCGGCCATCGTGTCGATTTGGGTTTTGATCATCGTCGGATTCTTGAGCGTGACGGCGGAATTTTGGGCAAACAACAAACCGATCTACCTTAAGTACCAGGGCAAAACTTTTTATCCTGTCATTCAAAATATTCATCCGACTGAGTTCGGCCTCAATGAGATCATGGTCATGGATTACCGTTCGCTCGAGTTAAAAGAGGGCGACGCTGCGATCTGGCCTCCGATCCGTTGGGATGCGTTTGAGCGGAATCCAGCGCTTGATCAGCTTCCGTCGGCACCAACCGAGGTTAACTTTTTTGGCACAGACGAAAGCGGCCGCGATGTCGCGGCTAGGTTGCTTTACGGCTTCCGCTATTCCATGACTTACGCTATCTCGGTTTGGTTTTTTTGTTCCCTGTTTGGAATCGTTTTTGGTGCATCGATGGGTTTCTTTGCTGGCTGGATCGACATTGTTGGGCAGCGAGTGATTGAGATTTGGGAATCTGTTCCTGTGCTTATGCTTCTGATTATTTTGGCTTCGATCATCGCACCGAATATTTGGGTTCTGACAGGCTTTACCGTGTTCTTTGGATGGACGGGAATTTCACTTTATCTTCGCGCCGAATTTTTGAAGTTGCGAAAGCGTGAATTTGTGGAAGCGGCTCGGGCACTGGGCGCCGGCCGCAGGCGAATTATATTCCGTCATATTTTGCCGAACTCACTTACTCCCTGGATCACGATGACTCCTTTCATGGTTGCTGGTGCGATCACCGGACTAGCTTCACTCGACTACCTCGGCTACGGACTGCCTGCGCCAACGCCATCATGGGGTGAATTACTTGGGCAGGCCCAGAAGCATTTTCAAGTTGCGTGGTGGCTAGCGGTGTTTCCCTCGCTCGCACTTTTTATGACACTCACGGCACTGAACCTCATCGGTTCTGCTGTTCGCGATGCCTACGACCCTCGCAAGTAAATTTCCTTGAAGTCATTGTGGGCAACTAAAATGTCCAACCCAACATGAAGTCGAGCGCGACACTTGTGGACCGCTCGGAGGCAACGTCGCGCGAAGTTCCCGCTTCAATGATGGTGACCTTTGAGGCTTGCGCGCCGACGAGAAGTCCTGCACCCAGCGACATGTTAAAGGAGTCCCAGAACCACTGATAGCCGCCAATTCCAGTCAGTGTGATTCCTGAGGCAGTAGCGGAGATCGGATTTCCAGAGGTCTTTCCGGTGCCATAGACTTTCGCTGAAACAAATTGCGCAATCGGCGAGAAATAAAACCCCGTTTGGTAGGCACCGTTTTGTGACCATACGGCGCGTGCGCCAACTGAATTTCGCTCGACATTCAATTTGTTGTCGACGAACAAAGTGTCCTCGAGTGCGATACGCCAAACTCCGATGGTTGGACCCACTGTCCAGTCGTCAGAAATTTTAAAGTCCAAGTCGAGATTCAACCAGCCTATCAATAAGCTAAGTGGGGCAAAACGAAAGTTGGCACTTGCGCCACTCGAATCGGCGAAACTCGGTTTGGCAAAGAAAACCAAAGATAAAATAATCACCAGCATCGACACGGATTTACGCATATACT
This sequence comes from Deltaproteobacteria bacterium, assembly GCA_017302795.1. Taxonomy (GTDB): domain Bacteria; phylum Bdellovibrionota; class Bdellovibrionia; order Bdellovibrionales; family JAMPXM01. Next base: position 113,926 of record JAFLCB010000001.1, on the reverse strand, counting down.
TCTCCTCCAGATTTTCGAAACCCCTTCAGGGTAAGAGAATCCGAAGGCCAGGCAACAAGATCCTTAAGAGTCTAGGTGCCGCTACAAGCAAATATGTCGGAACCTTGGAACGCGGGTTCCGTCACCTTTTGGCGACGGAACTGTTTCAATGAACATCGCAGCAGGCCTGACCCAAAGTCGGCCGAGTTCATTTTCGTAAAGTGATTCATAAAGAACAAACTGCTCAAGCGTTTCGCTGTGGCGGCCGGTTCCGATCACGCGATACGGCATTCCCTTGTAGTGTTCGTAAAGACCGGTCGGGATTTCGATGAGCTTGTCGGTTTGTTTCTCGGGCTGTTTCTTTGGCGGGGTAACGGTCATTCGGACCAAATGTTTTCTTGAGCAACCCATTTACAGCCTTGCTTCAAGACGACCAATTCGTCTAGCGCATCGCCACCGTGAAGGACCGACCGAATATGATAAATTTCAAACTTCTCGCTAAAAGCAACTAACTGTGCGGGCTGGGTGGTGTAGGCGCCACCTGATTTAAGTAGTCCCTCTGCTTCCATCGCGCAGACTCCAGTGGCCGGATTCGCGCTAGAACTTGAAGTGCCGATAGCAGCGGAAAGTATAGCTGAGAGAGCGGCGATTGAACGCATGAGGACTCCTGTCGAGGGAGGTTGAATCGTCCCTACGATCGACGACATATCCGAATCTGCGGTTGAGGTCATGTCAGGAATTCTAGGAAGTCGACGAATCGATAAAAATGTAATTCCCGACAATTTGCCACAAGGTCACGGGATAAGGTTTACGCCTGACTGGAATAGGTAACAAAACAACCAGCGACCAGATCAAAGCTAGTGTAGATACAGCAATACTTTGACCGACGACCGCCAAAACAGGCCCGCCCCAGAATACCATCCCGGCCCGCAAGACTGTGGCAAAGAATCGGCGCAAGCTATCGACCCAGCCCACGTTTTCACCCGATAATTGGACCAACTGAATTTTTGCAACCCTGTGGCCCAATGACCCTCTTCCGGGCAGGTGGGGAGCAAAAAACACCATCAACCCGATAAATAACGTGATTGTCGTTGTCGTGTAGAAAAACATTTTTAGCATTTTGGGCGGCATCAACTGCATGGCCATCGGCGCGACCTCCGTATCCGGAATGACGGAATTCAGAATTGCCATCAATATCATGACGATCGACAAAGCCACCAAGCTATCGACCATCAATGCCGTCGCACGTTTTCGATAGGTGGCAGGCTTAACCATGGTTGGGGCATTTCTGCGAATCATGTTCTACCGAGCTGTCATTGATATACGAAAGCCAGGCGCATGAAATGGCTGCCGCCGTCTGCGCACTGGAAATAACTACTAGTGGTGTGGAATCTGCGATGATTCCTGCCGCTGTCCATCCCATTGTACCGATGCCATAGACTAGAAAAAAAATTGAACCCGATTTTCGGTCGCCTTTGAAGTGTTCGAAGGCGGCAATCAATAGTGCCGTCGTGCAAAGCATTCCAGCTAAAATCGCGTGAATCATTCTGAAATCATGCTTGAAGTCTTCTTTTGAGCCAAATGCGAAGTACGGGAATCATAAATAGAAGTTGCAGTGCGCAGGGGAAGGTCAGTGCATGGTCGGCTATCCGCCATCCGAAAAGCGTCCACTGCAAAATTCCAGCAAAGTAGATCGGTAAAAACCAATCGCTCTCGATAAAGTAGCCAATCGATTTCTGAGCAGAAGAGTCTCGCCGCGCTGAAATGCGGACGCATTCGTAGATCACGGCGAGCGCGCACAAAACCGAGGCGGTCCAAGTAAAAACTCGCAACGCCCCGGTTTCACCCATATCCATCACTCTGGATCTTCAAGATACGTGTAGCCTGACAGGCCCTCTTCGTAGTGCTTCATCAGTGCCTTCGCTTCGTTCTTCGTCAAGGTGCCGCGGCTGATGGAATCTTCGCTCGTTCGGCGAATCGATTCGATCAGTTCGTGGCGATTGTATTGAACGTACGAAAGAACTTCGGTCACGGTGTCGCCTTCGACAACTTCGTCGACCGTGTAACCAGCGCTTGAAAGCGTGATGTGAACGGCATCTGTGTCGCCAAAGAGGTTGTGAAGATCCCCCAAGATTTCTTGGTAAGCGCCGACGAGGAAAACTCCCATATAGTAGGGTTGTCCTGTGAACTCGTGAACTTCGAGGCCCGTCTTTTTTTGTTTTGCGAATTCACCTGTCGTGTCGATGAACTGGCCAATTTTTCCATCCGAATCACAAGTGAGGTCCACCATGATCCCACGGCGAGTTGGTTCTTCATTCAACCGGTGAATTGGTAAAACTGGAAACAATTGTCCGACGGCCCACGAGTCAGGCATCGACTGGAAAACCGAGAAGTTACAGAAGTAAGTGTCTGATAAAGTTTCGCGAAGGGCTGTCGCCATGTCTTCGGCGTCGGCGTTTCCGCGCGCTAGTTTTTCCATGCGCGTGAGAAGCACCCAGCAAAGGTTTTCTGCTTTCGCGCGCTGTAGAAGCGACAAAACACCAAATGTGAACAACTGAAGTATGGTTTCTTTGATGTGAAGCACGTCGTGATAAAACTCGTGCATGTTGTTCGCATTCAACTGTTCCATCATGTAGCCCAAATCTTGAATCACGCGGTGATCGTCTTTCGACGTCGTTACCGAGGGTTCGCGTTTTTGAACTTCGTTGATTCCCAGAACGTTGAATACAAGGACGGAGTGATGCGCGACAAGGGCGCGTCCGCATTCAGTCACGACGTTAGGATGTGGAGTGCCGCGTTCGTCGCAGACCGACTGAATGATCGAAACGACATCATTCGCATATTCCTGTTCGGAATAATTGATCGAAGAATCTGTCGCGCCGGAACCGTCGTAATCAACGCCAAGCCCTCCGCCGACGTCCATATACTTAAGATTTGCACCCATCGCGTGAAGTTCTGTGTAAAAGCGGGCGCCTTCTTTGAGCGACCCCTTCACGCAAGAAATCGATGGAATTTGCGATCCAATGTGGAAGTGCAAAAGTTCGAGTGCTTCCAGCATGTTTTCTTTTTTCAGAAGTTCAACACAGTCGACGATTTCAAGCGGTGTGAGGCCAAACTTCGAGCGGTCGCCCGAAGAGTCAATCCACTTGCCAGCGCCTTTGGTGTGAAGCTTCGCGCGAAGTCCAATTTTTGGAAGAATTGAAAACTTTTTCGCTGCATCGATGATCATCGGAAGTTCCGACATGCGATCAACCACGATGATGGTGTTGCGACCAAGCTTTAGCGACAAGATGGCTGTTTCGATGTATTCGACATCTTTAAAGCCATTGCAAATCAGTAATGCGTTTTCGGTATTCATCATCGCCAAAGCGACAAGAAGTTCTGGCTTCGAGCCAGCCTCGAGGCCAAGCATCGTGTTTTTGCCGAACTTCACAAGTTCCTGAACAAGATGGCGTTGTTGGTTGACCTTGATCGGGTAAACGCCGCGGTAGTTGCCTTTAAAGCCAGAATCTTCGATCGCTTTTTTAAAGCAATTCGAAAGAAGCTCCACGCGTGCCTTCGTGATGTCTGGGAAGCGGATCAGCATTGGAACGCGAATGCCGCGCTCTTGAAGATCTTGGGTGAGTTCTAGGAGATCTACATTTGGACCGGTTGGTCCGTGAGGAGTAACAACGACATTTCCCTTTTCGTTCACGTCGAAGAAACTCGCGCCCCAAGTGCCGACGCCGTAAAGCTCTTTGCTTTTTTCCGTCGTCCAATCGGCCTTGTTCGAGATCTCGCCTCGAAGCATCTCACCCTTCATTTCGCTCCTTTTGCTATGGCCAGTGGCCATATCTTTTTGGGCCACAGCCCCACATTAAAATCGTCAAACCTTTACGATCAGGTTAAGGATTCGTCCGGCTTTGTAAATAACTTTGTCGGGCTGTTTGCCACCCAAAGCATTTACGACCGAACTGACCTCTAGGGCCTTTGCGAGAGCGACCGCTTCTTCCGCGTCCTTGTCGATCTCGATAACGCCACGTGACTTTCCGTTTACCTGCACACCTATAGAGACCACAGAATCGACTGTCAAAGCCGAATCGAAAGTCGGCCACTTTGCGTTTGAAACAAATCCCGATTGGCCCATTTTCTCCCAAAGTTCTTCCGCCATGTGTGGGGCAAACGGCGCCACCATTTGCAGCAATGGTAACAGAATCTTCTTTGGTCGCGTTCCGGCTTTGTAGAGCTCGTTCAAAAGAATCATCAATGCGGAAATCGCCGTGTTGAAGCCGAGACTTTCTAAGTCCTCTCCGACTTTTTTTATGGTCTTGTGGAGAAGTCTGTTGAGCTCTTCAGGCACCGCAGAGTCGTCGGCAACAACGACTCCATTTTCGTCCACACATGCCCGCCAGAGTCGGTCTAAGAAGCGCTGAACGCCTCCAATCCCTTGATCTTGCCAAGGTTTATCGGCTGTCATTGGGCCGAGGAATAACACAAACGTTCGCATCACATCGGCGCCATATTGCTCGCGCAGCTGATCGGGATTGATCACGTTTCCGCGCGATTTCGACATACGCTCGCCGTCGGTTCCAAGTACAACGCCTTGGTGAGCGAGTTTTTGAAAGGGCTCTGGATGAGACACGAGTCCAGCATCAAACAGCACTTTTTGCCAGAACCGGGCGTAGAGCAAGTGCCCTACTGTGTGTTCAGCGCCACCCACATAAAGATCAACTGGCATCCAATATTTCTGCTCTTCAAAGTCGCAAAATGCGGAAGCGTTGTGAGGGTCGCAATAGCGTAAGAAGTACCAGCTCGAACCCGCCGAACCCGGCATCGTGTCAGTTTCACGAACGCCTTTGCCCAAGGTGCCGTTGTATTGAACGAAACCAGAATTGCGAGCCAAGGGCGCCTCGCCTTTTTCGGACGGTTGATAGTCGGCGACTTCGGGCAAAAGAACCGGCAACTCGTTCGCAGGCACCGTCTTCAACTCCCCGTTCGGGAATCGAACAACGGGGAAAGGTTCGCCCCAGTATCGCTGGCGGCTGAAAAGCCAGTCGCGAAGTTTATATTGAGTTACCTTCAAGCCGAGCTTTCGCTTTTCGACTTCTGCAATCGCTCGTGCAATACCAGCGGAAGTTTTAAGTCCATTGAGGAAGTCAGAATTGACCAGTTTGCCTTCACCCGAAAACGGCAACGCATCTTGACCGTTGCTGCCTTCTAGGACGCGTTCGATGGGAAGTTTGAAGGTCGTTGCAAATTCAAAATCGCGTTCATCATGGCCGGGGACAGCCATGATAGCACCCGTTCCATAATCCATCATGACGTAATCTGCCGTCCAAATTGGAACAGACTTTCCCGAAAACGGATTCACCGCATAGGCACCAGTAAAAACGCCAGTTTTTTCAGTTGCCGATTTTCTTTCGACTTCCGATTTGCGGGAGGCTTTGGCTTGATAGTCAGCAACGGTCGAGGTGTGTGAGCTAGGGACGATCGATTTCAGGCGTGGGTGTTCAGGTGAAACTACCATGAACGTGACACCAAACAAAGTGTCAGGACGAGTCGTAAAGATTTCCAATTTTTCCGCAGATCCTTGAATATCAAACGTGACGTTCGCACCTTCGGATTTCCCGATCCAATTTCGCTGGGCTTCGCGGGTGCGCTCGGGCCAGTCGACCAAATCGAGATCGGCAATTAAGCGCTCTGCGTAGTCAGTGATTTTCAGCATCCACTGCTTCATGGGGACTTTGATGACGGGATGGCCGCCGCGTTCTGACTTTCCGTCTATTACTTCTTCGTTAGCCAATACTGTGCGCAGTGCGGGGCACCAGTTCACCGGAACTTCCTTTTGATAGGCCAGGCCTTTTTCAAAAAGTTTTGTAAAAATAAACTGCGTCCACTTGTAATAGCTTGCATCGCAGGTAGAAACTTCGCGCGACCAATCGAAGCTATACCCCATGGTTTTCAACGTCGAACGAAACGATTCGATCGCTTTATCCGTCGTTTGTGCCGGGTGGATTCCGGTTTGAATTGCAAATTGCTCCGCTGGAAGCCCAAACGCGTCGTAGCCGATGGGGTGAAGGACATTGAATCCCTTCGCGCGCTTGAAGCGGGCTACGACATCTGTCGGCGTATAGCTGGCGAGATGGCCTACGTGTAGACCATACCCAGACGGGTAAGGGAACATGTCGAGGGCGTAGTATTTGGGCTTCTTGGACGTTTTGCCTGATTCAGTTTTGAATGCTTCAGCTGCGTCCCACTTCGTCTGCCACTTCTGGTCGATTTGCTTGTGATCATATGCCATAGAAAAGTTGTACCAAAGTCGAGACCTAAATCGAAGTCGAGAATCTGGTCTAAGCCGTATCTTGAAACTCCTGTTATCCTAATGGGAATGATGCCTTCACTTCCTTCGACTGAAAAAGCCCGCCGTATGGTCATGATGGTTGACGACGATCGCGACAATCTAAAGTTGGTCGGCGCGTTGTTGATGCACGAGGGCTATGACGTCAGCCAGGCCGAATCGGCCGAAGAAGCTCTAGAAAAGCTGAAAATCGTCGAGCCGGATTTGATTTTGCTCGACATCAACATGCCGGGGATCTCCGGGCTCGAAATGCTGAAGGTCCTTCGCGGGCGTGAAAAATACGTATCAGTGATCTTTGTTTCGGCCAGAAGCGAAACTGGCGATGTGGTTCGCGGTCTTGATGAAGGTGCTGATGACTACATTTGTAAGCCTTTCGAGCCTACCGAACTCTTGGCTCGGGTTCGATCGCAATTAAGAATCAAGGATCTCCAGGACCGGCTTTCCGCCGCAAACCACCGGCTGCAGGAGCTTGTAGATATTGACGATCTGACGGGACTTTTCAACATGCGCTCGATTTACGATCGCCTGGAAAATGAGATCAACCGAGGCAAACGGTACAGTCGATCAGTTGGCGTCATCATGCTGGACATGGACAATTTTAAACGTGTGAATGACGGGAATGATCATCTTTTCGGCAGTTATGTATTGGCCGAAGTTGGAAAAATTATTCGTCAAAACGTACGGACCGTCGATTTCGCTGCTAGATATGGTGGAGACGAGTTCTTGATCGCCCTTCCGGAAACCTCCATGGAAGGCGCGCAAAAGTTTGCAGATCGTATTCGAGCGAGAATTGAAGCCTACAACTTCTCGAAAGACGGGCATTCTATGCGACTCACGGCAAGTCTTGGAGTTTGCGTGGCGATGCCGGGACTTGTTGATGTCGATGCCCGTGGCTTGGTGCGAGCCGCGGATCATGCGCTTTATGATGCCAAACATGGTGGCAAAAACTGCGTAAAGCTTTATGATCCCTCCAGGTTCTTCATGAAAAAAACCAGCTAATTCTGGAACTTGGTCAAAGGTAAATACTGTGCCGACAGTTGAAACAAAGAATCCTCCGGTCACGCCGGTCACATTGGGCACGCCTAGTCACGGAAGCCTTCTCGCGGTCACGCTTCTTGCTCTTTTTGTCAGCACTTCCTTAACCGCGCTCAAGTTTTGGGGCTTCAGAATCACGGGCTCGCAAGCAGTCTATTCCGATTTCCTCGAATCGATCGTCAATATCGTGGCAGGAGTAATCGCTGTTTTTGTTGTTCGATTCGCAGCTAAGCCCGCGGACCGCGAGCATCCTTATGGGCACGGCAAGATAGAGTATTTTTCCGCTGCATTTGAAGGAGGTTTGATCGCATTCGCGGCGGTCATGATTTTCATAGAAGCCATTCCAGCCCTTGTTGGCGGAAGTAAAATTCAGCACATCAGCGACGGCGCCGTCATTGTGCTCGGTTGCGGCTTGGTCAATTTGATTCTTGGATTTGCACTTGTGAAGATTGGAAAGAAAAATGGGTCTCCGGCGCTGATTGCTAACGGAATTCATATTCAATCCGATTTCATTACGAGTGCAGGTGTGACAATCGGATTAGTCTTGGCGTCGGTTACAGGTTTTGTTTGGCTTGATCCTGTGGTTGCCATGGTCGTGGGCATCCAGTTGGCGTGGACCGGATTGAAAGTTGTGCGCAGGTCGGTCGGCGGACTATTAGATGAAGAGGATCGCGAAATTCTGGAAGTCTTTGCCGAAAAGTTAGGAAAAATCGATTTTGGTGGCGTTATACAGATCCATCACACTCGAATTATTCGATCGGGCCGTTTCCATCACATTGATGCCCACGCGGTTGTTCCGGAGTATTGGGATGTAGCCGAAGCCCATGAAAAGACTGAGGCTTTTGAATCACGACTGTTGAAAAACTACAATCAGCCTGGTGAGCTTCATCTTCATGTTGATCCATGTCGCCGAGTCTATTGCCGCCAATGTCCTGACGAAAAGTGCCCCATTCGGTCGAATAAGTTTGAAAGCCGATTGGCTCCGGATTTGGAGAGTTTGATCAGCCCTGAGGAGCCGGAGGGCTTTCGCTAAGTCCTTGCAAACTCGAAAAAAAACTTAGCCACATCGCGTTTTTTTCGATAAGACCCCTTTATCGCAATCGAAAGTTGACCGCCTCGGCGTACGCCTATGGTTGCGTTGGAAACTAATTTTAGTAACAGAAAACGAAACACATTTCGCAGAAAACAGATTCTCGAAATTTAACTAGTTCGTTCATAGGAGAAGACACATGTTCCGCAATATTTTCGCAATGGTTGTAGTTGTATCGGCTTTCGCATTGACTGGCTGCTCGAAGTGCTCGGAACAGCCAGCTGCTGATGCTCCAGCTGCTGACGCCGCTGCTGCTCCTGCTGACGCAGCTGCTGCACCAGCTGACGCTGCTGCTGCACCTGCTGATGCTGCACCAGCTGACGCTGCTGCACCTGCTCCAGAAGCAACTCCAGCTCAGTAATTTGCTGGCGTACTTTTGAAGTGAGCGCTCAGGCTGAAAAGTCTGGGCGCTTTTCTTTTTGGCAGAGGCATTGGCAGAGGCATTTAGAAAGAAATATTGTTCAGACCGGGTTTAAGCCGCGAAAAATGAAAAAGACTGCTCCAACCAGACAAAGCGCAGCCCAAACGTAATCCAGTTTCAATGGCTCTTTCATATAGAATGAAAGAAACCCGACAAAAACTGAAAGAGAGATCACTTCCTGTATAATTCGCAGCTGCGCTACCGAAAATGTGCTGGCGCCGATGCGATTGGCGGGAACCTGAAGGCAGTATTCAAAAAATGCGATCCCCCAGCTTACCAGAATCACGATCCAAAGTGGTCTTGAGGGCATTGATTTCAAATGCCCATACCACGCATATGTCATAAAAATGTTCGATCCGATTAACAGGCCAATCGCCGTAAGCGCCGTCTTCGGTTCCATTGTTCTAGCGACCACCCGCCGCCGCTTCGCCTCGCGGATCTGCGGCGGCCTCAAGAAGGCCATCGCTATTCATTTTCACTAGATAGGTTTTCGCGATCCACGCCTCTTGTGTCGCGTGTCCAAATCCCTTTAGCTTTGCCGTTACATCCGGAGAAAACTTGCGAGCATCATAGAATAAAGTATCCGGAAGAAATTGATGGTGCACGCGGGGCAAATGCACGGCTTCTTCAGCATCAAGGTTTTGAGCAAGCGTTCGAATCAAAACTTGAAAAACTGCACTAGGAATTCTTGGGCCGCCAGGTGCGCCAACTGCGGCAACGAAACGACCGTCTCTTTCAACAATGGTCGGGCTCATCGACGAAAGTGGACGTTTACCTGGTCCAACGGAATTGGCTTCACCTTGGATCAGTCCATATTGATTGGGCTGGCCGGGTTGAGTTGCAAAGTCATCCATCTCGTCGTTCATGGCGATACCAAACTTCCCACTGACCATGCCGCTTCCGTAAATACCGTTGAGGGTAACAGTGAACGAGACAGCATTCCCGTTTTTGTCAGCTATGGAAAAATGCGTGGTCTCGGTCTTTTCCTTTGCTGTTACCGGGACCATTGCTTCTTTAAGATCAGGGGACTTCGATGACTTTACTTCGATGGCATCTTCTTTTTGAAACAGCTTTGCAAGGCGGTCCAGGCGATCCGGAGCCAGCAGGCGTGCCGTTAAGTCTGTCATCGAACTTGTCTCCATCGGGTCGCCCATTTGACCGCGGGGCGCGAAAGAAAGTTTAAGTGCCTCGCCCCAGACGTGCGCTTCTTGGGACGAAAGTGATGGAGAAACTCCGTGCTTCGCCTCGATGCGGTCGACCAGCTCGAGCGCTTGGGCGATAATCAGTCCGCCACTTGACGGTGGTGGCATAAGCGATAGGTCATAGCCGCGCCATGTTCGACGCAAAGGTTCGCGCCAAATTGTTCGATAAGCCTTCATGTCCTCGAGAGAAATAATCCCACCGGTTTGTCCGATGACATCCACGATATCTTTTGCGATGGCTCCTTCATAGAAAGCTTTCGGGCCCTGATCTCGCAGAAGCTTGAGGCCTTTTGCCAGCAAGGGCTGCTTTAGTGTGTCACCCGCAACCAGGGGCTCATATCTTTCACGCGGCGGTTTCATTTTATCTAGGACTGTGCGACCGAAAATCTTTTTCCCGAAACCATTTAAGGCTTCGAATTGGCTCTTGGTCTGAGACGCCCACTCGCCACTGACCGGAAAACCTTTTTCAGCTAAGCGAATAGCTGGGCTAAAAAGCTTCCTCCAGGGGAGTTTCCCGTACTTTTTGTGAAGATCAAATAGCCCAGCAGGAACACCCGGAACTCCCGAAGCAAGGCCGCCATCAGTTGGCGCCTTTGCATCCCGACCGACAAAAAGATCTCGGCCTGAAGTGAGGGGTGCGACTTCGCGAAAATCAAGGACTTCGACCGTGGCCGCGGCATCTGCGTTTTGTTTGCGAATCACGGCAAAACCGCCGCCGCCGAGCGAGGCGTAATAGGGATGAGTGACCGACATCGAAAGTGCCACCGCCACCGCTTGATCAAAAAGGTTGCCACCGAGGCTAGATATCTCGGCCGCGACGGGGGCGGCATAGGGCGAGGGGCTGGCTACTGCAAACTCTTGCGACTTGTGCGGCAAAGCGTTTGCTGTTGAAAGCAGAATGGTCGGCCAGAGGGTCCACGGAAGGAGAAGGACCAAAGTGATCAAGGCCTTTGAATTGGCGGTTATCATTCTTTTTTTCATGCTTGTCCTCCGTTGCTATCAAGTCTTATGAGGACTAGTGGACCTCCAATAGAAATTAGATTCAAGCGTTTGCAACCCATGTCGACTCATTGATAGGGTCACTGCGAAATGGAACCGAAAACTCGCCTACGACGGCCGCGCTTGGTCGAAACGAAAACTTTGCCCAATCCCACCGAATATGTTCTCGCCTTGATCGGAGAATATCGAGACTGGGCATATGATGAAGAAAGAGCGCCACGAAACCGGGGTGTTTGGCGGAAACTCTTTGGCGATGAAGACAATCGCCCAGATGATCAAACACCGATGGATCTCGAAATAGGCACCGGCAATGGCTATTTTTTTGCCAACCGCGCCGCCACATTTCCCGACCGGCTGCTGGTTGGAATGGAATTAAAGTATAAACCGCTGATCCAGTCGATTCGTCGTGCACGCCGCCAAAAATGTGTTAATGCGCGAATAGCTCGCTACGATGCAAACTGCCTTGAAGATCTCTTCGGCGATGGCGAGCTGAACCATGTTTTCATTCATCATCCAGATCCGTGGCCGCGCCAACGAGACTGGAAACATCGGCTCATCCAAGAGGAATTCCTTGAACTGCTGTGGCCGTTGATGCGCCCTGGAAGTTTTGTAAATTTCAAAACAGATTCCGAAGACTATTACGATTGGGCGCTACCGATTTTTGAAAAATCGAAGTTTAAAAAACTTCGAGCGACGCGTGATTTACATCGCTCGGAATGGGCTTCAGAAAACTTTGTCACCCATTTTGAAAGCCTTTTTTTGCAGAAGGGTCAGCCGATTTTTTATTGTCGTTTCGAAAAACCTTAGTCGACGACGGGTCGACGGGAGGCTTCGGGAACAGCAAACATTTGGCCGTGAAAGCATTTTGAGGAATTTGTAAAGGGCAAGTTAAGCCCCGGTCCGATTCGTCTCTCGGCTTCTGCGAATGTGCCACCGTCAATGATCTCATTTGAACTTTGCCCAAATTCAATTACTTGGGACGAAAAAATCGTTTCTGGTCGATTTTCGGTGAGAACATCTTTTATATATTGTTCTCCACCAGCCGCGATTTGATCCATGGAAAGGTCCCGGTCGAGGACGAAGTAGGAAATCGGCCTGCCACCCATTTCAAACCTTAGAAAGGGAGTGCCTCGATTCTCAAGTGAGACCATGCAGTGGGCATCGAAGTTAAGCTTTAACTGCATTGCTAAAGTCTGCCCCGGTAGAAGTTCCACGAAAATTCCCGCTGCTGAATCAAATCGGGTTTGGCTTGAATGCAATTGAAATTCAAAGGGCACCGAAATCATTTTTGACCAACCGTAGGGAGCGTCTTTCGTTACGTTGGCATACGACATACTTAAGTGAGGGCCTGGCCTGTTGATGAAAATAATTTGCCGGCGCTGGGAAGAATTTTTCAGCGACCAATCGATTAGCGGCTTGTGAAGAAAGGTGTAGTGAGCTCCAGGAGGTAACGCAATCGCTTTTGAGAGAACTGTTTCTAGTCCGGGAAGACTGAGTTTTAGCGCGGTTACTAGGGTGATGCCCGAATCCCCTTGGAGTTGGAAGAGCCGACAAACCGGGCGAAATCTTGTTTGTCGATCGTCCAACCCAGAAACGACCGCCGAACTCACGAGCGATTGAATTCGTGTTTTCAGCGAGAGGGCCGCATTGACCGAATCGCGTTCCTCTTCTGACCACCAGCTTCCACAAACCAGTCGAAGCGGTTCATGTTTTGATGGAAGACGGCTGTTGAGTTCGTCCGTCGTCGGTATTTTTTCTTCCGTCGAATTTGCAGCAAGCTCAACGTTTTTTAATTGAAACCGGTGAACGGATCCCAATTGATTTCTTACTTCTATGGAAATCAAGCAGGGTGCGCGAGTGGGGGACTCGCTCAAAACTTGCGGTGGAACCATGCGGGCGAGCGATACAGCCTCCGATGTGACCATAGTCCCGCGGTAAAATAAGGAATCGCACCTGGTTTCGAACACGAGATTGAAACCGCGGTCCGCTTTTGAAAACTTCAAATAGGATTCGAGGTTGAATTTCAATTTATCCTGGTTCGACCGCTGCCCTTTGACCGACTGTTTGTTTGCGCTGCCATCGAGTGCGGTTCCAATTATTTCCGGTGGAGTAAGCTTCCAAGAATCCTGGTCAGGATTGGTTGGTGTGCCGCAACCAACCACCAATAGCAAAAATACCGTGGCGGCTAAGAGTATTGCGATTTGTCCGGAGCTCGGACGAAAAAGAGGAAAATTCGGATCTGACATCGTGGACTCCCGTTAATACGATTTGAATGACGTATTGCCGGGAGAGAGCAAAAACCATAACTCGACGAAGGACCTGTGTGCTCACCAGTAATCGGCATCGACCTCGATAAGACCTAGGACCTTTGTCTGGCAGCTGATTCGCTCGTCAGCTTCTGCGCCAATCTTTTTCAAAAGCCCACGCTCAAAATCTGATGGCGAGTTCACGGCGTTTGGTTCGAGGGGACGAACATGCAGTCGACATTTTGTGCAAACCCCATCGCCTCGGCACGAAGAGGCCACCGGGAGACCATTTGCTAGCAGGGAATCCATGAGCGAGGCGTCCGCAGTGTCGTCGGAGAATTCTAATTCACCGTGCTTCGCTGCGAGTTCAGTTTTCATGAATCTAATTTTAGGCAACACTCGCTCCCTGTTTGGACCTTCAGCGTACTGCATTGCGCCGCGCGAGGCTATGGTTGGACCTCGCTCTATCACGAGTTTAGTCTTAAACCCATGAGCCAAACAAATGTTGAGAATGTCATTATCATTGGATCGGGTCCAGCCGGCTACACGGCCGCCATTTACAGTTCACGTGCGCTTTTAAAGCCGTTGATGTTTGAAGGTGAAGAGGCCGGCGGTCAGCTGATGATCACAACTGAAGTAGAAAACTTTCCGGGATTTCCTGAAGGGATCACGGGACCAGAGCTCATGGAGAAGTTGCGCAAGCAAGCCGAACGGTTTGGCACCCGGTTTGTTCGCAAGCTCGTAACCAAAGTCGATCTCAGCGCACGCCCATTTAAAGTATGGGTTGGGGATACGATGCACCTTTCTAAAACCGTGATCATATCGACGGGTGCTACGGCAAAGTATCTTGGCCTGCCGTCAGAAAAGACTTTCGCGAACAAAGGCGTTTCGGCGTGCGCGACTTGCGACGGTGCCTTTTTCAGGGATATGGATGTTGCGGTCATCGGCGGCGGGGACACGGCGATGGAAGAAGCGACGTTCCTCACTCGATTTGCAAAAAAAGTTTATATCATTCACCGGCGAGACACTTTCCGAGCGTCTAAAATCATGGTGGACAAAGCGTTGAAGAATCCAAAGATCGAAGTGCTTTGGAATACGGTCGTCGAAGAGGTAGTGGGCGACAAGTTTGTTACAGGTGCGAAGATCGCGAACTCGGTCACCGGTGAAAAGAAACTTCTTTCGCTTCAGGGTTTTTTCTTGGCGATCGGCCACGAGCCAAACACCAAAGTTTTGTCAGGACAGCTGAAGACCGACGAAACGGGATACCTCATTACGAAGTCGCACTCGTCGAGAACAGATATCGAGGGTGTTTTCGCATGCGGAGACGTTCAGGATCACCACTATCGTCAGGCCATCACAGCGGCCGGTAGCGGCTGCATGGCCGCGATAGATGCTGAACGTTGGCTTGAGGCAAATCCCTCTTAAAGGTTACGAGTGTCAAAAAAAATCGATGCCAAAGAGCTTGTCGCAAAAATCGAACGCCTTGCTCGCGAGAGAATGGCCTCGGGCGATATCGTCGATTTAAAATCAGTTCGAGATTTGAAGGAAAAAAAACGTAAGCCTTCTGTTTTGGTGATTGAAGATGACGACACCATGCGCGCGGCCCTGAAGCGAATTCTTGAGAGCGACGGCCTTGACGTTCGCTCTGCGGCTGATGGTACTCAACTTGGGGAAGCGCTTGGCGACGTCCCGGTAGATTTGATTTTGCTGGATGTCGGTCTTCCTTGGATCAATGGTCTTGAACTGGCGAAACTTCTGAAAGAGCACGAAGCATTAAAAGATATTCCGTTAGTGTTTATTAGTGGAAAAACATCCGAATTCGACATCAAGCGTGGTTTCGAAGCGGGCGCTGATGACTATATTAAAAAGCCGTTTGAAATTGAAAAAGTGAAGAAAGCTGTCCGGACGTTATTGAAACTCAATCAAGGATGAGAGAGTCGAAATGAGTTCTATCAAAACTTTTCTTTCAGTCCCGGGCCGGCTGAAGAAAATCGCTATCTTGCTATCGGTGATTGCCGTCGCGTTATTACTAACGACACGTATGACCCGTGGTTGGTTCGAACTTGTGGGCTGGCCGGTTTACGATGCGTTTCAGCGGGCCACGGCAAAGCCAGCAAAGGACGACGTCGTCGTGGTGATCATCACACAGGCTTCACTGGATGCAATGCGGGACGATCCAAGTTTAAAACTTGGTTGGCCCTGGCCTCGTGAAATATACGGGCCATTTCTGGAGACGGCATCGCTCTTGAAAGCTAGTTCCGTTACCTTTGACCTCTTATTTGACAGTCACTCCGTCTACGGCAAGGCCGATGATGAAGCACTCAACGAGGCACTAAAGAAGTACCTTGCGGAAAATCCTGGTTCGCGTGTCGTGTTTCCGGCGCCTACAACGACCTCGTTTAAGAAACCGAATTCCGATATTATCCGAGAGATCGATGCGAAACTCTTCTACGGCGCTGTCAATATTCCGCTTGAGGAGGATGGAGTTTACCGCCGCGTTCCTCGCATCTTTGAAAGTCCTAGTGGCGAGAAATTTCCATCAATCGGCGAGGCTGCGATTCTCGGTCGAAAACGTATTGATTCTGGCGAAGAACTTTTTTGGCCGTCTGGCAGAGTAAAGTCCACACTTATCAAGTTTTACGAACGCGACACTCTTCCTTTGATCGATTTCATCGACGTCCTTCGTGTCTATCGCGCAGAATTTCACGACGGTCCAAAAGATCAAGCTGTGGCTGAAGCAAAAAAAATTCTGAGCGGTAAGCATTGGGTCCTCGGTGTTGCGGCACCGGGACTTTACGATTTGCGGCCTCTTCCAACAGACGAGCGAGCGCCAGGAGTGTACGTCCATGCGACTCAGACGTTAAACCTCATACACGGAGAACGTATTCGTCGAACTCCTGATTGGGCGATCGCCCTTTCGGCGCTAGCACTTGGCTTAGGTTTGGCGATCGCAGTGTTTCGGCCAGTAAGTCCTCGGCCGGCACTTTTATCAACCGTCGCAATTGTCCTTGTCTTGATTCCGGCACATAGCTTTGGCGTTTGGTTTTTTGATTATTGGATTAACCCAGTTCCGTTTGTGATCGCTTTTGGCGGCTTGGCAATTGCCTATTTGTCGTTTCGATTTCAGACGGAGTGGAAAGAGCGTGAACGATTTATTCAGTCCATCAAAAACTCGATGTCAGACTCTATGGTTCAGTTGATTCGCTCTGGCAAATTGAGCGCGACCCGATTCGGTGATCGACGCGAAATTTCGATTTTGTTTTCGGATCTATCTGGATTCACATCTCTGGCCGAATCGACAGATGCTGATAAGCTAGTTGAAATTCTAAATATGTATTTAGATGAATGCGTGGACCTCGTTTTTTCTCACGATGGGTTTGTCGACAAATTCATTGGCGACGCCATCATGGCCCTTTGGGGTGCGCCGGTAGTCGGTCAGAACGATCACGCGCAACGCGCTTACCGCACGGCCTTGGAATACCAAGCTGCCGTAGACCGATTCAATGCGAAAGCTCGGGAAAAATTTGGCTTTGAAGGGGACTTGTTTGTTGCCCGTGTCGGGCTTCACACGGGACACGCGATCTGCGGAAACATCGGTTCGCACACTCGTTACAACTACACCGCCGTCGGTGATTCAGTGAATCTTGCCTCTCGCTTAGAGGGACTTGGAAAGCAATACGACGTCACTCTTGTAATAAGCGAAGATGCCGTTCGATCCGCAGGTGCCGAAGGCTCGACTGAGATTTACCTTGTCGATCAGGTGGCAGTGAAGGGGCGATCGAAACCGGTGATGATCTACTCTTCAACGGCAGGAATCGCGGCAGCAAATATAGCGGGATATAAATCTGCCTTTGCACTTTACCTACGAAGAGATTGGTCCGCTGCGGACCAGGCCTTTGGCCAGGTCCTAGAGGTTCCTCCTGCCAAGATCATGCAACAGCGTTGCCAAGACGCACTGAAACACGGTGAACTTAAGCAGTTGAAGATGGGAGTATGGCATCATGACGAAAAATAGAAATAACAGTTTCACGCGGGCAATGGTGCGCGCACCAAGTCTGGCTCGCGAATTTTCAGCTGGAATTGCAACACTGTTTTTAGGGGCGTCGATCGCAATGGCTGCGGAGCAGGCGGCCGTAGTCGCCAAAGAACCGCTTAAAACTACCCCGATTTTGATCGGCGGAACGGTCGTTCGCGAGCTCGAACCAGGAAACTTGGTAACCGTTCTAAAGAAAAAGGGCAGTTTCTCGCAAGTCGCATTGGCCGACGATCCATCTATAAAGGGTTGGATCAAAAACGCTTCAATTTCCAAGGACAAAGATATCATTGGTGGACTTGCAAATATGAAGTCAGCCGATACCGCTGCCTCAGACACCAAAGGTCGAATTGCCAGCTCTCTGGGGGGCGCTGCAAAAGGTCTTACGGATCTATCTCCTGCGGCAGAGGCTGCAGCGGCCTCAGGCAAAGGTAAGGCCGCGTCTTTTAAAGAGGATGTGGGTGCGGCCGTAAAAGGTAAACAGAAAGCGGGGCAAGAGGCTCTTGAAGACGCCGTCGGCGCAGATGCCGAAGATGTGATGAGTGCGGCGACCGATACAGCTGCCAAGTTCAAGGGAAAGTCGGCGTCGACCTTGGAGAAAATCGAGGCACTTAAGATTTCTGAAACTGAAATATCGGGCTTCATGAAAGAAGGCGGTCTTCGCAGCCGTTTGATTCGCTAATGATAAATAATAGAGGATTGAAAATGAAGTTGAACACGAATGTCTGTGCGTTCATCGCGCTTGCGTTTTTCGTTGGTGGTTGTGAATCGATGAAAGAAGTCACGTCGACGGCAGGCGAAGTT
The DNA here is from genome assembly GCA_017302795.1 of Deltaproteobacteria bacterium. GTDB lineage: Bacteria > Bdellovibrionota > Bdellovibrionia > Bdellovibrionales > JAMPXM01. The sequence goes on along the minus strand of JAFLCB010000001.1, from coordinate 95,780 downwards.
CTAGGTGACGAAGAAATGGAGCTCGCGAAAGCCAACTTGGATCCGAACCAGGTGGTGCAAATCGGACGCGATATGTCGGTCGCCTTGGTTGAGAAGTACCCGCTTGTCGAAGACGACAAAGTAATTTCGTATCTCAATAAAGTCGGGCAGTACGTTTCGCTTCACCTGGATAATGGCCCGAAAAACATCAAGTGTGGCGGCGGGAAAGAGAAGCTCCTACCAGCCGAAGGATTTCGTTTCGCAGCGCTCAAGTCCGACGAAAAGCTCGCAATGTCTTTTCCGGGTGGCTATGTCTACATTTCGACCGGGATGCTGAAGACTCTAAAATCAGAGGATCAATTGGCGGCGATTTTGGCTCATGAAGCGACGCACGTCATTTGTCAGGACGGAGTAGCAGAAATAGAAAACGCCGCTCTGAAAAAAGGTGTGTCGAAAGCAGCAGAAGGTGGAGTGTCACTTGCGAAACAGGCGGGACTAAATACGGATGTAACCGGCGATGACACGATCGACGGCATGGTCGAATCAGAAGTCAGCGACGGAGTTTCCGGACTGCTTGGGAAAGCTTACGAAAAGTTTTTTCAGAATCCGTTTTCGCGCGATCAAGAAAAGGTCGCAGATCGCGGCGCATTGTTGGCAGCCTATCGATCTGGCTACTACCCAGCGGACTACATTGAGTTTACTTCGGCACTAAAGGCGGAGGAATCCTCTCGGCATCCTGCGAGTGCGGACCGCGTGGCTAGGCTTAAAAAAGATTATCTGAAAATGCAGAAAAAAGGCGTTATGAATACCGCGAAGGCTCGCGAAAAACGCTTCGCAGACTTCAAAAAACTTTTATAGATTTCGGGCGCAAATGAATGCGCCTGTAATATTAACGATAAATTTTTCCGATCATTAGATTGCAGTCTCGGTTGCGCCTGGCTTTTCGAACACCCAAGGACCGAACAACGCAGTTCCGCTACATTAATCCGCAGATTCGCCCAGTGAATCCGTTAGCGGAACATGGAGTTCCCACACTCGACACTTAACAGTGCACGATCTGGTCAACCGTTCGCATTCCCCAAGCCGTCGTCCGTGAGCATTTTCCTCCCTGACGACATATAATAGAAGTGGCCTGCGCGACGGGCGTGCGCGCTTTTATTTCGCCAACAAACATGAAGTCTTGTGATCGTCGCCTGTCACTTTCAGCTGAGGAACTTCAACTTTGCAGTTGTCGACAGCGATCGGACAACGAGGGTGGAAGTGACAACCTGTTGGAGGGCGAATCGGCGAAGGAACATCGCCAGTCAAAATGATTCGGCCTTCATGGCGCTTTGGATTCGGAACTGGAATCGCAGAGAGCAAAGCTTTCGTGTAGGGATGAGTGGGATGCCGATAAAGCTCTTCGCTTTCTGCTATTTCAACCACTCGCCCTAGATACATAACGGCCACGCGGTTCGAAATGTGTTCCACGACTTTTAGGTCATGTGCAATGAACAGGTAAGTAAGCCCAAGTTTCTGTTGGAGATCCATCAACAGATTGATGACCTGCGCTTGGATCGAAACATCAAGAGCTGAAACTGGTTCGTCACAAACGATGAATTCGGGGTCGACGGCAAGTGCGCGTGCGATTCCAATACGCTGCCTTTGTCCGCCAGAAAACTCGTGCGGATACCGGTTGATGTGTTCTGGACGCAAGCCCACAGTTTCAAGCAGTTGCTTGACGCGGTCTTCGCGATCTTTTTTGGAATCGAACAGATTATGTATATCCAGCGGTTCGGCAATAATCGAACCCACAGTCATCCGAGGATTCAAACTTGCGTAAGGATCTTGAAAAATGATCTGCATCTTGCGGCGCAAAGCACGAAGCTCTTCGCCTTTGGTCTGAGTGATGTCTTGGCCATTGAAAATAATTTGGCCAGACGTTGGCTCAATCAGACGAATAATGCATCGACCGAGTGTCGATTTTCCGCAGCCGGACTCTCCAACGAGGCCCAATGTTTCGCCTTTGCGAATTTCAATGTTTACACCTTGAACTGCTTTGACGCTTGCTACTTCGCGACCAAATAGGCCCCCTTTGATCGGGAAAGACTTCATCATGTCTTTCACTTGAATCAATGGTGATCCAGTTTTACCGGCATTGGTAGCGGCTTCTTTTGCTGGAGATTGTGGGCTTGGGTTCATACGTGTCCCTCTTGAAGGCGAACTTCTGATGACGGATGAAGACAGGCAGCCATGTGTTTACCAGATGGGCCTGAAATAGAACTTAGTGCCGGGAGGCCGGCTTCGCAATCGGCTTGCTTGAACTTGCAACGATCTTGAAAACGGCAACCTTTGGGCAAATTGAACATCGACGGAACAAGCCCTGGGATCGTTTCAAGACGCTTCAGTCGGTGCCCTGTTTCGAAGTGAGGAATAGAATTTAAAAGCCCCTGAGTGTAACGATGTTTAGGTCGATAGAAGATGTCTTCCACTGATCCGTACTCGACAATTTTCCCCGCGTACATAACGGCAACATCATCACAAGTTTCAGCAACGACTCCGAGATCGTGAGTGATCAAGATCATGGAAGCTTTAAAGTCTTTCTGAAGCTTGCGAACAAGATCCAGAATCTGTGCTTGAATGGTCACATCGAGCGCCGTTGTCGGTTCGTCGGCAATCAGAAGGTGGGGATTGCACGAAAGAGCCATTGCAATCATCACTCGTTGGCGCATACCGCCGGAAAGTTGATGGGGATAATCGTCCACACGCTTATCTGGTTCTGGAATACCGACCAATTTCAGCATATCGACGGTCTTCTCGCGGATCTGATTTTTCGAGAGGCCTTTTTGATGCAGCTCAATAGCCTCGCCAATTTGATTGCCGATCGTGAAGACAGGATTGAGCGAGGTCATGGGCTCTTGAAAAATCATCGCGATTTCATTGCCACGAATTTTTCGCATCTCTTCGTCGGACAAGGACAATAGATTTTTTCCGTTGAAGAGAATCTCTCCACCTTCAATTTTTCCTGGCGGTGTAGGAATGAGACGCATAATAGACAAGGCAGTGACGGATTTTCCGCAACCAGATTCACCGACAATACCGAGAGTTTTTCCCTCTTCTAGTTTGAAGCTGATATCGTCAACTGCCAGGAAATGACCGTCGTCGGTCTTAAAGCCTGTCTTCAGATTTTTTACTTCTAGCAGAGTCCCCACAAGTTCCCCTTTGAGCGGAAAAGATCCAAGCCGTAATCTTATAGCGTTTTCTGGCTGTAAGCGTCACTTGTTCTTCATCTTCGGATCAAGCGCCTCTCTCAATGCGTCATTGAAAAGGTTGAACGAAAGGATCAAGCCAAACATGAACATCGTCGCCGCAGCTAAGTTTCCCCAATAGGGTCGTGCAAGTTCGTTCTTGGCGTCGTCGATCATTAAACCCCAGCTTGGTTGGCTAGGATCCACACCCAGTCCAAGATAACTGAGAATCACTTCAATCTTAATCGCCGAAACAAACCCAAGACCAAACTGAACAAACGCCAGGTGTGCGACGTTCGGAAGAATGTGACCAAAGATCTTTCGGCCATCGCCCGCACCAATCGCGTGTGCGGCCATCACGTAGTCTCGGTTTTTATGTTTAAAGAACTCGCCGCGGACGAGCCTTGCGGTTGTCACCCAGCTTGTAAGTCCTACGGCTATGAAAACGTTTATCAATCCACGGCCCAGCACAAATGTCAGCGATGGGATCAACAAGATATACGGAATGGAATCGACTGTTGTGTAAAGCCAAACCACAAAAGCGTCGACGCGACCTCCGAAATACCCAGCGATGGCTCCTAAGAATAGTCCGATAACCAATGAAAGTGTTGAGGCCAAGAGGCCAATGGAAATTGCGGTCACAATACCATGGACAGCGCGCCCCAAAATGTCGCGACCAAAAATATCGGTACCAAATGGGTGAGCCCACGAAATAGAGGCGTAAGCCTCGGCCTGATTTGGGACCTGTGCATTTGGGAAAATCAGCCCGGTCGCAGCGAGCAGGGCCACGAAAATGTAGACCATGATCACCCAAAACGAAATCACTCCGATTTTATTTTTTTTAAATCGGCGAAACGCGTCCCACCATAGGGAATTTCGATCCGTAGCAGGTTTGGGTTGAATAATCGCAGCCGGGTTCGCTAATCCTGTTTGTGCCGTCGACATAGTGGGCTCCTAACTTAGCTTTACGCGCGGATCGACGAGGCTATAAAGCACGTCGGCCAAGAGGTTGAAGACCATGTAGGTCAAAGCCGAGATCACCGTGAAGGCTTTGATCGTTGGAAAGTCCGAATCGTTAAGAGCTTTGATCAGCGTGCCGCCGAGCCCGGGGATACCGAAAAAGTTTTCGATCAAAACAGATCCAGTAATCAAAAACGGCATTTCAATTACGATCACAGTGATAATCGGAATCATCGCATTCTTCAAAACGTGCTTTGCATACACGTGTTTCTCGGCAAGGCCCTTGGCGCGTGCTGTCCGAACGTAGTCCTGAAATGCTTCGTCCATAATGACGGTGCGATAAATCAAAATATTTGGACCGAGACTTAAGACAAAAAGTATCAACCACGGAAGCATCAAATATTCCCACCGACCAATCCACGATGGGTCCCAGCCGGAAATCGGAAAAATACCGCCTTTGAAAGCGAGGAGGTATTGGAGCCCTAAAATGTAAACCAAAGAACTGATACTAAGTAGGCCTAGGCACACGACGACGGTGCCTCGGTCGAAGACAGTGCCTCTTCCATAAACGGAAAAAAGCGCGAGGCCGATACAGAAAAAGATCGAAGCGAAAAAAGCCGGCGCAGTCAGGGAAAGCGTGGCACCAAGTCCGTCGGTGATCATGGTTGAAATGAGCTGTTTCGACGCCCAAGAGCGACCATAATCAAAGGTCGCAATCTGCTTCACAAAAAAGAAGTACTGTTCCGGCAGCGAGCGATCGAGTCCTAACTCGGCTCGAATGACCTGAACCTGTTCGGCGGTCGCGTGTTTTCCAGCAAAGCGGATGGCGGGATCTCCACCAAAAAGATTGAACAGCATGAAAGTTAAAAACGTCACGCCTATAAGAATTGGAATCATGTACATCGTTCGTCGAAGGACGTAGCCAAGAATGGTGCACCACCTTTTTCCAATTGAACAAAGCTCCTGGCCGGCTTTCGCCCGGCAGGAGTGTATTACGTGACTAGCTATGTGATTGGCCGCCTGGCGTCAATGTTTTGGCGGCCGGTTGAAAGCCGAACTAAAGTTTATTTCCCAACTCAGCTCGTTTTTTCGGGTCAATGCGGATGTATTTCGGATAGTCGTAAGCCACTTCGGTCCACTTGAAGTTGCCAACCCAGCCATGAACCAGTTTGTACCCCAAGCGGTGAGCATTGAAGATCCACGGTGACTCTTCGGCAACGATATCGCGCATTTTTGTATAAAGCTTCGTGCGCTCAACCCCTGGTGCAAGCTTTAGCGAAGCTTCGTAGGCATTATCGAACTCGACGCTGTTGAACGACGTGTCGTTCGGTCCCGGGGTTTTATTTTTCGAGTAGAAGAGCTGGAAGAAGTTCTGCGCGTCTGGGTAATCTGCGCCCCAAGCGATGCCGAAAATTTGGGCTTTTTGAGCCTTAATTTTCTCTTGGAACTGAGGCCATGTGTTGGAATTGATTTTTACTTTGATGCCGATCGCTGCCATCGATTGAACAAAGAATTCAGCACCTTGGCGAGCGGTCGAGTCCGAAAGACCCTCGTAGGTAAACTCTGGAAGACCTTTACCTTCCGGAAAACCGGCTTTTTCCAGCAGGGCTTTTGCTGCTGCAACATCAAATGCCGCGTTAGGATTTTTGAAGTCCGCTTCGTAGCTGTCAATCCCTGGGGGAACCGGACCCTGTGATGCAATGCCTCGACCGTTCAAGAACTTTTCAATGTAGGTTTTTGAGTCAAACGCTTTGGACATGGCTTGGCGAACAAGCTTGTTCTTGCCGAGAATCGAATCGGTCATGTTGAAACCGATGTAAGTAACGTCAAGCGCTGGTGTGATATCCAATGTCAGGCCTTTTGCGGCGAGATCGGGAACGATTTTAGTGCGATCTTCTTTCGCAACGGCGTTGTCGAAGTTGTCTTTAGGAATTTCGACCCAGTCGAAGTTCCCTTTAAGACCGTTTTGCCAGCGTGGTTGGTCTTCGATGATTTCGTTAAAAACAAGTTTGTCTGCAAACGGAAGCTGTTTACCGGCGTCAACCAGAAGGCCCTTTTCGGCATCGCCAGGCATGCCTTCAGCTGGGAAAAGATCTGTGCGATAGGTTGGATTTTTCTTGAGAGTAATTTTCGAGTTGCGAACCCAGTCCGATGATTTTTCTAAAACGAACGGACCTGTGCCAACGGGATTATTCAGGAATTCTTTTCCGTATTTGTCGACCGCCTCACGGGAAACTACCGCAGCAAACGGCATCGCTAAAACATACGAAAGTTGATGATATACACCAGTTAGCTTGATGACGAGAGTGTGCGAGTCGGGTGTTTGAAGTCCTTCGACCGGAGTCTCGTAATTCGCTTTTTCGTTTTTAACAGCCGTCGCCCACTCATTGAGGCCTTTGATCTTGCCATCAAAAATCCAGAAGCCTTCAGACACGTTGCGTGGATCAGCCAAGCGCTTCCAGGAGTAGACGAAATCTTGAGCGGTGACCTCGCGGCCTTTGTTTTCCGGAAATGCGGCATTGTCGTGAAACTTGATGCCTTTTTTTATTTTGAAGGTGTACGTGAGGCCGTCTTTTGAAATTTCGGGCATCGCCTCTGCCAAAGCTGGCTGCAAAGTGAAGGGGCGTTTTAAATAATTGTACGCCAAGAGTCCTTCGTACATTTGGGCAATCACTGTGGCCGAATATTGGTCGTTCGCGCTGGCTGGATCTAAACCTTTGACGTTGGCTCGAAGTACCAAATTCAGAGTATTATCGTTTTCGTCGAAACGCTTTTTAGTACAGCCGGTGATCGCGAGTGCGATAGCTACTGCACCTGCCAACAAGACCTGCACAAAAGTGGCAGAAGGTGAGCGTGGACGAAACTGGCGAACTGATGCCGCAGTATTCTGTGATGAAGGATGCGAGATGTGTCGGTTCATATACTCCCCTGAAATTCCCGTTAATCCGCTTGCTCGGCGCTTAAGCACAAACACGCGGGCCGCAAAGGTCTAAAGGTAGGAGGAATTCTTGTCAAACCGCGGTCAGGCGGGGTTCCGCGGCGCAAGGCGTCCCACTGCTTCGAGAGCCTCAGCGAGATGCCAGGGGGATCTTAGACGAGCTGAGGCGCCGGCATTCTCAAGTTTTTCTGCGGCGCAGTAACCATATTCACAGGCGAGCGCATGGACTCCTGCTGCTCGAGCTGCGGCCATATCTGGCAGGCCATCACCCACCATAACTGTGTTTTCTGCGGCGATGCCCGCATTTCGCATCACTTCTAGAAGCGGAAGGGGATGCGGCTTTCGCTCGGGCAAAGAGTCTGCCCCAAATATTTTCACCCACGGATAATGACCAAGTTCCAGTTTGCCGATGGATTCAAGCGCTAGGTCCTCGTACTTGTTAGTAACAATTGCGACCTTGGAATTTGTCGAATCAAGAAATTCGCGGACTCCGGCGAAAACAGTCGTCTTGGAAACTAAATTTTTTCGATAAATTTTGTAGAATTCGCGATCGAGCTTTGCGATTTCTTCTTCCTGGCCTATGAGATCTGGAAAACAGCTATAGAGAAGCTCTTTCAATCCTTGGCCGATGGCTGAGATGATTTCACTCTCGGGAAGCGCGGGCCTTCCGCGCTGAATAAGAACTTTGTTAGTCGTGTCGACAATGTCAGGCGCAGAATCAATAAGAGTTCCGTCGAGATCAAAGATGACAAGTTCGATTTTGGCCATGGCCTAAAGGTATCTCCTACAGTTTGGAAACGCAATGCGTTCCCAAACTGTAGGAGATACCCGCTGTCGCTACAAATTTAATGATCGTGACGTTCGGGCCAGAGCGTTCGCCAATCGGTTGCAGTCGTTGTTGCCCCTGTCGTGGTAGAACCATGTAGCACGGCCAATGTGCGTGTCGAAACAACCGTTTGTTCGAGCGCCGTTTCCGACAGCACCTTTCCGCAAGCTTCAATAATCGATTCACTGTCCAAGTGATGATACTTATAGATCTCACTTGGCCGACCGCACTTCGAGTGCTTCCGAACGGCCAGCGACTCTTGACGAATACCGAGTGCGGAACCGATGTTATCTAGCAGGCCCGGTTCGCCGTCGTGGACGGAGACGCATGGAACGCGCCGCCCTGCGATCACCGCCAGCTCGGCATTCATGTCGCCACCCTCGCTGGCTGGAACAATGTGCAAGTTTGCATTCAGACCTAAGCGCTGTTTGAGAAGCGAATAATCAGATTCGTGCGCTTGAACTCCGAGCAGCAGATCGGTGCAAGTGACAACGATGACGTTCGCGTAGATGCCTCGACGCAAAAGAGCGTCGCTGGCTTTAAGTGCTTCCGTAGTGAGACTTCCGAGTGCAAATATATTTACCACATTATCGCCAGGCTCATAGCCAGCGTAACCTCGATAGTCGACTAGATAGTATGCGCCTGCCAAAACATCATGGCGAATCATGCCGAAGATTTCTTCTTCGGACATCGCCTCGACCTGCGTTTCATCGTTTGCACCTGGCATCTCGAAACCAGCTGCGTGCAAGAGAATCGACGGATCTTTTTTAAAGCGAAGTTGGCGCTTTAAGTTCTGAAGGAAATGCTTCTGCTCTGCTCCTCGCGTGACGCCGCGAATGACAACTCCAGTCCGGCCGGCATTGTCGCCCGTCATGTGGCGTTTGATCGCGTCCGACAAAATCCAATCCAGCTCTTGGCAGAAGAACGGTTCCCACGTGATCTGATTTGGAATCTGGAAATCAGATTTCCAACCGTGCTGCGCGCCTTCTGGCGAAAGTGTCACACCTGCCGGTGTACCGACGCAGATGAAAGAAGACTTCCAATAGAGGTTATAGAAAAACTGATCGTGCGCACGTTTGATGAAGAAGTCATAGACGGTCATCAGCGGCAAGATCGGAATGCCAAGAATCTCGCGAATCTTTCCGTAAGAGCCGACGCAAGACATGACGTTGCTTTCCGCAATTTCGAATCTAATAAAGCGATCCGAATTATCTTCGCCAGGCACGAGATCGGGAAGTTTCCGATCTTTGACACCGAGCTCAGTTTCAATGTCGGTGACCACGGGAGCACCGAAAATCTTTCCATCCATCGCCGGATTTAAATTCGTCGATGTACCGACGTCCGGCGCCATCGTAACGAAGAGTTCGGCTGGCGTGCGCCATGGAAGTTCTTCGGGTGGAAGCGGCTTTTGATTTTTTTCTTCTGAGTTAACAGCCTGACCTGGAAGCTGCGCATTTGCGATGCGGGTGAGCTTCGCTGTCAGCTGGCCAAGCATCCACTGCGTATGTGGGTATTGCGCCATTTTTAGCGAAATTCCCATAGCGACAGGGATCTCGCCATTTTTTTCCATTCGCGTCTGGAATTGATTCCAGTTGCGGTCGCGCAATTCGTAATGCGCTTTTATCTGCGAATAAAGTTCTTCTCCCCGAAGTTTTAAGTAGGCGGCTTCAGGAGTTCCGTCTGCGAAACCTTCAAAGTATCGATCTGGCGCAAAACCGGCGGCACCAGCACCAGGCTTGTCGAACGAAAGTTCTTGGACGATTCGAAGTCGATCGATCTCTGCTTGGTCGGGAAGGGACGAGTGGTTGCCGGGGGCCGCGGCGTCTTCCAGGCCCCAGCCCTTTAATGTGTGGGCAACGATCATCGTTGGCTTTCGCTTGTCTTCTTTCGACTGCATCATCGCTTTTGAAAGTGCGATGATGTCGTGTCCGCCAAGGTCTCGGAACGCCCAGTAAAGTTCCTGATCGTTGACGTTTGACAGGAACTCTTTCAATTGAGGATGAGACTTCGAAAGTCCTTCGCGAAGCGCCGGAAAGTCTTTTACCAAGAGCAGGGCTTGAAATTCATAATCCTGCAGCTCGTTTTCTAGGAAATTTTTAAAAGCATCGCCGCCTTTTCGTTTGAAAAGCTCGAGGCGCTTGTGACCGTGTTGAACCTGAATGACATCCCAGCCATTGGCCAGCATTGTCCGTTCGATTCGCTTGTCGTCGGTGCCGTTCATGATTTCTTTGTTGGTAATTCGGTGACCGTCCAAAGACTGGCGGTTGTAATCGACGATCCAAGTAAGGTTGCCAAGTTCGCGTTCCGCAAAATCAGGAATGGCTTCAAACAAACTTCCTTCGCGGAATTCTGAGTCGCCGATGATCGCCCAGAAGTGCGCATCAGGAACTTCATAGCCATGGTCTTTGGCGAAGCGATAGGCGTGCGCCAAGTAGCCAACGTTGACTGGTGGAATTCCGACCGTGCCTGACGGCAGGAATCCATGGTGATCCGAATCATAGGCTGAATGATAACTTTGGAAAACCGGCTCGCCGTGTCCAGAAAATTTCCTGAGGCCTAGCATCGCTTGGTCCATTTCGGACTGAGACAAGCGCGAAAGATCCTGGCCCAAGAATTCAATAGGATCACCGTGGTGGTCGCCGTTTTTCAAAAGCAGTTTTAAAAGATAATTGTACGAGTGATCAACGGGTGCCGCGTGCGGTTTATTAGCGATGAAATCGAAACCGGATTTAACGATTAAGTGCAGCGCACCTGTGATGTGAAGACTGCTGGCACAGGCAGCTGGGTGTCCTCCAATTTTTGGATCACCTTTGTCTTTTTCGCGATTGTTCGCGAGCCAGATCATTTGCGTCGTTAAATAATGTGCTCGGCCGCTGATGCGGTCCAGAACCTCTTTTGGCGCGCGAATCGGAGACGATGAAAGATCTTTGGTAGAACCAGAAGCTTTCGCTGTCGCGGATCCGCGGGCAGAAGGTTTCGAAGACACGGCTTCCTCCCGGGATAAAATTTTTCTGTCGCTTTAGGTGAAAAACTGCCACCTAGAGCAGGAGCAAATGGTCTAACAGGCCTTTCGTTCCGACTCAACTTATCGGCAGAGAGTTAGATTTATTCGAGACGGAATAGGCGGCAACGCGTCGATAATCCAAGGTGAACACCTTTATCTAGCCCGCTGTTTGTCCTATGGAATGCATCTTGCGACAAACCAGCTATTCGAAATTAGTTTCCGCACCTTAATTCGTCGGTCGTGAAGTCCAATTCACTCAGCACCCCTGGCGCCTGCGGATTCACAGAAAAGGCAATTTGCCCGTCTCGACCGCGATTTGCACCCAAAAGCTTCACTTGATGTGAGACGAATTTATCTTCGCAATCGATGCGGACATCGTAGTTTTTAATTTCTACTCGCCCCGAGCGTTCTTTCTTAACTAGGATGTCGCCGTTTCGAAGTGTTTCTTGGCGACTCGGAAAGTAATAAGACATGACGAGTTTTCCGTTTTCCTCATCGACCCCGACTTCGCAGCCGTTCGCACCCTTAATCTTGATTGAGGAAGGGGCACCGACGATTGACATAAAAGCGTTCGACGCACGAACCCTATAGTCAGCCAAGTAATTCGGCTCTGGAACATACTGGCTGTTTGTTTCCGCAACAACAAGTTTGCCCGCAAGCTCGCCATCAATCATCAGCAAGTGGTCGTGAGGTGGAAGTGCGAGCTTGAGATCGACCGAATGGGGACCCATCATCGCCAGCATGCCGCCTTCATTTTTTCGGCATGCCTTTTCAGAACTGGTCTCTATTTCAATTTGAATGACTCCGTCCTTCACCGTTTTGGATTTCAATAATCGTGTGGCGGGACTTCCATAGGATTCAGCGGTGTCGAGGCGAAGTTGAACGAGGAGTTCTTGTTCTACTGGAATCGGAATGCGCGTCCCGTCGGCTGTCACCATGAAGCTTGGTTTGACGACGAGATTTTTGGGGATCCAAAGGTCAACAAGCGCTGCTTCAGCTTTTGAAGAAAGTGGACCGACGAACGAAAAAACAATCGCTAGCACGGCCACAGGTCGACTTCTAAGGGTGCATTTTAAAAACGACGAACATTTCATCTGCGCTCCTCTGGCGATCGTGTATATCCAGAGGTTCGTCTGCAGGTTTTAAGCCGCCCAGACTTCGTTTATGTGAGGATGGACCGCTAGTAGGAATCGCAGTTTGGTACAAAGGATAAATCGAGTGACGAAGACGGTCACTCGAGATTTATCCAAGCCAGTTGACTTACCGGATTTCGACTTCGCCAAATACGGAGTTAGCTTCAATTTTTACGTGAGGCTTTGAAGAATCAAAACCAGGCGTTCGGTAGATTCCGTTGCCGATCGACGTCGTTTTATCTCCACGAACGTTGACCGAACCGAAAGCTGTGTTGGTGTGAACAACAAGCGGCAGATCTTTCGGAGTCAAAACCTCAGTTTTTCCAAACACGGCAGAAACTTCGAATTTTTCTCCAAGATCTTCATTAGTGAGTACAGAAAGATCGAGCTTCGAATTTCCGAATACGGTTTGATAATCGCGATTAACTTTATCGTCAGATTTCGATCGAAGATCCGCCTCGGTGAAAATAACGCTTGTGGCAGTGGCCACTTTTTCTAGTTTAGCGCCTCGGATTTCGAGCCCGAAAGATCCGAAGACCATCTTCACTCCTAAATAAACGATACCGACGCCAATTAAAATTCGGAAGATCGGTAAATCGATTTTGAAAATGCTTTGAACAAGAATTAAAACGCCAACCGTCGCAAGTGTGATACCCCAAAACATATTTTGTTTCCCCATATATTTTCCCATGAAAGTTGAGATGGGCTAACCCAGGCGCAGCGATAAGCGCAACGTCTATGTGTCAGGTGGGTCTTTTCTATGTGGAAATCGCGAGGGAATCGGCCTTTTCAGGGCCGAATTTTTCTCTTTGCTTATGCCTCAAGGACAAAATCCCATCGAATTTTAATCGTACCGTCTTCTTCAACGATCCCTTTCGGCGGGTTCGGGAAGGGGGCAGCAGCGCGGAACGCTTCAACGGCAGCATCGTCCAAATCGGTAACTCCAGATCGACTGACCACTTGAACACGAATCAACGTACCGTGTTCGTCGAGAATGATGATTACTTTAGTAATCTTATCACCTTCACTTGCGATCGAGCGACCTTGTCGAACAATTCGTTCAAACTTCTCTTTAATTTTTGGTTCCCAATGCTGGCGAAGTTTGTCTTTGATGCGGTTGTAGTAGGAGTAATAAATGAACTCGCGGGTCGACAGCATCGTCTGCAGGCCCGTAGGCACGTTCTTAAGGTGATCATCTGTAGCTGATGCTTCTTGTCCATCGCCCGCAGAGACTTCAACGGCCGTTGGATCTGGGACAATCGGAAGCTTTCTGAAACTTGGGTTAAACGCCTGCAGGCCCGTTTTCGGTGCGATTGGAAAGTCGCCGTTTTCAAAAGTTGCGATTTGAGATTTTTCGCCGGCTGCTTTTTTCGAATCTTTCGGCTCATGAGAATCTTGCGCTGGCTGCGCAGCCATTTTCACTTGTGGGGCGACAGCTTTACCTCGACCGGCGTCGTTAGCAAACTTTCCGGCCTTCACGGCGCGAGTTTCACGCACGACCTTTTGGTCGAACTTACTCAGGTATTTTGCCTTTTCGTCTTTTTCGTCGTTGATGCGTTTTTCATCCGAGGTAACGATCTGCTGGGCGTTGGATTTTCGGGTTTTGGACGCAGCTAAAAGGGCGTTCATTTCATCCGGAGTCATCAGTTCGACCGTGGATTTGGTTGTCTCACGTTTGAAAGGCTTCATCGGTGTAAGCACAAGGCCTCCGCCGATTCCAACGTGAAAGAGAACGGAAAGGCCAAGGGCGATCCAGAATCTTGTTCTTGGTGCCGAAAAAACCATTTCCCCTCCTGAAACACTTATCGGAAGCGGAAACTAAATCTACAGCCAGAATTGAGTGTTCCGTTCATCTCCTCGACCTGGACTGGACATCAATCGGCCAGAGTTTTAATGGCCTCTCACGCTATTCCTCATTAGACTGTTTTCGTGGCATCTCGTGTTCGAGTCGTTTGTAAGACTGATGTTGGTTTGCGCCGTGAGCGCAATGAGGACTCATATTTATATGATGAGGACCTAGGACTTTATTGCGTCGCCGATGGAATGGGCGGCCACCGCGGCGGAGAAGTCGCGTCCTCAATGGCCGTAAAAACAATTCTTGAATTTATTCGCGGCGCTAAAACACAAAATCGCAAGTACGGGGCGCGCGAACTTTTAGTTCGTGGCTATGAAGAAGCGAGTGCCAAAATTTTTGACAAGAGCCACGTCGAAAATCCTGAGCTTCATGGAATGGGCACGACTTTAGTCACGGCCTTTTACTCGGGCGAAAGTTTGTTTATTGGAAACGTCGGGGATTCGAGGGCTTACCTGTTTTCGCAAGACCGCTTGTGGCAATTGACGGAAGATCATTCGTTGGTCAATGAGCAACTTCGCGCTGGTCTTATAAAAGAAGAGGATCTCCCTCGTTTGACGAACAGAAACGTCATTACCCGAAGCGTGGGGTTTGAACGAGAAGTCCAGGTTGATATCTTGGAACGGCCACTGGCTAAGGGTGATCTCTACTTAATGTGCTCCGACGGACTTTGTGGTCTGGTTGATGACGAAGTGATTGATAAGTCGATCAGGCAGTTTGGTTTCGAAAATCCCGAGGCGATCGTCACCGATTGTATTGAAGAGGCCAAAAAAGCCGGTGGTGACGACAACGTGACGGTTATGGTTCTAACTGTCCTAGAGTGATTTAATTCGACCTGAGGGCCGATGACTCGCTGCGTTTTGACCCGTTTCGACGGAGCGCGCTAACGATTTTAGGCGTAGGATTAAATCTCAGAATGAGATCGCAGAATGAGCTCGTATCAATGGGGGCTTTGACTCTCGAGTTTGGTGGGTTTCATTCCGATACGAAGACAGGGAGAAAGGAAATTCTCCCGGTGCTAAAACTGGCTCTAGGAGCGGATTTGAAGAACTCAAGAACCGGAATTCAAAAAGATCAAGGCGGCGCAGTCGCAGATCCTGCTGCGCGGAAGACCGTTACATTTTTGATGGTTTCAAATCGCAAAGGCCGTACTGCGACCATGACCTTGTCGGATGGCTGGCTGAAGGCCGTTTTAAGCTTCGTGCTTGTACTTTCGGTCATTGGGGCTGCAGCCGTCGTCGACTATCTCAGTCTACTCGGAGCGTCGGTTGAGAATCGCCGACTTCGCGCTGAAAACTCGCTGCTTCGTGAGCAGTTTCAAGTTGTCGAAGGAAAGCTGAACGCGCTTGAAGGCAATCTCGAACGTGTTCGCGCCTTTGTTACAAAACTGAAGTTGATTACGAATATAGAGACCGAGGATCGGTCGTTAAAGCTGGCATTGGGGCCAATGCCGCGCCCCGGACAACCAATTGGTGGTGCCGAGACTTCGGCGGTCGGTCGGTCGCCAGCATCGGCCTTGGGCGGAATTCTTCCAACCAACGGAATGGGCCTAGCCGAACAGGATGCTGTATTTTATAAGGCTCCGTCTCCCGACGAGTCGTCTGGGGAAATTGCGGCAGAACAAGCTCGTGACTACGCGTCCTTGGCGATTCGTATCGATACGGCAGTTCAAGATGTTGGAATTCGTGAACAAGGCGTACTTGAGCTTTGGGAGTCTCTTTCTGAGCGCCAAAATCTTTTGGCGGCTACGCCTAGTATTAAGCCAGTTCGCGGTTGGTTTACTTCAAAGTTTGGTTACCGAATTTCGCCATTCACTTCTAAGCCAGTCATGCACAATGGTCTTGATGTCGCGGCTTCGCCGGGTTCACCGATCTATGCGCCTGCTGACGGAATTGTGAGTTTCGCAGGATACGATCCAGGCTATGGCAAGCTCGTTTCCATTGATCATGGCTATGGTGTTGTTACTCGATTTGGTCATACGTCGCAGGTTTACGTCGAGCTCGGACAAAAAGTTAAACGCCGAGATATTATTGCGGCCGTTGGTTCGACCGGTCGTTCAACAGGGCCGCATTTGCACTATGAAGTGCGCGTCAACGACGTCCCAGTCGATCCAGGCAATTACATTCTAGACGAGTGATCAGATAGCGCGTACACAGGGATAAACGAATTTTCAAAGACCTTCGCCGCCCTTTATCGTGGTGGACGAGTCGCGTAGATCCATATTTGGATCTTCAGTTTAATTTAATAACCAAAGGATAATCGAGATGAATAAGTTTGCTATGGCCGTTTCGGCCCTTGTTTTAGCGTTCTCATTTTCTGCAAATGCGGCTGCGGTATCGTCAACATCAGAAACAGTTGCGCCAGATTCTGTTGATCAAGTCATTCGAATGGTTGATCAACAAGTTCCAGGGTCGTCCCACTTGAAGGCATCAGTTGTCGTTCTTGACCTGGGAATGAGCACCGATGTTTCGCCACGCTATACAGTTTACCTTACGCTGGCGAGTTTGGCAGAATGGGGAAATATAGGCGCGACATTCAAGATTACTGATCAGGCTTATCAGTTTAAATCAGCTCGCAAGATCAGCAATCAAGTTTTTGAGGTCGTATTCGTCGAATACCGCGATCAGATGTATGACGTGACGATAACGATCGACGCAAAGAAGTTGTTTGCCGATGAGGCGAAAGCTCGCCAGGAATGTGGTGATGACTTCTGCGACATCGTTCTTCAGTCGACAGTCGACGTAAAAGAAGTTGCAACGGTCCTTCGGTAGGACCAAGCGCCAGTTGTTTTTGCCCATAGACATAAAAAAGCCGCTCGAGAGAGCGGCTTTTTTTGTGAGTTGGTCGACCTGAAATCGGCCAACCAACCAATTGAACCTCGGCTGATTAACGCTTCGAGTATTGGAAGCGGGCGCGTGCACCAGCTTGACCGTACTTCTTACGTTCAACCATACGTGGGTCACGAGTCAGGAAGCCGGCTTTTTTGAGGGTTGGACGAAGTGTTTCGTCGAACGCCACAAGAGCGCGTGAGATTCCGTGTCGGATCGCACCAGCTTGGCCCGTTTCGCCACCACCAGAAACGGTGATATAGGCGTCAAACGCCGTTCCGTTCGAGGTCATGTTAAGTGGCTGGAGGATCATCATTCGCGAAGTCGCCTTCGAAAGATAACCTTCAGCAGTTCGGCCGTTGATCACAACTTTGCCAGAACCCGACTTCAAGAAGACACGTGCTGCGCTCGTCTTGCGGCGGCCAGTTGCGTAGTAAAACTTCGTACCTTTTTTCTCTTTAGCTGCAGCCATGCGTTTCCTTACCTATGCCTTACTTGATTTCAAGTGCCTGAGGTTTTTGAGCTGAGTGTGGGTGATTTGGGCCTTTGTAGGCCTTGAGCTTCAAGAGCAACTGCCTGGACAGTTTGTTCTTTGGAAGCATACCCTTCACTGCGTCTTCAATAACGAATGCCGGATCTTTATCAAGCATCTCTCGAGCCGAGAGAGACTTCAAAGAACCGAAGAAGCGCGAGTGACGGTAGTACCGTTTCACATCGAGCTTCACACCAGACATCTGAACCTTTTCAGCGTTCACGACAACGACGAAGTCGCCAGTGTCTTGATTGGGTGTGAATTGTGGTTTGTGTTTACCGCGGATCACTCGCGCGATTTCAGTCGAAATACGACCGATGCTTTTTCCAGCCGCGTCGACAATGAACCACTGACGTGGAACTTCGTTTTCTGAACCAGCTTTTGGGGCGTTGTACGTGCCGCCTGAAGACAAATTGATTAAAGCCATTGATTAAACCTTCCGCAAAGAACTCATGGGTTTAAAGAGGACGGCAACGATTGTCAAGTTCATGAGGATATCGGATGGAGGATAAGAATAGGCCCTGAGGCGGGGCAGTGTTGCCGGCTTTTCGCCGGTCTTTTGCCTCGAGCACCGCTTTAATGTCAGCTGGCGCCTTTCCATTCGTCTGGAGGTCTACCAAAGTACCCACAATATTTCTCACCATTTGTTTTAAAAAACCTTCGCCCTGAATTTCGAACAACAAAGTGTCCGCGAATTGGGCATCTGAAAGCGAGGCCTTGTTAGCGCCATGCGGGCTCAATTTTGACTCCGACGGGATTACCTTTTGCCAAGCCAGCTTGGTCAGTGTGCGAACCGTTGATTCGACAAAGGTTCCGCTAGTTTGAAAGCTTTTAAAATCGTGAGTTCCGACTAGATACTGGCTCGCTTCGTTAAGAAAATCCAAGCTTAACGGTTCGCGAACCCACCAAGTGGTGCGGCGCCGAAGGGCACTGGGCACTCGCCGGTTCAGAATTGAGTAACGATAAGTCTTATCAGTTGCAGTCGCGATGGAATGAAAGTCGTAAGGCGCCAAAAACGCTTCTTTCACAACTAACGATGACGGCGTCAGGCACTGAAGCGAATAGCGCAAATCGCGAAATAAAGTCGGATCTTTTTTGCAGTCAAAGTGAGCGACCTGCATCTGTGCGTGAACGCCTGCATCTGTGCGACTCGCTCCGACCACTGACAGTTTCTCCCCGAACAACTTTTCCACCGCCGCTTCGATCGTGCCCTGGCCCGTGATTAGGGTTGTGTTTCCAGCGGCGTCGGTCTGGCGCTGCCACCCGTGAAAGTCAGTGCCGTCATAAGAAAGATGTAAACGCACGCGATACCGGTCTTCAGCGCATCTGCGAAATTCTAGTGATTCGACGAAAGTCGAGGACGGAGTTCTTTTCACAGCGACTCTTCTACACGACGTAAGTCGATTCAGAGAAGTCGGAAATTTGTCGATAAGAAATACAGAAGGGGTGTATGAGTAGCGGCGAAAAGTGGCTGAAAAAACCTGGCGAAAGCATTGGTGCTTTTACGGTATTGTCTCCCATTGGCGCGGGCGGGATGGGGCAGGTATTTCTTTGTCGTGACCTCACCTTGAACCGGAACGTTGCCGTCAAAGTGATCGGAAAAGAGTTTCACCGTGATCCGGCAATGCACTCTCGATTTCTGCAGGAAGGAAAACTTCTTGCGCAAGTTCACCATCCTAACATCACTGCGATCTACTCACTTGGCGAGGATGACAGCTGTGTCTACATCGCGATGGAACATGTGGAAGGCGAGTCGCTTCACAATTTGATTCGTCAGTGTCGTATCAACTATAAAGAAATGGTCGATATCATTCGTGGCTCTGCACTTGGGCTTCAGGCTGCTCACAGTCGTGGGATTGTTCACCGCGATATCAAGCCGGCTAACATATTGGTCGACCGCCATGGAAATGCTAAAATTATCGACTTTGGAATCGCGAAGGCTCTTTATTCGGAAAATGATGTCGAGACAGAAGTTGGGCTTCTCATTGGAACTCTCAATTATTTGGCGCCCGAACTTCTCTCGGGCACATCCCCGAATGCACGTACAGATATCTATTCTTTAGGTTTAGTAATGACAGAAATGCTAACCGAGACAACGCCGTTTTCGGCGACGTCACGACTTCAAATTCTAGAAAATATTCGAGTTCACAATCTTGGTCTTTCTCGCCGGTCTGAGGTGCATTTGCCCGTGGGCTTCAAGGAAGTTCTGTTGCGGGCCACTCACTTTGATCCGTTACAGCGGTATGCTCGAATGGCAGACTTTCTTGATGCGATAGGGAAAATAGAATTTTCGAAATTGCCACAGTACTATTATCGCCCGCTCCAGTCCGAAGATCTCGGAGATGTAGAAAAAACGTTAGAAACGTTTAAGGTGTCGCGGCTTGAAAGACCCGAGTGGCCGTTAGCGCTGTCTCTGGCCTTGACGAAATGGGATAGAGGCGCGGAGCCACAGACGACTGTCACCGAGCAAAATGTCCCGGCCGCACTTCTTGCGGAGGCGATTTCGGAAGTCGAGTCGCGCCGCGAAAAATTACTCCGTGGCGCGCGGCCCGTCGGAGAACCGAGCCCTTCGGGTCTCGCTGGGCGGCAGGCAAATGCTCAACCCTCATCTGCACCGGTTTATTTAATGATTCTGTTTCTTCTTATATCGGCTACCGCTCTTGTTTGGCGTGCCAAGAATCCGCTAATACTAGATATTGTCACCCGAGTTTCGAAGTTGATTCAGGAAAAAGAAAATCCGCGAACGCCCACAGGTAAATCCGATGAACGCAAGCCCGCTCTTGTAGCCGGAGATGTCGTAAATTCGATTCCTCGTCCGAATCCACGCCTGGGCCTGGAGCTTCAATATTTAAAGACCATTATTGCGGTAGATGGACGGATCTCGGTGGCCTACCTGCAAACGAAGCTCGTTGCCTTTGAAAATGGAGATCTTAAATGGGAGTACACGGAAACGAAAAAAAATGGGGAAGTCGTCTGGCCGACGTTCACGATCTGGCACCGACCAGCAGGGTTCATAGCCAGTATCCTGAAAACTAAGGATGCACCCGGCTTCGGGTCAGCATTATTCACCCTGATCGGGGATCCGGCATCGATTTTTCCACTTCACCTCGGCAAGAAAAATTCTTTCGAAAGTTTTGGAACCACTGAATACAGTCGAATGCCGTTTCGAGGTGGGATTGCCTGCACGGTAGGGCCGGTCGAAGAACTTGAATTCAAATTTGGAAAAAAACCTGTCATTCGTGTTCAATGTGAGATCACAGGTTCACGGCCCGATCTTCATTTTTACTCGCCGGAGCTGAATGTTTCGGTTTTACAGCGCTACCACCGGGTTCCGGGATTTGGTCCTGATGCGGGTGAACTTATGTTGAAGTTAGAAAGAGTTGTGAACGTTGGAACCGGAATCGATTACGAGTCGTACATAAAGTCCGGCGATGCCGTCGCAGAGGCTCCTAAAAGTCAAAAGTGAAGCCGGCTGTGATAAGACTCGAGGACACTTTGAGATCCTCCTTGAGGCCGACGATCTGGCGATACTGAAGACTTAGCCACACATGATTAATTCCATAGTCGGCATCGAGTTGACGAACGGCTTGGCGATCTAGCCAATCGAGCAAAATATTGACTCCACCCGCCGCCACCGCCACAGGCGAACCGCCAAATTTCGGGGCCTTGCTGTCGTCTCGCAATTCTACGATGCCGTAATATCCACCGCCACCTTCGACAAAGGGAACGACCCATTGGTTGTCGGCGAACTGAAATCGGTAAATGACCGTCGCTTGTAGGGGTACCATGAGGAATGTAAATCGCTCTTCCGGAACCTCACCTGCGCGCGCGGGATTTTTGAATCGACCTTTTGCAGAGGTCGCAATGAACCCGGTTTCTCCCTTGATTCCAATGCGCCCGATCGCCTGGGTAAGGGGATACTCGTACTCGAACAGCAAAGCCGGAATTTCTGCGCCACCGTAAATATCTTTGAATGAGAGTCCGTTACTTGCATTGATGATGTTTGGTGGGGCCATCAAGCCAAAGCGCAATCCGCCTGCGCCTGTGAATTCAGAAACGGCGACAGGGTACAGGAATTCGCCATCTTGAGTGATGGTGCTCGGCGCCTCCCGGCCCGGAGTGCCGGAGAATTTAATTTCGTTTGGCTTACCGTACTGCTTCGCCGGAGCGTCGCTGAGCCTATCGTAAATATAATCGCCATCCTCATTGATCTGCTTAGGCTTCTCGCCCCAACCATTGGACTTGGTCGGAGTCGGCGTATCGCTGAACTTGCTGCCGTTCGCTGAGGTACGAGGCTTTTTCTGTCGTGTTGACGGACGAACTGGTTCGGCCGTGGGCTCTTCTTCAGACGAGAGCATCGGAGCTGTCGATCCTGGGTACGGATATTCAGGAGGCGGCGGTGTATCGTCTTCCAGCGCCTCGATGGGTGTCGAGCTTGTGTCTTCGAGTGCTTCGACCTGAGCGATAGTCGGCTGAATGTTTGTTGCACCCACCATGAGCGCAGCGACGATCGGAAGCCAGCCAGAACGATCACGGGTGTCAGTGCGCCGCTCCCGTTTAGCGGAGCTGGTTTTTCGGGGGCGAGTTGCAAGGATATGAATAACGGCGGTCATTGCGATCGCAATCGAAATTAAAAACCAAAGCATGGCACTTGCCCCAATGGAAAGGCTGATTCCTGCAAACCAAACAAAGGGGACCAATGCTTTTCGCGTAAGATCGCGAAGCGTATCGTTTTTCAAAATAAATTCTGCCAATGCGGGGCTCGCCGCGTAGTAACCGCGTACCAGTGCGCGACCAGCGGAAGTTGTCATCAATACTTGATCTCGAAAATCGCGCAAAATATTGAGCTCGTCAGCGAAGGGAGTTCCATAGGCAGCGGTCGCAATGAAGCAGTTAGTTTTATCCAAAACCCCAACGACCTCGCTCGGTGTGACGACTCGGCAAGTGGTGTCAGCAGGATTGACTGAATACTGGCAGTCTGTGTCAGTGTCTTTTCCGTTATAGAGACCTACGTTTCCAGCTGCATCGATAGCTGCGACTTTAAAATAGTAGGGCACATCGTTGACGAGACCTTCGATTCGCCGTGGACTGACGTTGAACGTCGTTGTGTCAGCCGCCTCAACGGGAAGATCGACATAGCTAGAACCTAAATGGACGAAGTTAAATCCCTGGGCATCAAATAAAAACCGCAAAAATTTAAAGGTAGTATTGGTGCCTGTCGGGAAGGAATTGCCGTCAGGTTTTTGGAGGGTTCGCACGACAGCTTTTTCGTCGCCAGGCCCCATTTCGAAATAGCAGATGCGCGAGTCTGTCGCGACGTCGTCGCAGTCGGTGGCAAGTGATACGCCAGAGGTGCCTCGGACGATGACAGTCATTGTTCGATACTCGTCAGTCGCGGCGTTTAACAGATCATCTCCATCTGAAGAAATCCCAATTCGCAGACTTGCCGAGGCGTGGCCATTGCCGGGCGCGCACTGTGTGGCGCCTTCGCCTCCGCTGTTGGTGTCTAGCGAAATGACTCGCGAACAGAGATCGCCCCAGCGAAGAATAAGTTGTCCGGTCGTTCCTTTTGTCAGATTCAGCGGTGCGGAAACTGGAGCAAGCGCCGTGTTGCCATCCGTGTTAGTGATCGTCACCCGACCATCGATAGCGTCGCTCGAGAGTGAAACGATCAACTGAAGATCGGGATGGACGCGGCGATTGTTACAAGCCTGAAGGTATTGATCGGCATCGGCATTGGGCACGGTTTCGGAGTTCAAGAGGCGGCAGTTGTCGCAAAGTGAATCGCTAGCAACCGAGTTACAGCGGTTTGTATCGCCGGCGACTCCGCCATAAACGGTGATGGTCGCGGTTCCAGAGCCTTCGACGACGGAGGCGCGTTCGACCGCTGACACGGTCACCGCAGCGTCGGCATCAGGTGCATGAAGACTGAGAACCAGCGTAAATACGCTCAAGATGCTTATAAACTGGTGCTGTATTTTCATACCCCCATCACAGCAAACACTGTGCGGCACAGCAACCAAAGAATGCGGCTTAAAGCCCGTAAACTTTTTCTGCGATCTGAATGCCGTTGAGAGCTGCGCCTTTACGCAAGTTGTCTGACACGACCCACATCATCCAAGTCGTCTGATCGGTCGGATCTTTGTGGACGCGGCCGACGTAAACCGGATCTTGGCCCGACGCGAAGGCTTGAGTGGGGTAGTCCATTCCGTCGTTAAATTTAAAGACCTCAATTCCGCTTCCAGAATCGAGCGTGGATTCGATTTCCTCGCGCTTTGACACGGGTTTTTTAAGTGTGACCCACACCGTTTCAGCATGTGAATTAAGTGTCGGGACGCGGACAGTGAACGCCGAGACTTTGAGATCTGGAAGACCTAGGATTTTTCGTGTTTCGTTCATGATTTTTACTTCTTCACTGCAGAAGCCCTCGAGCGAGGAGCCATCCGTGGTGAAGGAGCCGATTTGTGGAATTGAATCGAAGGCGATGACCTTTGGAAAGGTTTTTCCCTTGGTTGGTGTGTCGCCTTCTACCGCGATCTTTGTTTGCTCGAGGAGTTCTTCAATGCCATTTTTTCCGGCTCCGCTGACCGACTGGTAGCTAGAAACTCGCACGAACTCGAGACCATACTTGTCGGCCAGGGGCTTCAACGCCACGACAAGCTGAATCGTCGAGCAGTTTGGATTTGCAATGATTTGTGCTGCCGAACCGGGTGCCTCGCCCATTTTTAATTTCGGTAGCAGGTGTCCATTGACCTCAGGGACCGACAGTTGGATGTCGGATCGCATTCTAAAAGCGCCAGAATTGTCGATCGCGATCGCGCCGGACTTGACGGCCTTCGGTGCCCATTCGAGAGAAATGTCGTCGCCACTTGAAAAGAAAACGATGTCGAGGCCTTCGAAGCAGCCGTCAGACAATGTCGTGACTTCAAATTCGCGGTCGTGAATTTTTCGTTTCAGACCTTTTGAGGCGTCGCTGGCAAACAGCCGCAATTCGCCAACTGGGAATTCGCGTTCCGCGAGGAGTAGGAGAAAAGTTTCCCCAACGACACCTGTCGCGCCCACGACGCCGACATTAATTCCTTTGGTTCGCGAAACACTACTTCCGGTCATATCCGTTTTCTCCTGCTGTCTGATTCGAATCGGAATGGTTGTCATCTACGAATTCGTGGAGGTCATCGCCTTCTGCAGTGAGGGCGGCTTCCATTGCCACGCGACGCTTTGGCTTTCGGCCCCAACCGAGAATGCCAAAGATAGCGCCCAGAAGCGCATAGGTCATAAACAAAATGAAGAGCATCACTTCCGGTCTGATCGCGATGAGCGCCAAGGCTCCAACACCGAGAACGAGATACCAAAACGGCAAACGTTCGCGAAGGTCGAGGTCCTTAAAACTTCGGTAGCGAAAGTTTGAAACCATGACGAACGCTAAAAGCACGGTCATCGTCAATAGTAAAACCGATTGCTGGGGATCCCAGCCGAGATCGTTCCACGCAAGGACGGAGGAAGCGACGATACCCGCCGCCATTGGAATTGGAAGACCCTGAAAGTAGGCTTTTTCAATAACGCTGGCTTGCACATTGAAGCGAGCCAGGCGAAGTGCCCCGCAGGCCGTGAACAAAAACGAAACCAGCCAGCCTAGGCGACCGAAGGGTTGCAGCGCCCAGAGGTAAAGCAGCACGCCGGGCGCAACGCCGAAACTGACAAGATCGCAGAGTGAGTCATACTCCGCGCCGAACTTCGACGTCGAGTGCGTCATTCGGGCCACGCGGCCATCAAGTAAATCGAAAACAGCTGCACCTACAATTGCGTAAGCGGCCCAGACGTATTCTCCGCGAATCGCGTAAATCAAGGCGAAAAAACCGAAGAACATGTTCAGCGTCGTAATCAAATTCGGGAGAACGTAAATGTGCATACCCATTCTCTGGCGGAGGCGGCGGGCTCTGCCGAGACGGGTTTCTGGATCTGCGTTCGGGTCAAGTTTGGGTTCCATCAGACAAATCCTCCGTAAAGATAAAAAAGTGCAGTAAGGCCGATGGCACTCAGCACGGGGCAGGTGAGATTGTCGTCCAGTTTTCCAATCGGTATTAGTTCAGTTGCAGCACCAATCACTCCTGAAATCGGAGCCACGATCAAAAGTCGTTCGGTCATGATTCCGTTCAAGTAATAGTAAGTGCCGGCGATGGCGGAGCACGCGAAGAAAGCCGCGAGGGTCCCTTGCAGGGTTTTGTTGCCGAGAATGCGATCGCGACCAAAGCGAATGCCGACGTAGCTGGCAAGCGGGTCGCCGATGGCCAAAAATAGAAGGCTGAGTGTGATTACATGGCGTTCAAAAAACGCGAGCAGAATAATACCACCAAGAATGAGGTAGGAGAGTCCCGAGAACGCTTGTGATTCATGGTGCCGCATGACGGGACCAAAGATTTTCATCGTCGCTTGATTGAGCTTCGGACGTGATTGGCGGAGCCAATCGAGTGGGAAGAAAAATCCAGCCAACGCAAGAATGATCCACCAGCTCTGGCTCGTGCCAAAGTAGTGGTAGATTAAAATCATCCCGATAATTCCGGTGAAGTGCCAGATTTTGCGGGCGAGGTGAAGGTCATTTTTTGAACGAAGTTTCATAGGCGCGCGCTGAAGCTAACGAAGGCGGTGGCTTGCGACAAGGAGCGATGCTGGTGGGCGGCCCAAGGACGACACTATGCGACATCATTAGACAGCGCCCAGTGGCGTCGATCAGGCGGCTTAAATCGCAGGCATGTGTCGACATAAGTTATTGAAATTACAAACATATATAGTCAGCCAGGCCGGATCGGCCAAACGCCTGCGGCATATTTGCTCAATTTTAGGCTCTTCTGCGGTTCATCGACGGTGGAAGAATCAAACGAAATTCAAACAGTTAGGCGCTTCTCTAGCCCGATTATTGCTCAGTAAAATCACAGCAGTGGCATCGGGCCAATCGAGGCGAAAAGAGGAAGTGCGCGGAGTGATGACAAAGTCGCGGAGCATTTTATTTGGAGTTCTTTTCTTACTGTTGGCGGTGCCATGCAGTGGGTGGGCTTCGCATTCCTCGAATGCTCGCTGGAAACATGGATACACCGACGACGTGCGCTCTGAGCGCCAGCAAGTAGTTCGCGATTTGGTCTGGGTGGTGCGTCCTTTTGATGGAGGTATTCTTCACGACCGGATATTCAATCAAACACTCAGCAAAGAGTTTCGCGAGCGCTATGAGCAGCGCTTTGGCCAAACTGAAATTGAACGCGTGGCTTTGGCTCCAAACAGATTGAGCTACTACAATGATGTCTACGGCATGAAAGGAACTCCACAGGAGCTCCTCGATGAGCGGCGTAAATTTGGGGAATTCATGGTTCGCCGTTTAGCCGAATGGCATGTCGAAAACTATGCGAAGAACGACCCCAAAATTCGTCCTGTTTGGGAAGCGAAAGAAAAAATCTCGAATCTAAAAGTTGAAGTCGCTTCGTTTCGCCTCGATGCGCAGTACTCGATTGCAGGCAACACTTTAGATATAAAAATGGTCAATCCGTGGGTGCAGAGCAAAGTCACATTGATCATGAATCCGGACCAGTTCGGACCGGGGCCAATTGACGAAACGCTATTGTCGATCGTGAAACCCATTTCCCAACGTTACACAGTGGAGGGTCGTTGGCGCGTGACGGATGGAATTGTTTCGGTCATTCAATATCGACCACTTGGCCGCTTTTGGAGCAGCAGTTTAACAACATCCGCTGCCGTGAAAGACGGCGGGACCTCGCCTCGTGAAACTCTTTGGCTTGCTGGCGTTAGCCGGGGCTTCTAGTGGCGGTGTACGTCAAGCGTTTGCTCGCGTGAGGGAGAATCCCCTTGGCTGCGACTGATGCGAATTTTATTTTCCCCAGTTTCTAGTGAAATGTAGTCAGTCGAAATGAGATCCATCGATGCGGGTTTCCGCGCGTCTGGAATTTTGAAGATGGTCGCTTCGAACCCGTTGGTCTCGTTGCGAATATAAAACGTCTCGAGTGCGTGGTTGTCCGATCGGCAGTCCGCGATCCGCAAGCGGAGCTGACGCACATCCTTGGCCACAATTAAGGTTTTGCTGGCGGTACAGTCGAGCTGCACGTCGACGAGATAGTCTAAGCTTTCAGAATGAATAAGGCTGCTAGCCGGTTGGCGTTGTTCCTCTGTAGAACCAGCTGAGGAGCTTGAAATCGTGATGAGCGGTGCGCGGGAAGCACTCTCGACGGGATTGGAACTTTTGAAAGGCCTCAGCGCGGTTGCGACGTTGCCGATCCCAATCAACAACATCACCGCAAGGGTCCAGGCGTGGAAAGACATCCAAATGCGCCCACGAACCTGCGACGCACCCATCTCTTTCGCGATACCTTTTTCGACTTTGCCAGCGTTCAAGATAAAACTCCGATAAAGGTCTATCGGAGTTTTCGAGGGGATATTCGAGTCCGGCTGGCCGCGCTAGCTGGATGGACCTGTTATTTGGTCTTCGGCTCCTGGACTTTAGGCATCAGCTTTAACATTTTCTCGGCTGTGGTCGAGGGCGACACAGGGACAGACATTGAGCGAAGCAAATTGGCCACGCGCGCCTTGTCGGTGATGGTGATTTTCGCGTCGCGAATGCGTTCGAAGATTTTTCTGTAATTCACATTATCCATCGATTCAGGCTTCAACTCTGCCATCATGTTTTCTAGAAGCACGATATACGTCGCGGTTCTGCGGGGGCCGTCTTGAGTGCGAAGTTCCGCGATGGCTTCTTCCGTAAGTTCCATGAGGACTAAGTCTAGCGAATTGAGATCGACAAGCTCGCGACGTACCCGGCCGTAAAGATTCGATCGCGCACCGTCTTGATCGGGTCGAGAAAGTGCGATCCGCAGGGCGTCGCGAAGATTGTCGAGCGCTTCCGGCTCGGCTTGAATTTCTCCGTCCTCGGATTCTTCCTGTTTGCCTTGAATCTTCTGAGCTTTTCGAATTTTCAGTCGAATCATTTCGCTCACTTGGTCCGAGTTCTTAATTAGTAGCGAGGACGAATCGTACTCGACCTTTGCCCAGGAATTAGTTGTCGTAAATACCGTGGCCATCGTCGTTGCCAAAAATAACAGGGTTCCTGGGATTGCTCGTAGATGAAGAAACATAAAGCCTCCGTTTGAGTCCGCCGCCCAAAGGGGCTGCGACCGTTTCATTCTAATAGCGATAATACCGAAATGCGAGGGACGTTTTTCGGCTCTCATATAACCAGTTTGGCGGCGACAGCTGATGGCGTTGGTGCGTGACAACGGCCCCTATTGGTTTTTAGGATTTTCGAATTGAATTTGGAGGAAGCATGTATCAGGCAAAAGTTCTATTCTTTCTATTGGCGCTTACATCCGCATCGTTTTTTTCGACGGCCTGTGCGCCCAATTCCGCCCAGCTAAAACAGGCGATGCAGGACGATCCCGAGATTTTGTATGCGGCCATGCGCAAGGACCCTCTGAAATTCCTCGATGTCGTAAACGAAGTATCCGATCTCGCTCGGCTTCAGAAAGAATCGAAACAATTAGATGACGGCTTCGGCAATGTCGTGCAGCCAGCGATCGACGAAAACCGTGTCATAGACGGTTTGAAATCGGCACCGATCACCATCGTCGAATACTCTGATTTTCAATGTGGCTTCTGTGCACAAGGCCACGAAACGGTTCAGCAAGTGAAGGCCGAGTACGGCGACAAACTGCGAGTTCTTTTGAAGCATCACCCCATCGATCGCTTGCATCCGCAGGCGAGGAAGATGTCGCACCTTTTCGAAGCGATTGCGACCAAGAGCCCGAAAAAAGCGCTGGAATTTAAAGCGCAGTTGTTCGAGATGCAGTCCGAGTTCATGCCAAACGAAATTGAGCGCCAAGCAAAAACGCGGGAAGACCTGATGGCGAAATACGATCGCCGAGTCGATCTGCAACTGGGGAAACTAATTAAATCTCTTGGTTTTGAGTATTCAGAAATGAAAAAGTTGGCGGAATCTGCGGCGATCGTTTCGCTGATCGAAAAAGATCAAGATGAGGCTCGTAAATTTGGCTTCTCTGGCACTCCGGCCTACCTGATCAATGGCGTCCCCGTTCGTGGGGCTGCTTCAGCGGCGAGCTTTAAGTACGTCATCGATCGACATCTGAAGACCGTAAAGTAGCTGTCTGGATGCCGTCGATGTCGGCATCAGGAAGCCTGCGTTGCGCGGCACAGCAAGGCCGCGTATCGAATGTTTAAACTCTTGCCCGTTAAACCGTAAAGTTACCCCGTCTTTCCATCCGCCACCATAGACAAGGCGGGCTCTCGACGTTAAGACTTCCCGCATGTCAGAATCACAGCCTCAGGAAATGCGAAAACCGGCTTGGTTGAAAGTACGTGCACCAGGCGGCGAAAATTACACGCGGATCAAGGACATGCTGAAGTCCTTAAACCTGGCGACCGTTTGCCAAGAAGCCCGCTGTCCAAATATCGGCGAGTGCTGGGGCGGCGGCACGGCGACGTTCATGTTAATGGGTGAAGTATGCACGCGTGGATGTCGTTTTTGTGCCGTTAAGACCGGTAATCCGAGAGGGCGAATCGACAGCGAAGAGCCGGAAAAAGTTGGCTTCGCGATTGCGAAAATGGGTCTCGAGTATGTCGTGATCACGTCTGTTGATCGCGATGATTTGCCTGATGAGGGCGCGGAGCACTTTGCGCGAACAATTCGAACCATTCGCGAAGGCGATCCGAACCTGATTATTGAAGTGCTGACCCCTGACTTTAAGGGCAATCGTCAGCTAATCGAAAAAATCGTGGTCGCAGCACCTCATGTTTTCGCCCAAAATATTGAAACCGTTGAGCGCCTGACAAGAAAAGTTCGCGATCCGCGAGCTGGCTACCGTCAGACCATGGGTGTGTTAGAGACCGTAAAGCAGCTTGATCCGACGCGCTACACGAAGTCCTCGATTATGATGGGACTTGGGGAAGAGCGAGAGGAAGTCATTCAGACCTTGCGCGATTTGCGTTCGGTCGGGTGTGATGTCGTTACATTTGGTCAGTATCTTCAGCCGACAAAGCGTCATCTGAAAGTTGAACGCTTCGTGTCTCCCGAGGAGTTTGCGGAATGGCAAGCGATCGCAGAAGATATGGGCTTCTTGTATGTGGCAAGTGGACCGTTGGTTCGTAGCTCTTACCGCGCGGGAGAGTTTTTTATGAAGGGCTTGTTGAAGGGTAGAACTGCTACCACCGAACCAGCGACCGGGAACCCGGCGATTCGGTAACTTAGTTTTTAATTTCAGTTTGTTTTTTTAACGGGGGATTTATGGCGACAAAAAATGTTCAGCTTCCAGAGTTAGGCGAAGGCGTCACCGAAGGCGAATTGGTAAAATGGTTGGTAAAAGTCGGCGATAAGATTTCTCCCGATCAACCTGTCGCGGAAATGATGACCGATAAAGCAACCGTAGAAGTTCCTTCTCCGATCGCCGGGATTGTAAAAGAAATTCAGAAAAAAGAAGGCGATGTGATTGAGGTCGGTGCGGTCATGTTGGTTGTTGAAACTGATGGCGCGGCGACAGTTTCCGCGCCGACGGCGACGAAGCCAGCGGCAACGGCAAATCAACCTGCTGCTTCTGCCAATCAACCAGCTTCCGCAGTAAGTCAGCCGGCGGCAATGATGGCTTCTGCTGCGGCTTCAAAAGCGACGGCTGTTCAAGGCTCTAGCGGCGCTGATGTGTATCCTCCGGTAACAGACGCAAGGGTTCTTGCGACTCCGGCCACTCGCCGTTTGGCGCGTGAATCGGGTGTGGATTTGAATCAAGTTCGCGGCACAGGTGTCGCGGGTCGCGTGACTCGAGAAGATGTCATGGGCTCTGGTGGCGCCGGTGCTGTGTCGGCCGGAATGCCATCAGTTGGAAACGGCTCGGCCTCGGCTCTTCAAATGCCTTCTATTCCGCGGCCAGGTTATCAGGGCCCAGCCGGAGCGGCAGAAGAGCGCGTCGCTCTTCGCGGAATCCGAAAGAAAATTGCTGAGAACATGCAGATGGCAAAGCACGTGGTGCCGCACTTCACATTGATGGATGAAGCCAATGTGACAGCTCTTGTTTCGATGCGCGAAGAACTTCGAGCCGTCGGTGAAAAAGCGGGCGTGAAAATCACGTACTTGCCGTTTGTGATGAAGGCCTTGATTGCGACAGTTCGCGAATTCCCGATGTTCAATGCTTCGATCGACGATGCGGCTCAGGAAATCGTCTACAAAAAGTATTTCAACGTGGCATTTGCAGCGGACACTCCAAATGGACTTCTTGTTCCAGTAATTAAAAATGCTGACAGCAAAACCATTTTGCAGCTTTCGCGTGAGATCAACGATCTAGCGAAACGCGCGCGCGATGGAAAATTGGCTTTGGATGAAATGAAAGGCGCAACGATCACCGTTACGAACATCGGTTCGGTGGGTGGACAGTACGCGACTCCGATCATCAATCATCCGGAAGTGGCGATCATGGGTATGTACAAGATCCAGGAAAAACCTGTGATCAAGCGCGATGCTGCGGGCAATATGTCGCTCGATTCTATTCGCACAATGGGTTTCACAATCACTGCAGACCACCGACTGATCGATGGCGCTGTGGCAGCTAACTTCCTTAAAGCTTTCATCGCGCGCATTGAAAATCCAGGCGTGTTGATGTTGGACATGATGTAAACAAGGGATGGAGTTTTTTATGGCAACGCAGAATTTTGATGTCGTCGTAGTCGGCGCTGGCCCAGGTGGATACGTTTGTGCGATTCGATCGGCTCAGCAGGGTTTGAAAACGGCGATCATCGAGCGCGAATACATGGGAGGCGTTTGCTTGAACGTTGGCTGTATTCCGTCGAAAGCTTTGATCACGGCTGGCCACTTCCTTCACAAAATGGAACATAATGCGTCCGAAATGGGTCTTTCCCTGCCTGGCAAAGTGAAAGTTGATATGAAGCAGATGCAAACTTGGAAGAAGTCAGTTTGCGATCGCATGGCTGGCGGGGTCGAGCAACTTTTGAAAGGTAACACCGTCACGATCATTCGTGGCGAGGCGTCTTTCAAATCGACGACGGAACTGACCGTTAAAACTAAAACTGGATCCGAATCTGTTATGGCGAAAAACTTTGTGATCGCGACGGGCTCGCGTCCGATCGAAATTCCAGGCTTCGCGTTTGATGAACAAAACGTTTTGTCATCGACGGGCGGCTTAGCACTCGACGAAAAATTAGAATCTGCGATCGTCATCGGTGGTGGGTATATCGGCCTTGAAATTGGCTCGATGCTGTCTAACTTCGGCACAAAAGTGACTGTAGTCGAAGCGAATAAGGGCTTATTGGTAGGTCTTGCCGATCCTGAATGTGTACAGGTTGTAGCTCGAAAACTAAAAAAGAACGGCGTCGACGTTATGCTTGAAGCGAAAGCTAAGGGCTGGAAAAAATCCGGCAAGGGTGTCGAGGTCACGGTTGAAGTTGGCGGCAAAGAGCAAACTTTGAAAGCTGATAAAGTACTTGTGACTGTTGGTCGAAAGCCCAACAGCGATCAGGCGAACATCAAAGGCGTAGGAATTGCGGTTGATGAAAAAGGTTTCGTAAAAGTAAACGCTCAACGTCGTACCAACGTTCCAAACATTTTCGCGATTGGCGATATTGCTTGTCAGCCGATGCTGGCGCACAAAGCTTCGCACGAAGGTGTGATGGTAGCTGAAATTATCGCCGGTAAAAAACGTGCCTACGAAGTTAAGACTGTACCGTCAGTGATTTTTGTCGATCCAGAAATCGCAGCGGCAGGAATGACCGAAGACGAAGCCAAAGCGGCAGGATACACCGACCTTAAGATCGGTAAATTCCCTTTTGCGGCCAACGGTCGAGCGGTTTCATTAATGGAAACAGACGGTTTTGTTAAAATCATTGCCGACGCGAAAACACACATCGTGCTTGGTGTTCATATTGTCGGTCCTGAGGCTTCGAATTTGATTTCTGAAGCGGCATTGGCTGTAGAAATGGGCGCGCGAATCGAAGACCTCGCATTGACGATTCATCCGCATCCAACGTTGGGTGAAACGATGATGGAAGCGGCAGAGGCAACGCTTGGTCACGCAATTCACATCATTCAAAAACCGTTGGGTGGTGCAAAACCTGGTTCGGGGCCCCGAGCACATGCTTGATCGGCGAGAGCATGCTTGATTTAGAGCAACCAAGGGAGTTTTTGCGGGAGCCGGAGATGTTGGCAGTTGAGGACTGGGGACTTGTCTCTTACAAAGAGGCGCTAGCCCGGCAGGAAGAGTATGTTGATCAGGTCGCACGAGAATTGCGACGTGAAACTCTCGTGTTCTGTTGCCATCCTCCAGTTGTGACACTCGGTCGGGGAACAAAGCCTGGTGATGTCTTCGGATGGACAGGCGAAACCTACGACGTAAGTCGTGGGGGACGCGCGACTTACCATGGTCCTAATCAAATCGTCGCTTATCCGATCCTCGACTTGAACTCTCGAGGACGTGACCTGCACCTTTACATGCGTAAGCTTGAAGGTGCCATTCTTGGGACCCTTCAGTCTTTCGGAGTTTCAGCCCTAGCAAACACACTCCAGACGGAAGATGGTGCATTCGATCCTTCTCCCGCGACCGGAGTTTGGATTGGCGACAAAAAAATCGCCTCTATAGGAATTGCCGTGCGAAAATGGATTTCATTTCATGGCCTCGCCATGAATGTGGATGCCGATCCATTGGCGTTTGCCGGTATGAAACCTTGCGGTTTCGCCCCGGGAAGTGTGATTTCGTTAGAGGATCTGCTAGGCACAAGGCCGAATCGCGAAACCGTGCGCGCGCGGTTAGAAACAGAGCTATTGAGCCAGCTTTGTGAAACCCGTTTTCAAAAGTAATTTGGTCGTCCGACCTTTGTCCCATGAGACCAATGTCTCGATCGAAATCAAAAATACGCAAATGGTCGGAAATATTCGTAGATTGTAAGAAACTGTCCTCATGAGAACGCTCGTGGGTCAGCGCAGTTTGAACTTCGAATTGGTTGTGGCTTTATTCGCGATCAGCATCGGCTTTTCAGGCCAATTTGCTTTTGCAAACAATGACGAAGATGTGCCTAAGCGGGATGTTTACGATCTTCCCACGCCGGTTGCTATCCAGGGGCGGACTAACAATATCGATCAAAGTGTTTCGTTGAATTTTGGCTATATTCCTACCGATTCATTCAACCGAGGATTTCCGCTTTCATTCAATTACGCCTACTATTTTCGACCGTTTCTTGCTTGGGAAGTATTGAGCTTCGGTTACAACTTCAATCGTGAAACTCAGTTGAAAGAGGATTTTCGAAATTTAGGAGTTGCAGTTCAGAATCTCGGCTTCGGGGGCCAGATCGATTTCCCCCAGAATATCATTATGTCGGGAATCGTATATACCCCACTCTATGGAAAATCGCTTTTGTTCAACAAGTCACTCGTGCATAGCGAGACAAGCTTCTACCTTGGCGCAGGTTCCTTGGTGTTTAAAAAAGTAGGGCACGTGCCTACTTTGGCGCCAGGAATACAGGGTCGCTATTTCATCACTCCCAAAACGGCGCTCCGATACTATTTGCGTCAATACTTTTTCAATGACTCTCAACTCGGCTTAACCGGGATCACCGACATCGGGTTCGGTATCGAGACCCAGTTTGAACTTTTCAGTCGTAAAAGCTCTGAGTCTGAGGACGAGTAAATGAATCGTACTTTCGCTACGACTCTATCCGTTTTCTTATTGTTCACTTCCGTCCCGGTGATTTCGCAAGAGGCGAACACAAAAGGTACTGACTCCAAATCTAAAGCCGGCAAATCCTCGGAGCAAAAGGCACCAGGTCCGGTCGTCTTAGATCCGAATTACGTCGCCCAGTTTCGCGAACTCATGAAGTCCCCTAAGGAAAAAGCCTGGGATTTACAAATACCCTCTCGTTCAGCGACAGGACCGGCACTGGAAGAGTTAAAACTGCTTGCTGCTGAAGCGTTGGTGGCGAAGGGTTATTCCCTTGCGGCGCAAGCCGTTTACTTGGATGTGGCGCTTCGTGCAATTGGCACGACTCAAGGGACGTGGGCGTTACGCGCTTTGGATCAGTTGGCGGAAACAAACGAGTTCGACGATCAGCTGATGGAAGAATTCTCGTACGAGTTTGACGGGACCGTGGATGGAAATTCCGAACGGTCAATGCTGGCGTACTTTCGGGCGCGCGCCCTTTTGCGACGTGGCTACCAGGAGTGGGCGACAAAAGAGCTAGCCAAAGTTTCGACGGACACGCAGTGGCACGCGGAACGACTGTTCGAGCGTGCGGCCGAAGTCTTGGCTGATGGTCGAAGTGACGAGGCTGAGTCGCTTTACGACGACCTGATTAAGCGGGAAGTAATACGTTTACCTACCAAGCAGTTTGCATTGCTCAATAGAGCGCGCCTCGTTTTTGAGCGCGGGAATTACGATGAAGCTCTTGAAGTGGTTCGCTCGGTGGATCTGCCGCTGCGAGAGCGCGCACGTGCACTCTTGGAAATGGCCTGGTCGCGATACTATTTGAAAGAGTACGGAAAAGCGTTGGGGATTCTGAAAGTCATTGATTCAGCATTCTTCCAAATGTTGCGGTCGCCAGAAGCGGATCTTCTGAGGATGGTGATCGAAAGAGATCTTTGCCGTTATGATCTTATAAAAGAATCTGCCGCTGCGTTTCGAGAGCGCTATAAGACCAGCTTCAAGCAAATTGAATCGCGAATGATTCTGGATCAAGACACCCAGCTGAAACAGTTGGCGCTTCAAGGTCGAAATCTTCAGAAACGGGCCACATTGATCCATCGTTATCGCACAGAGGTCAAGGCACTAGAAGACGAAGATCTTCGGGCTGCACCTGGCTTAAGGGAAGTGATTCTTAAGAATTTGAGAATAGGCGCATTGAAGTCAGAAAATGCGATCGCTCGTAGCCTGCCTAAAGAAATCGAAAAAGTCGCGAGTCACCTAATTGAGCTACGAGATCAAGTTACTTTTTTAGAGTACGAAGCTTCGATTCGGCCGCTGACATCCATACCGCCGGATGAAGCCGATTACCGGCCAACGCCGGCGTCTAAGACGCGCTTTGATCGTCTCTATTGGCCCGTGATCGACGAATCCTGGTGGGATGAATTGGATTCCTACGAAGTATTGATTCGAGCTCGTTGTGCGCAACCGTTGCAACCGTCTGCTCTAAATGCGCTAAAGAAAAAACCTGCGCCTGAGCCCGTGATCGAGGAAGAAGAAGAGGAAGAAGAGGAGGAAGAGTGAGGTCAAAACTGCACGTGCGCTCGACCGCGACTCTTTTGAGTATCCTGATCTTTTTTGTAGCAGCTCTTGCGGGTGCGCAAGAAAAAGAGGGACCCATCCTATCGCCCAAAGTGACGACGGGCCTCAGACGAAATTTTTCTGCCACAGAAGTGAGTGAGCTCCAAGAGCAGTTGCGTTCGACAGAGAAAAAAATTGCCGTCACGGGTACCGAGATCAAGCGTGTTCGCGACACGGAGTTTCTGCCCGAACTCTATTTTTCGCTGGCGGACCTTCACCTACAAAAAAGCCGACTCATGTATTTGATAAAAGTTAACAAAAATAAAGGTGTTCCGATTACTGAGATCGACTTCACGGCCGAGAAGCGCCCAAAGCAAGAAGCGATCGACATTTACCAAAAGGTTTACGCCTTCTTTCCGAAAAGTAAACTTCGCGATCGAGCGCTATTTTTTAAAGGCTTAGAGCTGCGGGATATTGGTCAATCAGAAGCCATGATCAAAACCTTCGGACAGCTGAATCAAGAATTCCCGGAATCCCAAAACCTATTGGAAGCAAATATTATTCTAGGAGACTATTTTCTTGAGGAGAAAAAGGACATCGAAGGAGCGCTTGAAACCTTTCGTCGTGTGATATCGAAAGACCTCTCGGCATACACCCCGCTGGCCCACTACAGAATTGGCTGGTGCTTTGTGAATCAGCAAAAGTACAAAGAAGCAGTCACTGCTTTCGAGGAAGCTGTCCGCACCCAGGGTTTAGTTAGTCGCAATCTCACGCTCGATTTACCGGAGCTCTACCGGAAAACAGATATTCGGCGAGAGGCAGTTCTTTCACTCGCCGTTCCCTATGTGGAAATGTACGGGGATTACAAAGTCTCACTGAAAGAGGAGGCTGCAAAAGAAAAAGAAAAAGCGAAAAATTCCTTAAATGCGCCTGCGGTCACTTCTCCGACGGCAGTCAAAGAACTTCCGCAAAAGATTTCGGATTGGAAAAAGCCCGGTACTCCGTCTCCAGCTCCGGCCATCGGCACAAAGCAAAACGCGTCTGCTGCTAAAGAGATCGACAAAGAGCCGCTAGCTGTCGTCTTGCATCCAGTCGAATACTTTAAAAAAATCTCCGATGGACATTTGACCTATCGACGAGTGCTTTCACGAGTAGGCCGTCGACTCGCGTTGAAAGAAATGTGGCGAGAAGTAGGCGATGTTTGGATTGAAGTCTTGGTCGCAAGCTCAGATCCTGAAGTGAAGTTTGAAGCTATTCAACGATGGAACGAGGCAATTAAAAAGGCGAACCAAGTTACTGATCAGATAAGGTTCATCGAGCATGCCGTGATTACCACGCAAGAAATTCGGACTCGCGCTGTCGATCGCCAGGGAAAGTTTAATCGGAAGGAAGCGAGCCAACTAAAATTCCTAGAGCTAATTACTCGCGATATCGCTACCCGCATCCAACAAGCGGCGCGAATCAAAAGCAGTCGCGAAGATTTTCTATTAGCGGCACAGGCGTACGAAATTTATCAGATCGGATTTCCGCAAAACCGTGATCTCTCAAAAATGCTAATCAACAAAGCCGAAAGCCTTTACCGTGGACAGGATTGGGCTCGCGCGGGTTTGGAATTTGAGACGTTGTCACGGACCGTTAAAGAGAAGCGGAAGCAGGACGAGTTTAAAGAGTCTGCGATCCAAGCCTATGTCAATGCACTTAAGGAACCAGAGAAGCTTCCGCCGATTGATTTGGTTCGCGCGCGACGAGGCGTTAGAGATGTCGGGACCAACTGGGTGGTCAAGCATATGCGTCACCCTGCGGCGGCCTCGACCGCTTATAATATCGGACAAAGCTGGTACGAAGATCGACTACTGCCGCAGGCAATTCAGTCGTTCACATTTTTTATTAAAAACTTTTCCCGAGACACGCGCACTCGCGACGCGATCTTCATGATTATCAACGCGTATTCACAGCTGGATGACTTTAAAGGATTAATTGACGCGGCCAAGCAGTTGGAAAAGACTCGCGGTTTAGCGGACGATGATCGCAAAGCGATTCGTGATCTTAGTCGACGGGCGCAGTTAAAGGATCTTCAGATCGCGGCAGGCGATTTCGGCTCAAAAGAATATGCGGCAAATCTAAAGAACCTTGCGTCGAAGTATAAAGATTCGTCGATGGGATCTGCGGCGTTATATGAGGCATTTACATCGCTAAGATCCAAACGAGATCCAGAGCTTTATGACGTTGGCGAA
Organism: Deltaproteobacteria bacterium; assembly: GCA_017302795.1. Lineage (GTDB taxonomy): Bacteria > Bdellovibrionota > Bdellovibrionia > Bdellovibrionales > JAMPXM01. Next base: position 57,008 of record JAFLCB010000001.1, on the reverse strand, counting down.
GCACTATTAGAAAAGCATTCGGACTCTTCTTTTACGAAAGAGGTTGTCAGCTCGATGGCGCAAACGGCATTGGTAACGGCAGATTTCGAACGAGCGGCAAGATATCTGTCTCGGTTCTCGGACAAGTATCCCGGTGAAAAAGAATCCAAAGAGTGGCGCAAAAATTCGGCGCAAATTTATGAGTGGTTGGGAGAATTCAAAGAAGCCAAACGACTATACTTTTCGCTGGGCGACCAAGAAAGCGTCACCAGATGTGAGTTTTTGGGTGGGGAATGGGCAGCCCTCGAGAAGTCGACCTCACAGATGAGAACGGATCTCGCGGCCTACTATGGTGCTTTAGCTCTTTGGCGCCAAGGGCGCCAAGCCGAGGCGCTGCCGCGTCTCAAAAAGATTGCGGCCTCAGATGATCTTGATCGCTCTAGCCACGCTCGATTTCTTCTTGCTCAACGGGCACTAGAAAGTTTCCGAGCGATTCAAATGAGGAATGCCGCAGACCAAAATGCATTGGTGAACAAGGTAAAGTCATTTCAGGTTCTTTCTAAAGAGCTAAATGAGATAGTTAAAGCCGGAGCCGGGCGATGGACCATCGCCGCTCTTTATTTACTCGGCCAAGCAAACTTTGAGCTGGGTCGTTTCATAGCCGATTCACCGCTGCCCTCGGGCCTCAGGCCGGAGGAACAATCAATTTATCGCAAAGAACTATCAAAGCAAGCGAAGCAGTACACGGATGGTGCGTCTGTGGTTTTCGGACAGTGTCTAGAAACTGCCGAACGATTTGAAGTGTTCACCGCTTATGTCCAAGGCTGCAGAGAAAAAGGGCGTAAAGTCGTAAAAGAAGAAGCTGACACGATTCAATTCAACAAATCAAAAGGCTCTGCGCCGCCTAAACTTGCGAGAAGTCTGCGAACCAAGCTTTATGATACTCCTCGAGACGTCGCAGTCTTAAAAGATTTAGCGACCGCTTACATGAACGATCAGCAGTATTGGGTTGCGATGGCAATTTTTAATCGCATTTTAGAGATTGACGAAAATAGCGCAATGGCTATGGCAGGAATTGGTGTCGGACGATTGTATGTGAATGACCTTGATGTCGGTGCCGATTGGTTGAAGAAAGCGATGAAAGCGTCGTCTTCCGAGCCGACAGCGGTGTGGAACCTGTCGGGACTTTACAGCGAATTTGGATTCAAAAAGCGAGTGAAGCAACTCGAACCAAAGCGCAAGGGTGCAACAAAACCAAAACTCCTCCACCCCATGGCCAAAAAACTCTAACATTCAATGGAGCGTGTTTTTGCCTCTGGCCAACCGAGCGAGCGTTTAGCTTTGCGGAGGCTCTCGCGCGGCAGGATGCCGGGTGCCCCCCCGCGAGGAGGGCTGGATGCCCGCCCTCCGCAAAGCGATGCGCGAGCGTCTAGTTGGAAGTTTCAGGATTAACGACGAAGTTAATCGAGGTCCAACCGGCGGAAGTACCGGCGGACATGGCCCGCTTGATATAAAGAAGCGGCGTATTTTCGTCGGCTTGAATGTTTAACCGCCCGTTAAATTCTTTTGGCGTTTTCTGTTTGATTTGCAGTTGCAGTTTTTGCAGCGATTGTATGATCACTTGTAGGTTTTGAGAATTGTCCTCGATCTTTAGTTGTCCGCCGTCAGGAGTTAAAGCATCCAAGTAATAGGTGCCCTTCACGAAAGATAACAGAGGGGCAGACTGCATTTCCTTTGCTTTACCAGCAGTTGGAAGCACGACGCCGGGTCTCCCCATAAAAAATGGGTCGCCTGTCGCCGAGAAGTTCATCAGCAGATAGATGACCAAAATCGAAAACATATCGATCATCGCTGTTAAGGGGAGTTCTCCCGCTAGATGTCCCTTTGAACTATCGGTGCGACGCTGCCGAAGCCCGTGCAGGTCATGCTTCGGCCGAATGTGGTATCCCGGCTTTACAATTTTTTCTGCCTGACCTGCGCCAGGACCGCCACCGCTTGCCATTAGTTAAGTGTAATTCCCACTTCGGGGAATTCTCCTGCAATGAAGGTATCCATCAAACTGATGAGGTGTTTGTAGGGGGCGCGATTTTCCGTCGAGAGAAGAACATCTTTCCTGTCGGGATACTTTTTTCTCCACTCCGACAGCTGCCTAGTCAGTGCCGCAAAGTCAGGATTTCCCCGTACGTGGCGAAAAGTTTGAATTTTGTTATCTTCGCCGATATCCAAGCGATCTACGTAAAGCGTCACCGTGAGTGCGACCTTAGGTTTTTGCGGCGGAGTCGGAGCGGGCTGCTCGTTGTCATCGCGGAGATCAATCGACTTTGGTGGTGCGCCGGTATCGATAGACTCGAGGTTATTCCATGCGGCAGTCATCAATAGAAAACAAATCAATGCTGAAAACAGATCGATAAAGGGAACAAGGTTTAATTCGGCATTGGCGGATTTTCCTCCGCCCGGCATCGACGCGCCCATAGATTCCTTTTCCTAAATTTACCGCGCGAATTTATCGCGATTCGAAATGATAAAATTCAATGTCGCGACTGCCGCTTCGTGAACGTCGTCGACGATTTCTGTTCCTCTGGTAGTCAGCCAGCCATAGGCGCCAAGAAGGGGAATTGCGACCAGCAGACCAAACGCAGTACAATTCATGGCTTCCGAAATTTCAGCTGCAAGGCGGGCGGCCTTTTCGCTTGCCGCAACTGTTGCAACGGCCGCGAATGCGCCGATCATGCCGACCGTGGTTCCAAGGAGTCCGACAAGCGTTGCCATGTTCGCGAGCATCGCAAGTAAACTTGTGCGCTTCTCAATTTTTGGAACCTCGCGAAGCGCGATGGCATCCATCGCGGTTTGAACTTCGTCGACAGTTTTTCTAGAGGCAATTGCCATTAGCCCCGCGCGCACAATTTTCGTCAGTGGCGTGGGGTTCTGATTGCAGAGTGCGATGCAGCGTTCAAGATTTCCTTGCAGCACCAGCTGGTTGAGTTGATTGAGAAACTCTTCTTTTCTGACCGCAGATGCTGCACTCATGTACCGCACTCGTTCGATTGTCAGCGCGAGTCCCGCGAAAGATATAAACAGAATGGGCCACATGAAGGGGCCGCCGTGATTGAATGCCGTAATTAGTTTTGTGATCATGCTTCAAAGTGTAGATGACTCTTGGCAAATGCTCAAAGACGTCCGAAGGGCAAGCCGATGGTCGGGGTCGTCGCAGACCCGTTCTTGGCAGTCGGGAACTTCATACCCCTGAAGACTCCTTTTACACAATCAAGCAGGCGATCACCGTTTCGCAATGACGTCTCTTTTACGCTGACCGAACCGACGGAACCTTTCGCGGAAATTTCCCATTCGAATTCTGCCCGTCCTGCTAGATTGGGATCATCCATTAGACTTCGTTCGTAGCACTGTTGAATTTGTGTGTGATGCTTCTGGACCACTTTCATAACTTGTTCGCGAGTCAGACCTTCTGTTTTTGCGGTTTCGGTATAGTTCGCGCCGCCGATCACCGACCCAAGGACATTTCGTTTACCAGTTTTTCCAGAGAATCCAGATGTTCCGTAGCCAGCTCCACCATCGGACACTTTAAGCGCCATACCGCCAGCTGAACCGTTTTCATCGCCACCTTCGGTGAGGGGCAGGTCCTTCATCATTGATGCAGTTGAAGGTTGCGAACTTCCCGAACCACCAGCATCAGAGTCTGACGCTGATTTGCGGACAACAATTTTTTCGGTATTGGCTGTGTTCGGCAGCGGAACGCTGAGCATGCTCAGTGCTTTGAGTGCGCCTACACTGGAGGCGTTAAAGGGCCGTGGAGTCGGTGCGGGAGGAGCGTCGGTCTTTGGTCCAGGTGGCGGCGGATTATTTTTCGCGACTTTAGGCGCGACTTTATCTTTTTCAGCCCGCGGAGGCGCGCTCTTTTCTTCTTTTTTCGCAACTTTAGGTGGGTCCTTTTTGACCGGGATCTTTTTTTCTACTTTTGGAGGTGGAGTCGCCTTCGCAACAATTGGCGTCGGCTTAGGAGTAGGTACCGGTGTCGGCGTGGGCGTCGCAACGGCCACGGCCGGTGTCGGTGCAGTCATAATTATTTTCGCGACCCGTTCAGGCGCCGGCGGCGGAGTGTGGGCCTTTGGCGTTATCAACATGTTGGCCACCGCGACGGCTCCATGCATGAGTCCGGAAATCACCACTGGATCTATGAGCTCATCTTCGAGTAGCGGAACGATTCCGGTGCGTCGACTTTTGGATTGCGGAACGTAGCGAGCCGACATGGCCAGTCCCCAATCGGCTGTCCACATCACCGGAGTAGTAGGCAGCAGAACAGATTCACGACCCGGTCGATTTGAAAATTCGGTTCCATTAGGACATCGAACTTCCGACCGATCTCGTCCAACTCTACCCAGTCGAAGAAAAATGCCATTGATCTCAATGACTATTTCTTCGCCTGGTAGAAATTCGTCGACAGATATCAGAACCTCACGCCAGAAAACAGCGATCTGTACCGCCCTAGCCTTTGCTTTCTCGATCATCGGGTGCGGTCCGCTCATGAGCTCGACCGAATCAACGTTAAGAAGTGCGCGCTTGTTTCCAGCCGCATCACGACTTGCATGAAATCCAGGTTGAGGGCCTTGCTGTTTTGGCTTTTCCGAGTGCAGTCGATTGGAAGCATGTTTCACGGGCTCGGGACCTACAAGGGTGGCATCGGTCGGCGAAATAAACTCAGGAATGGTCGCGCCGCTGGGGTCAGCGTCGTCAGAAGTTTCTTGCAGCGAAGGTTTAGCGTGAACTCTTAGGGACTTGATTTGAATGATAACGGGCTTGAGTTCGAACTCGCCTTGTCCTTCAAAAGATGCACTAGTAACGCGTTCACCGTTGACTCGAACGCCATTCATGCTCTTCAGGTCGATGAGCGCCCATTGACCACCGTGATAACGAAGCTCGCAATGATGTCGAGAAACGCTGTCGAAGGGCAGTACGATATCATTGTCCAGGATTCGACCAAACCGAATTGGCGTATGTTGAAAGGTCTGCTTCATCAACGGCTTGCCGTCGCGAAGAATACTGACTTCAACAGGTGCATCAAGAAGGTCAATCGGAGCTTTGCTCATTTGTCTTCGACCTCTTCAAGGGTTTCCGCCGCAGGTAAGCGTAGATCGATGCCATCAATGATTTCTGGTCGGAAATTTTTTCGATATTTGACGCGGTCTTGGATTCTCGTAGATTCGCGGGAAGACATCCGCATTCTGTTGTCGTTAAGCAACTCTCCCTTGACGTTGAGATCTTCTAAGTCGACGCGTGCTTGTGAATTTGAATGCTCAGAAAAAAGAAGAATTGTTCCCACCATCAGAAGTATAGACGGCAACTGGAGGCCGACAAAGATGCCGCTCACGCGTTTGGAAAGGTGTCTCGTTTTGAGCCACGTATATATTTTTGCGAAATACGCTGTCATTCGGCGTAATCCCCCACAGACCAATCGGCAACCGACCGATAAGACATAAGGAGGACGAAGTCCTGTCGAAGATTTGAACAGGTGTCCAGCGCGTTTGGTCCGTCCTCTATCAGGGTGGTTTCCAGTTGGCGCCGGATTTGTACAGTTAAAGTGCTCTGTGGGGATTGATTCGGCAACTTGAGATGTGGGGAAATTTAAGTGGGCATTCGTAAAAGTCATTTGAAGAAGGCATTCGGGGCACTCGCCGTCGCAGGTGCTGTTGTGATCGGCTTTCAGAATTGCGATCAATCCCGCCTCGCGCTGATGACTGAACTTGCATCGGCAAAATCGGATGGCGAAATCTGTGCGATCGAACCGACAGTCCAGGCAAGTTTCACAAAAATTCTTTTCGTCGTCGACAAGTCTGGTTCGAACGGAACTACTGATCCAACTGGGATGTACCGCGTTGGCACCATCGGCGCATTTTATGACCTTCATAAAAACAACCAATTTACGAAGTGGGGATTGGTGAGCTTCCAGAACGCTGGCGCTACCGCAGAAATCCTAGATGACACGGGTCTCTCTGGCGGTTTTTCCAATGACCCTTCTGTCATAATGCCTGCCATACAATCACTTGCCACAGCCAACGCAGGCGGCACTCCCTATCAAGCAGCGGTCGCCACGGCGGGCGCGACAATTACTAATGATGTCGCTCGAAATGCGAATCAACCGAGCAGGTATGTGGTCGTGTTCATTTCAGACGGCGAACCTTCCGATGGTGTGACTGATCCGGTTCTACAAAATATCGTCACCGGTCTTATCGCTTTGGGTGATATCACACTCAGCACAGTTTATTATGGACCACCGAACCCAACCGCTTCGGCCCGAATGCTGAAAATGGCAAACTGGGGGCGTGGGAAGTTCCTTGATACCAATGTGTCTGGCCGAATACCGCTAGATAGTTTGATCGGCTTTAACACGGGCGAGCCATGGTTGATCAAAAATTTCACTGTGACAAACTTAAATGCCTCGCCTTGCGACGACGGAACAATTGATTCCGATTCGGACGCTGATGGACTGTGCGACAAAGATGAAACTCGCTACAATGCTGAGTTTCAAGCTGACCCAGCGAAAATGACGAGAATGGAAGGCAAGACTTTCAATCCTCACAATCGAAATAGTTTTGATCCTTACCTCAGCGATGCCATTTTTTATAAGTACATCGTGTTTTCGGAAAACATTCCTCGCGATTGCACCACGGCTGACCTGATCGACGATGATCGCGATCTCGCAAACAAATGCGAAGAGCGATTTCTTTATTCGACCTCACCAACGGGTCCGACACAAGAGTGGACCGAGGAAATGCAAAACGATGGCGACGCCTTCAACTTTGATAGCGACGGCGACGGATACCTAGACTTTTTCGAGTTCATTATGACAAGGAACAAGTCGGCTGCAATGGATCGAAATAACGTGAATCAGCTGTATCTAGGTCAACGGCTAGATACGATTTACAACAAGCATCTTAACTGGCGAAATCCATTCGCGTCAGTGGCATACGATGGAGCGTTTCAGTTCCGTCGGGTAAACGAAAAAGGACAGAACTGCTATAGCTACAATCAATCAGTATTGCCGCTTTATAAAACAAATGCGGCAAACTCTTCGCAGGTTACTGGAATTTCAAATCTGACCCATGTGGCAGATGAGAATGTGGTGATGATTTCTTTCATTCAGGTTCCCGAGCGCGATCCGAATGGTGCGGGTGAGCTTCGCTATACATTCCAAAAAATCACAGCGACATCAAACCACATTAAGTTAAATCTGCGAGTTGAGGAGTATCAATCGTACAAGGTTGGCACCGACGCCCGAGTCAATTAAAGCTACTTTTTCTCGATACTGAATGCGACTTTTTTAACACCGGCCGTTTTGATGATATCAATAACGGCCGTTAGTGTTTCAAGTGTCACAGTTTTGTCGGCTTGAAGAATTGCAGCGGTATCTGGCTTACCCGCGACAGCTTGCGCCGCTAGGGCCGCAAGCTGTTCAGTTGATGTCACTTGTCCATTGACTGCGATCGAGCCATCTCGTCCGATGGCGACTGTCAGTGGTGCTGGCGGCGATTCGTCACCAGAGGATGACTTCGGTAAATTGACATCAATTACGGGTTTAAGAACTAGCGGTGCCGTCACCATGAAAATGATCAACACGACCAAAATGATATCGACCAGAGGGACGACATTGATGGCGGCAATCGGTTCATCTTCTGATTGGTTCTGAAATCCACCGGCCACTTAAACAGTTCCTTTCGCCGACTTCGATCCGCCAGATTTTGCGTAGGCGATACAGAGCTCACGAACTGATTCGATACTTTGAAGAATGCCGCGCACTTGTTTTTGGAAAGCATTGTAGGCGATGACGGCGGGAATCGCGACGATCAGGCCAACGGCAGTTGCAACAAGCGCTTCGGCAATACCGGTCATGACGGCTTCGTTTCCGGCAGAGGCATTCGCAGCCAGATCTCTAAACGCTTTCATGATACCAAGAACAGTACCAAGCAGTCCGACGAACGGGGCATTGGCGCCCACAGTCGCGAGAAAGTTCAATGAGCGCTCTAATTGCGGGCGTTCAAGAAGTGCAAACGAGTGGAAAATTTCGCCAAGCCCCTCGGTGCCATTTTCTTTCACGTGACGAAGCCCATATGAAAGCGCTCGTCCCTCAAGAGACTCGCGATCCTTAGACATATCTTCAAGATCAGCGAGATTGTAGCTCTGCAGCGCCTCTTTCATGCGAATTCGATTTTTATTTGTCCGTCCGACAACGCCGCGAAGCGCGATCCAACGCTCGAGTATCAGACCGACGCTGATGATACTGACGATTAATAATAGCCAAAGAATTGCTTCGGCTCCACCTTGCGCAACATTGAAAAGACGTTCTGTTAGCATTCCTAAATTATTTCTAGGGCACCAGATGTCGGTCAAGGTAACATTGCAACCATGCGGTGTCCCGACTCTCGGATTCATTCCTTGCTAACCTCTGTGGTCCTGTCGCTGGTCCTGGCCTTCGCATGTGTTTTTGTTTCCGGCTGTTCATGGAAGACGACCCCTCCACAGTCCTATTTGGTCATTGTCGTCGATCGTCTAGGTAACGACTTCAATGGTTGTCGGTCTGAATCGGATGACGCGGCGGGCTCGGGTCTGGCTGAGCTTTGTAAAGAGAGCGTCCGATTTACTCACGCATTTACTACTTCGACGTTATCGGCTGCGGCAGCTGGTTCAGTGTTGACCGGGCAGTATCCCTACGGCAGCGGACTCCGGCACAACGGTCGAGGTGAGTTAGGAGCTTTGTCTGCATCGGTCGAGACGGTTGCTGAACGTGCATTGGAAAAGGGTTTTCGAACACTTTTCGTTGCCGGAGGCGCTCCGCTTTTGCGGCGCACGGGTTTACATCAGGGCTTCGAAATCTTTGATGACTCTTTGCAGCCTAGCGCAAGGCGGATGCACCGGCCCGCACGAGAAGTTGCAGACATCTTTATGAAATGGATCGAAGGCCGACTTCGAACCGACGATCGATCGCGAAATAGCCTCGTCACTGACCCGTTTTTTGCGGTTCTGCATTTGGCCGACTTACAAGTTCCGTGGAGTCCATCACCTGACGATTCGGGGCGGGTGCGTGAAAGCACTGTCCGTGGGCAACTTCAAGAAGTCGACGAAACTTTGTTGCGACTTTGGACGTACCTCCGCCGTGAAAAACTTTGGGACAAGACCACCGTCGTTTTGGTAGGCCTTCAGGGCGATAGCGCAGACGTAAGAGCAAGCGAAATACCGGCGCTCGATCTTCATTCCGACATGACACATGTCACACTTCTAATCAAAGAAGGAATGCGAACCCCATCAAGTGCGAGCGCCCCAGGTCAGCCGGACTATAAATGGTCTCCTAAATCTTGGTCCTTTGACGTGAATGTTTCGCTGGCGGATGTAGGTGCGACACTGATGACTTGGATTGACCCAAAGTTCAAAGAGGTACACGCCGGTGAACATGGCAGCTCGCTGTCGGACGCACTTAAGGGTCCCGGGGATTCGGTAGAACAGTGGAGGGGGCTGGATCGATTGATTGTGAGCGAGTCGGCTTGGGCAAGATGGCAATTGGACCAGCAGCTTCCGATTCGAGTCGCGATTCGGCGAGGCCCCCATCTTTATATTCATGATCAGACGGCCTCTACATCAAGTATCTATCACACGCTGACAGATGCTTTTGAAGTCTCACCGTTACCGAAAAGAAATAAACGAACGGCAGAACTCGAACAAGAATTTGGCGAAATCGCAAGTCGCTTAGGATTTCAAAAATTTCCAGGCGTCACTGCGCAGCAGATTTTAGAGGAGCGCTGGGCGAGAGCGTTTTTCTCGGCACGGTTGGGAGCACGGGCGGGCGAGCGCTCGCCGCATATCAGCGAATCTGACCAGCAGCGTTTGGAGGCTTATGCCGAGAGCTCGACGGCAGCCAAGTCATGGATGGAGTTGCAGAGTTGGGACAAGGGCGTCACTTCGCCGCTCGCGACAGTTTGCAGTCAGATGGTTTTTTCAGCTAGCCCTGCCCCAATGCTAAGTTCGATCTTTGAGGTTGAGATCGCCAGAGTTTGTCCCTTCCGAGGCGCAAAGGAAGTCGCGAAGTGGGTAAGACTGCCAGAGGGAATTGAGCGAGCAAGGGCGTTGGACGCAATTGTTAGAATTGATCAGCAGAGGATTTCTGGTATTCGAATCGCGGAGGCGTCGCATGCTCTTGGTCGGATTTGGGAAACTGGAAGTGTTCGGCGCAAAGAAATCGAAGGGTTGGAGCAGCTTTTATCCCAGCCAGAAGCCAACCGTTTGCGTCAGCAAATCATGAGGCGATTGCGAGGCCAACCTGAGCTTTAATTTTTAGCTTCCGATCTAGCCAGTGAGACACGCGGAGAACATCATCTTCCGACACCAAGACCGTAGTCGGATCGGTGCAAGGACTTACCGCGCGATTGAGATACACGTTGGTCGGATTGAGCATTGCCACGACTTCGAGCCATTCTTCCAGGCGGGTCGGGTTGGTCAAACCATCCGCGCCACCAACGATCGTTGCTTGAAGCGATAGGTTGGTGATTCCTCGAGCGTTGAGAATTATTTTTTCAAAAGTTGAACGCGATCTTGGGCGATTGATGGATTTAAACGCTTTTTCCGTTCCCGCATCTAGTTTTAAAACCGTGCTATCTAGCTTGTTCAACGCCTCACGTACTTCGCGTCGATCAAACTCATCGCCGTTCGTCAGGCACAAAATTTTCGAGGTTTTCGCCGCCATTAATTCGTGACGTTTAGAAACCAAAGAAAGTACGAATTCTGCAAACTGCGGATGGATCGTGGGCTCGCCGTTTCCAGACAGCAGAATCGTATCCACAACTTCACTATTTTGTCCTTTTTCAGAAAGCGCTTGGCCAACTTTTTGGATAAGGTCTTCGAGCGCCGGGAAATCTACGTCTTTTTTGAATCGGCTCATGCGAATGGACGATTCACCAAGATGACAATAGCCACAATCAAAGCTGCAGAGCTTATGTTCGCCGAGGAGATTAACTTCAATTGTTTGACCGAAGCGTTCCGAGTTCTTTTCGTTTACTAGCTTCATGCGACATCACCGCTTAACTGAGTGTCGGTCAGCTGAGATTCCATAGCCGAAGCCTCTACCTCCAGAATACCAAGCCAAAACGCAGTTCGTGCGTTCCCGCGCGAAAATTCTCGCACCATTTTTTCGAGTTCAACGTCATTGGACTTCCAGGTGTAGGCGAGTTCAGGGGTCTGAGAATGGGATAGTAGTACCAATTTATCTCCAGCTCGGGCGCGAAAGCTATTGATCGTCAGATTCACGTTGGAATCCAGACCCAGCAGCTGCGCCGGAAGTGCTGGTAGTTCAGTTTGCGACTTCCAGTTTTTCATGTCCAACGCCAGATCGACACTCGTCCCAAGTGGCAGTAAGGGCTGGGTACCTCTTCCAAGAAGTAGATTCGGACCGCCCACCTGAATCCAGCAAAGTTCGTTCTGATAAAGTGTAGCAGCAAAAATTTCTACTCCAGCTCTGTATTCGTCACGGTTGTCTTCTCGGTACAACATGTCGTTGGCCAGCATCGCAGCCGTGCGAAGATTGTTGGCAGTAGTAGATAGGCACGTCATTCGGGGAAGCGGAGATGTCGCTTCGCGATCTTGAGACGCAAATGCCAGGTACTCGGTCATCCGGTCGATCACTTTTCGCGCGGATTCACGAGTGCCCCATGGCACGACAACAAAAAGTGAGTTCGTAGATTCGTCGATGTGAATCTCTGGGTTCGGCCGAGAATTTTCGCCCGCATAGGGTCGATAGTTGAACTTCAACTTCATTGAACTTGATCCGAATAGTTTTTCAGTTTCAGGCGTGACTTCTGGTAATATTCTCCATCAGTCGTATCGCGATCCATGATTTGCTTCCATTTTGTCTGCGCTTCTTGAACGCGGCCAACGCCTTCGTAAAGAATAGCGTCCTCATAAATTGTACGAAGCTGCGAATTGAGTTCACGTCGAACGCGACCAATAAATTCAGCAGCTTTTTCACTTTTTGGATCAAATTCTTTGGCTTTTTTTGCCGCCTCAATCGCGTCGCGATAGTTCTTCGCCTGATAGGCGGAATTCGCGGAAAGAAGATATTCATCAATCCGTGAGGCAATCATGTTTTTGATCTGCACGATAGCCGTCTGCGATTTCGCCTTCAGTCCATTCGGATCGGGCATTTCACTAGCGATGTGGCGATTGTAGGCGTCAATGGCAGCGTACCAATCCGATTTCGATCGAAGTGATTCGGCTTTTTCATAAAGGGCACGGCCGCGTCCTACGCGATCAGCATAGTCTCGCTGCGTTTCCATTTTTTGGTTTCGCTCAAGGACCCGGCGTTCTACGCGGCCAACAAGATCTGCCACGAAAGTATTTGTTGGATCTAGACCGATCGTTGGTGCCAGGCACTGGCGAATTTGATCGACACTCATGCTTGTGCTAGCCAAGGCGTTGCAGTCTCGAATGTTTCGATCGATCATTCGCTTCTGCTCGTCCACTCTTTTTCGCTCCTGTTCCACGAAGGCCAGTTGTTCGGCAGCGGCTCGCTGCGCAAGACAATCCTCTTCCATCGCTTTAGAGCCTTCGTAGCCCTCAGGTAATATTTCGTGCAGCTTTTTCAGTTGTTCGTGCGCATTTTCAAACTTTCCCTGCATGTACAGGTTTCGTGCGGTGACGTAAATTTCCTTCACCAACTGCTTCTGCTGAGGTGTGAGGCGACCGAGAGCATCTTGTTTTTCATTGATGTTGGGATTTTTAGGGTCCTGGTCCGACTGTTGGCCGAAGGCAGCGTAGAGGCCGCCAAGCGCAATCACCCCAATCAGAATCAATCGCAACTGATTGGGCTTTTTCTTTTCGGCTTGCGTTTCGCCGTAGGCTCCGTCGACGCGTACTGCTCCGCCTCCGCCGCCTGGCACCGGGTAGTTGATGATTTCAAAACGGGGCACTGGTACCATTGCCGGAGATGCCAGAACTTCTTTTGGAATCGCTACCAGCCGTTTTTCAAAATTTGGATCGCGAATTTCAAAATGTAGAAGAAGAGAATTTACAGATATCACATCGCCACTTTGAAGAGCGCGCGGATCTTCTGGAATCAATGGGTCACCATTGAGCACGGTGCCGTTGGCGCTTCCCATGTCGGTTATGAAATAGCCTTCGGGTGTCGACGTGATTTCAAATTGCCTTCGACTGGCCTTCCGGTCTGGTAGAAAAATGTCACAGGTATCTTCGCGACCAGCGAGCCATTTTTTTCCATCGAGTTCGACCCGCGTCTCGGATCCATCGGACTTTACAATTCTTAAGAAGGGGCGGCCCGGCAAAACAGCGCCGACATTCGTGGCCTCGTCGTTTCCTTCAAATTGTGCTGGCGCGAACCCCTGAGGCATGGGTGAGGTGCCAGCCACACCGTTCGGACCCAACGGGACCATCGATAAAGTGGCGGGCGGTTTGGCTACCTGGCCATTGGTGCCGTGCGCTTCCGTTGGCATACCTTGATTTTCAGCTCCGGCCGCCATTTGCACTGCGGACTGCACAGCCTGAGATCGTTCATCTGCTTCCAAGAAGCGGAAGTCGTAACCAGCTAATTTGAAAACGGATCCTTGTGAAAGCTCCACTTCGGGAACGGGCTGGCCACCCGAGATGATTTCTCCGAATTTAGAAATCACGCTCGCAACCCAGGTTCCGTTTTGATCAGAAATTTTAAAGTGCTGGCGAGAAATTCCGGGCTGCTCTTCAAGTTGCACCGAACAGCTGTCTCCACGGCCAAAAAGATACTCCTGCCCAGGAACAATCCTTAGCGAAGTAACTTCTTTGCCATGTAGAAAGACTTTTATCGTTGCCATAAAGCTCGATCAGTTCTCCTGCAGGAGATCGCACTCCTGTTTTATTTTCTCTGCCTCTTTATATTTCAAATCATCCTTGTTGTTCATCAGCACGAGCGCCTTATCGATGGCAGCCGAGCAGCGTGAATACATGTTCTTCTCTCGGTATCGACGCCCTTCAAGCAGAAGGTTAGTAGTCGCCTCATCCTTTTGCTTTTGAGCTAGACGATAGTAGCGTCTTGACAAGACGTTTTCTGGATCTAGACCCATGGCAGTCTCGAACGAGATTATTGCACGCGAGTAGTTTCCCTTTTGATAGTCGCGAAACCCTTGAATGTAGTGCTTTTGCGCTTCCTCGTATCTGGTCTTTTCTTCCTCGGTTTTAAAGGCTCGTTTTTTTGTGACCGCTGTAACACGGGCATCTGTATCCGAGATTTCTTTTTCAATTTCAGAAGTCGATCGAAGGCCACTGTCTAATTTCCGCGGGCCCTGTTCGCTTGTTCCGACGTAAATCAATGCGCCGAAGATCATCGCGACAACCATATAAAACGTTGCCGGACTTTTCTGCTTTTTATGCGAAGATCTTGGGGCTTTCGCAGGGCGAGGAGCAGCGCTACCGCTCATTTGCTGGGCGCCCTGATCGGCATCTGCGACTTGAAGGTTGTTGTTAGGCACCGCAGGAAGCTGCATTGCTTCCACGACGAAGACGAGCTCCGAGTCGCCGACGCGAATGATGTCGCCACCCTTGAGCGAATGGCGGTCGCCATGGTTTCCGTTGACTGTCAGTTTTCCCTTACCACTGATGTCGAGAATCGTGATTTGTTCTGGTTGGAATTCAATGATGGCGGCGTTGCGACTAACCCTGGCATCGTTGACAACAACACTATTTGAGGCTGGGTCGCGTCCAATTGTCACCCGTGGAGGCAAAAGCTGATAGGTCGCGCCGGCCGCGGGGCCTGCACGTACGCTGATCATGAATTTGAATCCCGTTCGTGGGAGAGTCGCAATTGGATTCACTTCGCGCTAGCCCCCTCCATTATGAAGTGTAACGAGGTACCATGCGGCTTCGCCGCCGTTGCCTACCACAGCCTGACCATTGATTTCGTACGATTGGCCCGAGAATGGAATTTGGCTAAAGGCGATACTTCCAAGCTGATCGCGCATTTTCGGAATTAGGTCGCGAAGATTTGCCTGAAGCGCGGGATCTGGGACATCGTTCACCGGCCGACCAGCTAAAGCGACGCCGCTTCCAATCAACGCATCGAAACTCGTGTTGGTAGATATGATTCGATCGTCGATGGCGTTGATGCAAATCGCGGGGATCGGTAGCATTCGGACGATATTGTTCGCTTCTATGTCACGGTTCAAAACAGCGCTTGGTGATTGATACCCTCCGCCGCCGCTAGCCGCCCGGCTGAGTGCCGAATTTATGTTGCTAACGAGCTTTTCTAAAATTGGATATTGGTAGGCCGTCGAAAGATCATCCCTTCCTTCGCGAAGAGCATCATCTAGCTGAAGCCCAAGTGTTTCGAGTGGGTGTTCGACCACTCGGATCAGGAAGATCGATAATATCCCCCCAATCACTCCTGCCAACAGGAAAATCTGCAAGAACAGGCCAAGCGTTTGGGCTGTATTCATCGCAAGACTGCCCATATCGTAGATTATAATCGCATAAGCGGCGGCTTCTTGGCTTCCAGATTCGGGATTGTAACGTGCAATTGGAACTGCGACGCCAAGGGTAGAATCAGTTATGAAACCTTCAGTGGTTTTTTCTTCTCTTCGCGCTTGATTTACAAATGGGAGCTTCGCGAATTCACCGCGCTTGTTCGCCGGCGCGAGGATCGTTCCATCTTTCGCCATAATGATTGCGTTGGTGACGCCTTCTTCGAGTTCGGCAAGCTTCACGGTGGCTGCGATTTCGTTGCGCTCGAGAATTGCCTGCCGGTTCATGACCGCAAGATTAGTTGCAATGGTCTTGGCTCGGCGAATACTCTCTTGCCGGATTCCTTTTTTGGTCATGTTCACCATCGGTACCGTTGAAACAATGGTAACCAAAATCACGTAGAGGATGACGAAGCCAACAATGCCTTGGCGATAGTTCATTTTTTGAACAATCGAATAGATCCCTGGCATCGCAACGTGATCAAAATAGATTCGAATGTTTTCGAAGAAATCTATAAATAAATTTCCGGTGTATTGAGCTTGCGGCACGGCACCCGATTCCGGATGTGATGTCGCTTGGGCGTGCGCATGATTGTAATCGTGGTGGTCTTGCTGCGCTGGTTGATGAGGCTGATATTGAGGTTGAACTGCAAGTGCAGCATTGCCGGCCCAAGTGGGCATGGGCGGTCCGCCCCCGGGCGAAGCGCCTGGAACAAATCTTGGATCAAAGCCCGGTGGAAGTTCCAAAACATCGACAACGACATCGTGAAACGTCAATTTGTCGCCGGGATTCAGTTTTTGATTCTGAATGCGAAGACCATTGACGAAGGTCCCATTGCGAGAACCCATGTCGGTGATGATGACCTTGCCGTCATCGGTCATCAAAACGGTCGCATGTTCTTTTGAAACAGAGTTAGAAGCGAGCTTGATTTGGCAGCTAGGACTTCGGCCAATAATGTTGTATCCGGACGCTAGCGGAACAATTTGTCCCGATTGAGTGCCTGTTAAAATACGAATGGCCCATGTCGAATTAGCGCCCATAGCTAGCTCCATCCACAGGTTTGACAACGAGAGTCTGGCCGAGCAGCGCTTCGCCATTTCCTTTAGTCGAGTCTGCGATCGTGCCAGCCGGAAGTTCAATGACGCTAGACGCGCGGAAGTGGAGACGAGTGATGCGCCACGGTTTCAAGTTTTCGTACACCGAGACGACCTTTAAGTTTTTGTCGACGAACAGCACGTCGATCGGAAATTTCATAAATGCGGTATGAATAGAATTGCAGCGTTTGATCCAAAGTCCTTCGCCTTGAGGGAGGGACGATCTGCCAAGCAAGCCCTTGGTGCGACTGAGCAACGTATCGGCCGTTTTAAGATCGCTGGCAATAGGCATCGCTGGATTGGCGTCAGTGCAAAGCTGTGCGGTGGTCATCATTGCCCACCGCCATAAATAAACTGCAATGCGACAGGAGCGAAAACCATTATGAAAACTGCAGGCAAGATGAAAAGGACAAGCGGTATCAGAATTTTCTGCGACGCCTGGGCACCAGCTTTTTCAGCGCGAACAAAGCGCTCAAGCCGCATTTGTGCGGATTGATCTTTAAGAACTTTCGCGATGCTGACACCAGTTGCATCCGAGTCGACGACGACGTTGACGAGGGAGTTAACTTCGTTCAAATCACAACGTGCACCGAGTCCACGCAAGGCATCGGCCCGCGAGCTACCAAGCATGATGTCCCGGAGTACCTGATTAAGTTCATCGGCAAGAATGCTATCCTTGCTTGCTTTCTCTACTATCGCTTGAACGGCGCCTTGAAAGTCTTTTCCTGCTTCAACCGCGAGTGCCATCAGATCCACGTAAAACGGCAGTTCGCTTAAAATGGCCATTTGGCGTGAGGCTCGCATCGAGTTCGCATGCATGGTGGGCATTTGCCAACCTAGCATGGCCATGACGATAAAAATCGGTGCGGGGAAATCTAACTGAAGCGCAAAATTTAAAATGACCGCGATGATCGGCATCGCGATTCCCCAAAGCAGTTTTAGGCCCAAGAACTCGTCGATGTTGAGTTCCGCCGTGAGGCCCGATGTGATGAGCTGGCGTTCGATCTTTTTTCGCCACTTTTTGTCTTTGATGCGGACCGCGTACTGGATTGTGAATTGGTGAACAAGCGGCCTCGATATTTCAATCAGCGCAGATTTGGATTTCGCAGGAGCGTCCCCCGATGCCCAAGACAAAGCGTTTGCACCTTCGTCACGCGCCATCAGTGCCGAGACAAAAAAGTACACCGCGAATCCCGTTACGAGGATCAGCACCATTGGTAGTAAATCACTTCCCATCAAGCACCTTCCGTGATGTAAGGGAGACATGAACTTTCGACGACTCGTCTTGGCATCGCAGTCGCCGCGACGGCGACAAATTCTTACGATCTCCGGATACGAGTTCGATATTCTCCCATCTCAAATATCGGAAATTCCGGACGAAAACCTAAATTTGACGTCCAGAATTAGACAGCTTGCTTCAGAGAAAGCTCATGCGTGTCTCAAATTGAGAAAGTCTACGGAAGAACAGGGTTTTTTGTTTCTGGCGGCCGACACTGTTGTGGTCCTAGGTGACCAGATCCTAGGCAAGCCCAAAGACGAGATTGAAGCTCGATCATTTCTTCGACGCCTATCGGGCCGGTCTCACAGCGTAATTACAGCCATAAGTCTAGTTGATGGGGTGTCAGGAAAAGAGACACAGGGCCACGCCATCACCGAAGTGAAATTTAAGGAATTAACTGACGAGCAGATCACCGATTACATCAAGTCGGGAGAGCCTTTTGATAAAGCGGGAGGATACGGCATTCAGGGTGAGGCCGCGAAGTTTATCGATCATCTTGAGGGACCTTATGACAATGTTGTCGGCTTGCCCATGGAACAAGTGCAAAATGCTCTTTTAGAAATGGGCCTGGCGGTTGATAAAAAGCATTCGGAAATTTCGAATGGTTTGAACCTAATTCGAAGCAGAATTCAATCGTCGGCGAAACAAAGCGGTCGCAACCCGCAAGAGGTTGAGTTGATCGCAGTTTCGAAAACGAAGCCAGCCACTGACGTGATCGAAGCCTGGAAGGCTGGGCAGCGACACTTCGGCGAGAATTACGCTCAAGAGGCGACAGAAAAAATCAAAGATGTCGAAGAGCTTATTCGCTCCGTGGAAGCGCCGATCGGATCTGCGCCGCTCGAATCAAAGCCGATCACTTGGCATTTCATCGGCAACCTTCAATCGAAAAAAGTAAAATCCATCGTTGGAATCTTCGATTACATTCACTCGGTCGATCGTTTGAGTTTAGCGGAAGAGATTTCCAAGCGAGCTGTGGCGAGGGGCATAGAGCAAAAGATTTTATTACAGTTAAATTTTGGCGACGAAACGACGAAATCCGGCGCCTCCGCTTCCGAATATTTAGAACTTGCAGAGATCGTTTCCACGCTTCCAGGTATTCAACTTTGCGGTTTGATGGCGCTTCCGCCATTGCGAGAATCGCCCGAAGCTTCCCGAGATCAATTTGCCGCAATAAAAAAAATTTTCGGGGCCACTCAGGCCGCGTTGCGGGCAAAGAAGCCATCGGCGACCGCGGATTTGTTCCGTGAACTTTCGATGGGCACCACTGGAGATTTTGAGCAAGCGGTTATCGAAGGAGCCACAATGATTCGGGTAGGCACAGCGATTTTCGGCGAGCGGACATA
This sequence comes from Deltaproteobacteria bacterium, assembly GCA_017302795.1. Taxonomy (GTDB): domain Bacteria; phylum Bdellovibrionota; class Bdellovibrionia; order Bdellovibrionales; family JAMPXM01. The sequence continues at coordinate 37,815 of JAFLCB010000001.1, read as the reverse complement.
AGTGTCGTAGAGGTCTCCGACCTCTACTGCGCTTCGCAGGCTTGCTCAGCGATTTCCGTGTCGTAGAGGTCTCCGACCTCTACTGCGCTTCGCAGGCTTGCTCAGCGATTTTCCGCGTCGCGGAAGTCTCCGACCTATGCTGCGCCTCGCAGGCATGCAGAGTTCGTTTGCGCCAACGGTTCCGTTGGCCCATGATAATCAAATGGCAAATGATGTGGTCCCTGGGCCTCAGCGCGAATGGCGAAAAATTGGATTCATAGGCACCGGCCACATGGGCCAAGCTCTGATCCAGGCGCTTGTCGAGGGGGGAAGAGTTTCCCCAAGTAAAGTGTTTGCAACCAATCGGTCGGCTGGGAAACTAAAAAAGGTTCAAGATCTTTTTGGCATCACCCCGCTAGCGACGAATGAAGAGCTGATCGACAAATGTGAGATTGTCATCATTGCAGTAAAACCGCAGGATTTAACTTCCGTCATCGAACCGATCGCTAGCACGTTTTTGCCTACTCACATTGTGCTATCACTTGCTGCTGGATTTTCACTTCGTTCACTGCAAAAAATTATTCCCCAAGTAAAAGCCCTCGTCCGCGTGATGCCTAATACTCCAGCCACTATCCGAAAAGCTGTTGTCGGATACAGTCTGGGGCCGGAAGCGTCTGCCTACGGACCGATGGTTGAAGATTTGCTGTCCCCGCTGGGACTTGTAGTTCCTGCGCCAGAAGGCGAACTGTTCGAATCGCTGACGGTCGGTTGCGGTAGCGGGCCCGGGTTTGTGTTTGAACTTATGCAGTACTGGCAAGAGTGGATCGAAGAACATGGATTCGATCCCGCCATCGCCCGGCAAATGGTGGTTCAGACATTTTTAGGTGCGGCGGAACTTGCCGCGCACGCCAAAGATACTCCGTTGCACGATCTTCAGGATCGCGTCGTATCCAAGAAAGGCGTAACGGCAGCTGGACTTCAGTCCATGCGTGAACTCGAGATCGAGCGTGCTCTTCGCTACAGCTTTGAAAAAGCTGTGCTACGGGATCAGGAAATTTCGCGCGGCACTGCGCGCGACTGATACTATTGGTGTCGTCCAGGTCTCCGACCTCGACTGCGTCTCGCAGGTGTGCTCGACGATTCTTTTTGCGATCTAGACCAAGGGCCGTTGTCGAAGGTCCAGAGAATCTTCTATTCTAAAGAGGTCTGATCCCAAGGAGGGAATCGTGAGAATTGCGCCTATCGATATCGCCCACAAGAATTTTAATCGTAAAGTCATGGGCCTTGATCCAGATGAAGTGGCGTCGTTTCTACGCGACATCGCCGATCAAATGGAAGAATTGGTTCGCGAGCGCAACGCTCTCAAAGAGGGCGTTCGCCAAAAAGAAATTCAATTGATTGAATACAAAGAGCGCGACGAGACGCTTAAGGCAACTCTCGCGACGGCGACGAAAATGTGTGAACAAATTCGTCACGACGCCGAACGTGAAGCAAAGCTGATTGTGAACGATGCTTCGCAAAAGGCCGAGATGGTGATGCGCGATGGTCGTGATCAGCTAAAGCGGATGTATCAAGAAATAGCGGACGTAAAGAAACTTCGCATGCAATTTGAAGTGAACTTGCGAGCGATTTGTCAGGCTCATATGCAGATGATTGAATCTGGACACGTGGCGCTTCCAGATCCACAAATCAACTTGGCACATGCGGCGACAGTAACGTCAGCGGTCCAGGCGACCAATGCAGCGATTGCACAAGCGACGGCGTATTCATCGGCTCAGTCGGCGGCTCAATCAGCAGCACAGTCAACGGCCCATGCTGTTCAGCAGAGCCATGCTGCCGCAGCGCCCGCGCCGAAATCTCAGCCTCGATTTCGAAACCCCTTGGCGACTAGCTAAAGCTTCCTACTAAACGCACAGAACGAAAAAAACGCGGGATTTAAGTCCCGCGTTTTTTTTGTCGCTAAGTGAAGTACTTCAGTGAAGTACTTTCGGGAGCTGCTTCTGGTTAATAGTCCGAAATCGCCGACACTAGTTCGGGGTGATCAATAAACGGATTTCGGTTTCCTTGAATCTTGTAAATCTGTTCGTTGCGGCTGATTTCATCTGCATCGACTGGATCGAGCGTGTGCCACTTGCGAAGGAAAGCTTCCTCGCGCGGGTCTATCGCAAGTCGATAGCGAACCGAGAAGTAGAACAGTGCGCGAGCCACGTTTCCTTTGTGTGCCGTTGGCGGTTCGAAAATATCTTCGGACGAGCCGTTCGCCGTTCCGTACTTCGAAGTCGAACAAGGAAGCGCGCGATCTGGAACCGCCACTTCGCCAAACTTGTGGTTACCGCGGATTGAGTTCATTTCCGATTGCGTCGGATAGAGATGATGAAGATCGCTCTTCTGAATATCCTTACCCATGCCTGAATTGAAGCGGCTTTGTGGCCAAGTATGCTCGGTATTCAAAACTGAGTTTTTTGGAATTTTCCCTGGACCGATGACTTCAGCACCGCCGAAGTGTCCGTTGTCGAATTCGATTTCGCAGTAAACGTCTTTAACGGAATAGTGGCCGGAGTTGTTTTGAAGGTGAATCTGTCCCATCAAAATTCGACGAGCGGTCGAATATCCAACCGATGTGTGCTGGTAGCAGTCGCGCTGAGCGGTGTCGCACTTGGCGCCCACCATGTCTGAAGACCCAGCAACTCGTTGGTGCCGACTTTCCAGAATCAGGCGAAGTTCTTGTACCAGATCCTCGTCGCGCGTTCCGGCGGCGACTGTCTGATAAAAATCATCCCCGTAGTAGGCAACCTTTTTAGAAAGGCTGAGGGCTTGAACATCCTGGACGCTGAGTCCGATGTAAGCAGTTGAGATTGCGAGTAGGACTCGAAACCCGACAAAGCGACCGAACCGAAAACCAGTAGCCTGACCCATCATCCCATTCCCTCCCGCGCCACCCCTCGTGGACCGCGAAACCAGTGATGCTGAACATAGACACTATTGGTGTTAGTCGCCGCCTGTTGAGGCGGCAAGATTTACAATTTCAGAATTCAGTTCAGATGCGGCGCAGCAAAGGTCGTAGACCTCACCGACACCGGAAGAATCGCCGAGCAAGCCTGCGAGACGCAGGTGAGGTCAGAGACCTCACCGACACCTATAGTGTTTCGGCGAATAGCTGCTTCATTGCTTCCCAAGAACGAGCATCAGCGGTCGGGTTGTAGGCGGCACCTTTTGAATTGTCGGTTCCGGCCGCCTTTTCAGTGAAGGAGTGAACTGCTCCGCCATACTTGATCAATTGCCAATCCACTTTATTTTTCCGCATTTCCTCTTCAAACGCAGAGAGGTCTGCTGCTGGAACATAGGGATCATCCGCCCCGTGAAGCGCCAGGATGCGCCCTTTGATCTTCGCGCCATCTGCTGGTTTGGGAGAATCAAGTCCCCCGTGAAAGCTGACAACTGCTTTAACATCGGCCCCCGCGCGAGCAAGTTCGATGGCGGCTGTTCCGCCGAAACAGTAGCCGATAACGGCAAGCCTATTTTTATCTACGTTCTTTTGCTCGCGAAGAACCTTCAGGCCCTGGTGCATGCGGTTGCGAAGCGGGACTCGGTCTTTCTTGTAACCCGTTGCCATTGAGCCAGCTTCTTCGACGTTCTTGGGCTCGCGACCTTTGCCGTAAATATCTACGGCAAAGGCGACGTAGCCAAGCGCCGCAAGTTTGTCGACTTTACTTTTTGTTTCGTCAGTCACTCCCATCCAATTGTGAGCGACGAGTACGCCAGGGAGGGGGCCTTTCAACGAATCATCGTAGGCCATATAACCCAAATACTTATTGCCAGCGAGGTTGTACTCGTAGGGCTTTTTGACGATCGCGCCGCTAGCGGCACTTGTTAAAACCGAGAACAACGAAACAATCGTGAGCAGTAGAATCGCGCGCATACTTTTACCTCCTGAAAAACCCTAAGCCGACCACTGTTCTTAGTGACAGTCAAAGTTCATCAGTCAAACAAGCGTTCAGTTTCGTTGAGGTCGTCACCCTTTTGTGGCTCGAAGTCGTTTTCCGGGGCGATTACGTCGGGATCGGGTTTCTCGGAATCGAGTTTAAATTCTCTTGTATTCCCTGGAGCAGAAATGCGCTCGCCGTCAGAAGGCGTCGAACGAAATTTTCTTTTCGGCATCGAGCTGAATACAACATTTAATGTAAATGCTGATCCTTCTGCGTCGCGCAGTCCGGTGAGCGCTTGCATATAGCCTGCACGAATTTCCACGGTGCGACCGGGCTTGAAACCAAGCCAGCCTCGAGCGCGCAAAATCGCGGGGTCAAAAGATCGGTATCTTCGGCTTCCGGCGTTGGCAGATGTGTTAGTGATGGTTCGCTCCACGTCTGTCAGTTCGTCATTCATCAACACTTCGTGACCATCGACGCCGCCGCCAACCATCATCATGTCGCCGATCGGAAGTTCTCCGTAGGCGCCCCATAGCAAGCGTTTTGCCAAGCCCTCGGTGGGGATGTGGGTACCGACATAACCAAAAAGTCGAAATGATTTGATGTCTCGTCGCATATGTAAAATTGCGCGAGCATAGTACGCACCATCGGCAATCAGCGGAGTCGTCTGGGTTTTGCTGAAAGTCGCAAGCGGACCGCCAGAGTCCATGGGCATTCCAGCTTCAACTTCTGCGACCATCAAAAGCCACTGACGCCAAACGGTGAAATGCCCGCCGAGATAAGCTTCCGTGAGTCCGCTATTGGTTTTTTCGGAAAAAGTATCGACGGCTCGCACTTGTGCTAGCCCAAGCCCACCATAGGCAGAAAACTTTGGCCAAAATGCGTACCGACCTCGCACCCACGAATTAAAATCAGTAAGACTGTTGTCGCCTGAGAGCCGCGAGAATTCTCCGCGCAAAGGGCCAAAGTTGGCCGTCGACGAAAAATATTCGGTGGTGTTCGAAATTCCGAACGAGCCCTTCCGCCATGACCAAGGCGGAGTTTCGATGGGGCTCGCTTTCGCGAAGATCGAAATGAGAACCGAAAGAAGAATTAAAAACGAGTATCGAGTAATGCGATCCATGCATCGTCAAACTAGCATCTTGCATCGCGCGAACCAAGTCCTTGGCAGGAAAGTCGGGTCGGCAGATTCTGCAGCGGGACGAAAATCTGGGTCTGTCTCACAGTGATAATTTCGGGTTTTCGCCTAGGCGAAAGACGTTTTCTACAAACATTTCCTCGAATCGCACAAAGGCTAGCCTAAGCTGTTTTCATATTGAGACGCCAGACTCGCCTGGAGGCTAGATCACGCAGGAACTCACCAAAGAAGCCGAAAAGACGATAGAATAATGCTTTTGGGGGAGTGTGCGCCATGCTTCATTTTATGAATGCCAACAGGCGGTTCCGAATTCTAGTGATCGCTTTATTTGCGGTCAGCAGTTTGACGCTTACGGCTTGTAAAAGCGAAACAAACTATTTCGCCGACGAAAACGCATCCGGCGGTGACGGGGCTGGAGGCGGCGACTCGCCTACTCCGTCGACAGGAATGCGTATTCGCGTAAAAGCAAAAACGGGTGTCGCAGCCCATATACATAAGTTTGGCGATATAGCCGCTGGGTGTGAGATCCCGATCGCTGATAAAGACACTCCGACTAATTTGCGATGTATTCTGAATATGATGGAGTACGACATTTGGTATCACGGATTTACCTACGAGCTGAATGTTCCTACGGATTTTTGCGAATACATCGAGGAAGATCCTTATTATTATTGGGACGCTATGGCTGGTGCTCCTCCGGCGACGGCAGCAATAACCACACTTGATGGTTCTATTACCTCCTGTACTGCGGACGGAGTAGCGGGAAGTATAGCGGCCGGTGGTGCGACCTGCACGGTTGGCGAGGGCATCTTTACATCCGCTGGCGGTTACAGGTGTGACTACGACTACACGTCGGCAACTGGTATCGGTAAAAACTGCTGTCAGGGCAGCACTCAACTAACTATCACGACCCAGACCACGAGTGTCGTTCCGCCGAACCCACCGACTGTTGCAACGGTAGTCTCATCGACAAGAATCGAACAGTCGGGTCGGCTTGCGAATTGTGTTACGTCTCCGCATAGTTACATCGATGATTGGCCGAAATCGGCAACGACCGGAATCGCAGTTACAACGGTTCTCGAATTAGGTGGCAATCAAGCGACCAGAATTCAGCAAATCCCATCTCCATTCAAGGTGTACAATGATGGGAAGCGGTTCAGCACTGCGGGTGTCATGTTTAATGCCGGCATGCACGATTGGGATGCGTATGCGGCCGATCCGACAACGTGGTCGACCACCAGACAAATCCCACGCGGCCTTCGGCCAATTCGCGATCAAGGACCGCTGGGTAATTGGACCTCGGTGGGAGCGCTCGATACTACCCTCCGTACCTATGACGGCTCTTACGCTTTTTTCTGCCTCGGCCCAGCGGGCGAAATCAAACATAGAATTCGCCTTTACGTTAACGAATGGAACACGTCAGAGGATTACGCGGCCTTCACGACAGTTGGTGATGCGTCGGCCGTCAACCCATCGAGGCAGGGGTTAGCGGGCGTCGACTGTTCGGCCCTCAATCTTGGACAAACGTGCAACACTTTCTGGGGATTCGAAGATATCATCCTTGTCGACGCAGGCGGGGACGCGACCTTGTGGTACTTCCCAGAAGAATGGCGACGAAGCTCCCCAGACTAATTTGGGGTTCGGGAGTAATTTACAGCAGTGTCATGTCGTTTCTTCGTGATTGATCACCTCCCGCAAGCATTTCGACATGAACTTTAAATAAAACAAAAGGGACGGCGTGGCTGTCCCTTTTGTTTTGCCCTGAAGTTGCAATGACTCCTTTTGGTGACGGCCGGACAAGACTAATGGACGGCAACATAAAGGAGCCAAGGAATGCCTCAGCTTTCTCGTCGTGAACTTCGAAATAGCTTGGTTCTCATCATGGGCTTAGCTTCGACGAGTCTTGTTGCCTCGGTCTGGTTTTGCGAAACAGAAGGTCTTGGTTACAAAGCACCTACCTCGGGCAGTGAGATCGCGCTCCAAAGCGCTACCCAAATAGCTTCGACCGGACCAGGACCGCGCGGCCGATCGTGGGAGCCCGTACTGGCCGGAATCGAGTTCTCTAGCTCCGCCGAACCTACGAACAAATTCGAGTGGGTTCACCCCGAAGACGAAGTTAAGACTGAACGCGGCAAATTGCTTCAAGGTTTCGAAGCCTCTTTTTAAGTGACGCTGCTTAACTAAAACACTGCTTAACTAAGACGCTAGCAAAAAATTTGTTCGAGCTTCTAGATTGAGCCACCGGCCCGGTTAAGTGTAAGCTCATTCAATGAGCCAAACGTTATCCGATCGCTACAACGCAAAAGATGTTGAGACCCGAACTTACCATTGGTGGGAAAAATCCGGCTACTTCAAAGCCGCTGATAAGAGTACCAAGCCACCGTTTTCAATTATTCTACCTCCGCCGAATGTGACAGGTCAGCTTCACATGGGCCATGCCCTCGATCACACCATCCAAGATTTGATCATTCGCTGGAAGCGAATGAGCGGTTTCAACACCCTATGGCTTCCGGGTACTGATCACGCTGGCATCGCCACGCAGTCGGTTGTCGAGCGTGAGCTTCGCAAAGATGGAAAGAATCGGCGCGAGATGGGCAGAGAAGCTTTTGTAGAAAAAGTTTGGGACTGGAAACATCAATACGGGAATCGCATTTACGAGCAGATGCGGCGCCTCGGCGATTCCTGTGACTGGGATCGCGCGACATTTACGTTGGATGAAGGTGTCTCGAAATCGGTTCGCAAAGTTTTTGTCGACCTCCACAAGCGCGGCATGATCTATCGTGGTAAACGACTGGTGAACTGGTCTGGCCCGCTGGAAACCGCAATTTCTGACTTGGAAGTTGAACACAAGGAAACGAAGGGAACTTTGTTCCACATCGCTTATTCGGTTGCGGGCGATCCATCGACAAAGCTCGTTGTCGCAACCACTCGTCCAGAAACATTGCTGGGTGATACGGCCGTCGCGGTACACCCTGAAGACGAGCGATACAAAAAACTGATTGGTAAACGCGTCCTCCTGCCGTTAACCGATCGCACGATTCCCATCATTGGCGACACCTATGTAGATAAAGAGTTTGGGACCGGAGTCGTCAAGATTACGCCCGCTCACGATTTCAACGATTACCAAGTCGGTGTTCGCAATGAGCTTGAGATGATTAATATCCTCAATAAAAATGGGACGCTCAACGAAAACGCAGGTAAGTTCAATGGTCTCAAAGTTCAAGAAGCGAGGAAGCAGGTTTTGACTGCACTTCGCGATGGCGAATTTTTAGTCAAAGAAGACCCCTACACCCATTCGGTCGGCTATTGCTCCCGATCGGGCGCGGTTGTTGAGCCGTTCTTAAGCGAACAGTGGTTCGCCCGAATGTCGAAAATGGCCACGACGGCCCGGCACGTTGTTGAAAATGGTTCGATCTCGTTTGAGCCGGAATCGTGGACTAAGGTTTATCTTCACTGGATGTCGATCATTGAAGACTGGTGTATTTCCCGTCAGCTTTGGTGGGGACATCGAATCCCCGCTTGGACTTGCTCAGACTGTAGTCATGTCACAGTTTCGGAGTCTGATCCGATTGCCTGCGAAAAATGTAGTTCCTCGAAAATTTCCCAAGATGAAGATGTTCTCGACACATGGTTTTCGTCAGCACTTTGGCCGTTCAGTACAATGGGATGGCCCGAAGACACCGAAATGCAAAAGACCTTTTATCCAACCGATGTCTTAGTCACCGGTCACGACATTATTTTCTTCTGGGTCGCTCGCATGATCATCATGGGTAGTGAGTTCAAAAAAGATGTTCCTTTCCGCAAAGTCTATATCCACGGTCTGGTTCGTGACGGCGATGGCAAGAAAATGTCCAAGTCGACTGGCAACGCATTGGATCCAGTCGAGCTGATCGACACCTATGGCGCCGATGCACTTCGTTTTACGATCTTGGCGCAAATTGCATCCGGTCGCGATTTGAAGTTCAGCGAAAGTCGACTTGAAGGTTATCGCAACTTCATGAATAAAATCTGGAACGCCACACGGTTTGCACTCGGTGCGCTTCATGATTTTGAAGTTCCACCCGAAGGCTTAAAGGCGGTCCCGCCAAAGTCCGAGCTGTCGGTTGCGGATCAGTGGATCGTTCACGAAACCTCCCAGGTGATGAAGGCGGTCGACGAACATTTGTCGCACGATCGGTACAGCGACGCCGCGAACGCTTTATACCAGTTTGTTTGGAACGAGTTTTGTGATTGGTATTTGGAATTTGTAAAGCCAGTGATTTATGCCGAGGGCGGTTCGGGTAGCGAGCGAAAGGCCACCCAGCTTGTGCTCGCACAGACATTAAATCGGATCATGCGTTTGCTGCATCCCTTTACTCCGTTCATCACGGAGGAGATTTATCAAAAACTTCCGATTAAAAATGCCGCGTGCGTGATTGATCAATATCCGACTGTGAAGAACGACAAAGAGTGGTTGTCAGTCGGGTCCGCGGAGGCCGCGTTTGAAATGACAATCGTCAAAGAGGTGATCACTGCCATTCGCAACATTCGCGGTGAAAATCAAATCAAGCCAGGTGTGCAGATCAATGTTCGGCTTGCTCCAAGCGATGGTCATATTCAAAAAATTCTCGGCGCCAACAAACCCGCAATCTGCCGAATCGCGCGAGTTGAAAACTGCGACATCGGAGAAGCCGGTAATTTGGCAAAGTGCGCGGTTGCGCCCGTTCGCATTGGCGATTCTTCGGTGGATGTTATTATTCCGCTGGAAGGCCTTGTGGACCTCGCAGAAGAGGTGAAGCGTCTTCAGAAGGTGATTGAGAAAATTCAGAAAGACATTTCTGTTTTGAATCAAAAGCTGACGAACGAAAACTTCGTCAAGAATGCGCCAGAGGATCTAGTTGCGACCGATAAAGCGCTGCTCGAAACCCATCGAGCACGCCTGTCGCGCCTTCAGGACTCACTCTCCCGCCTCGCCTAAAGGTACCGCCTACATTTTGGTAGTGCGCCGCAGCGAAACGCTGCGAGCGTACTTACAGAGAACGGCAGTCTACGTGACCCAGAAACAGTCGCGGCACGACTATGAGCAAGGCTACGATTCGCTTCCGAAGTTGGAGCCTCCGGCGACGCGGAAAACGTCCTTACTCATCGTGCTTAGTTGTATTCAACGACTGCCGAGTTGCACGTCATAAGATAGGTACCGACGTGTCTTCCGATATCGTCGAAAACTTTGACGTTGCCCTCGAAGAATCCTTCGAAAGTGGCAGTCCACTTGGCCTGCGGCTGAAGCGTTCCGCCAAACGGTTCGGCCATCAATTCAAACATAACAGCATCAACCGGATTTTTTAGAGCGAATCCCTCTGGATCCTTTGTGTAACTATAGCCTTCTTTGACAGTTGGCTGAGCGCGCGGATCACGTCCGACTTCAGCGAAAAATGCTTTTGGGTCGCCGAAAGGCCGCGCAACTCTTTGGCGTCCATCTTGGGAGTTGCAAATTTCTGCCGAATCCATCGCAGCATGGGCAGCCGTCGAAAATGCGATCATAGCTGAAGCGGAGACAAGTGAAGTTAGAGCAAGGCGCAGAGTGAAACGTGTCATGACCCCTCCTGACAAAAGCGCGCTTCAAAAGCACGCTGAAGAGGATTTGCCACTCTCGTCGTTTTGCCGCAAGTCGCAGTCTGTCTGATGCCAGTAAATTGCGCACCGCGCACTCGAGCAAATCGTTAGGAACACCTGGACGGCTTTATAAAACAGTTAGCAGCGAAAAATAGAAGTGCCGAACGTGACAGCATCGTGTGGCAGAGCTAAAAGACGCGGCGCGTTTCCAAAATGCAGCAAGTATTTCTAAAAATCGCCGAGCAAGCCTGCGAGGCGCTAGCCTGAGGTCGAAGACCTCAGCAACACTACTTAAGTAGGCCGATTTCACGAAGACGGTGCATGAGAAAGTCTTGCGAAGTGATCGGCGCATACTTCTCGCCTTGGCCATTGTAGCCAGTGCCCGCGGCATCTCGGCACGACGGTAAACAGGTGAGCATAGCGTCTGGATTTGGGTGAATGAAGAAAGGCATCGAATACCGATGACCGTTTGTGCCATCGTCTGGATTCACCACTTGATGGGTCGTCGACGGAATCACGTCATTGGTAAGACGCGCAAGCATGTCGCCAGCATCGACGACCAAAGAATTAGGATCTGAATCAACCGAAAGCCATTTTCCGTCGCGATCTTTTAACTGAAGACCAGAAGAAGTGGCGGCAACTAGGATCGTAATCAAGTTGATGTCTTCATGCGGAGCCGCACGAACACAGCGCGGGTCAACGCCCTCTGGAATTGGTGGATAGTGAAGAAGACGAAGAATCGAATTTCCTTCGCTCATCATGCGAGTGAAGAAATCGCGCGGAAGACCTAACGAGAACGTCAGCGCCTCAAGCATTATTTTTCCAGCCTCATCCAGAGAGCGGTAGATTTTAGACATCACCGGTTGGAACTCTGGAATTTCAGCTGGCCAGACATTCTTTGGATAAATGTCAGAATAGCGATGACCTTCTTGCAGATCGCGGCCGACATGCCAAAACTCTTTCAAGTCCATAACGGGAGAGTCTTTTGCGTGCTCGGTTCCGAACGGCGTGTAGCCTCGCTGGAAACCATTTTCTTTCAACGCATATTTCATTTTCGCATTGGTCTCCAGCTCAAAAAGCTGTTCGAGAAGTGCGTACGCATTATTGAGAAGGGCATCTGGAATCGGGTGATCTTTTAAAACGATGAAGCCGTATTCTTTGAGGCCAAGAAAGAAATTGTCGATGAATCGCTGTTTATCGGTCGCTGATCCTTCGATGTAGGAATTTAGACTTAACTCGGGAACTTTTCGTAATACATTTTGTGCAGGACGATTTGTAGGCTGAACAGAACTTAGTTCCATTTTGAACTCCCTCGATTAAGCGCTCTTGGCTTGAAGGCCGTAAAGGTAACGGATTTGAGGGTGCTAATTCAAGAGGCAAAAAATCAATTCCTCTATATCAGCCTTGGACCAAGTTTAGTGGCCTTAGCGGGTGCGCACAGCGCCAGATGCTGGCCAATTTTCAAGGCGAAGGATCCGCGCCACTCTGGTAGGAGCGAGGCGGCCTGACCCGTTATCCACGGACCCGTTATTTTCGGACCCGATATTCATCGAGATCATTTCAAACACGATGTTCCAGTTTTGAAAGCGAAAGCCATAGGTCGACATATAGGGATCTGGATTTTCCGCCGTGCCCCGGTAGGCCACAGGGCGTGGATCTAAACGCAAAATTTGTTCGATCGAATTTTTAAAATGATCAAGATTCGCAGAGCCTGATGTGGCGACGTCGGCATTGGTTTCTGCGGCGGCCGAGAGTTGGCCTAGGGCTTCAAGACTCCATTCCACCTCAAATTGTGATGGCGCTAGATTCGCGCTCCAACCCTCATAAGCATCCAGCGGAGCTTCGACCGTGGGCAGATAGGGTTTGATATCAAGAACAGGTGTTCCTTCAATCAAATCAAGGCCACGGATGTAAAGTCTGCGTTCTTCCACACGTTCGATCTTCACCAACGAAAGACCAATCGGGTTCGGCCGGTGTGGGCTTCGCGTGGCAAAGACTCCAACAGCGGCACCTTGAAGTCTGGGCGGGTGAACTTTCGTTTTCTCAAACGGGCGTCCCGTCTTGAAGGACCGATTCGCATGAAAGACAAACACTAACCAGGCATGCGAGTAATCCTTTAGCCCATCTAGAGCATCGGCATTCAAATCGTCGCGCAGAAGAACAGCGCCAATTGGAGCATCGACAAGCCCTGGTTGCCTCGGCGTTCCGAACTTTTCCTTGTACGGAGATTCGATCCAGCCAATGGGGCGGAACTGATAGTCCTGATCTGAGGGGGAGGCATCCGCGCCCGTTGTTTTTGTGCCAGTAACTTTGTTCACGACATTCAAATAGACGGGATTCAATAAAAAAGCCACCCCTGTAAGAGCGGCCTGCTTGTACACGCCTGCGAGTCGCAGCTGAGGTCTGGCGACCTCAGGGACACGTATCGACGCAGTCGGAATCGCCTAGAGCGAACAAAAAACGCAGACTTTGTGTATCGGCGGCCGACATGTTGACCTTGGGTTTTGAAGCGCCCTAAATCGTCACACTGTCAGAATTACTACAGTGGAAACTCTCTAAGGATTTTAGTACTCTCTGATATCTTTTGGAGGAGTTGAAACTAATCCTGGTTTTTGAACTGCTCTGTTCGATGGTATCTCAAGTAACAGAAAAGGAAAATAAGATGAATGGCTTTATATTGCTCCTGGCTTTAATTATGAACATCTCGATCGCCTTTGCCTCCGGACCAGACGGAAGATACGGCAATACGAAACCTTCCGAAGTATGTTTGTCTCCAACTGTGATTCAACCTGTTCATGGAACTCTAAGTCTCAATCCATATTATTTAGTGACATTTGAGTCTGGATTTTCGACGCAGTTTGCGAGAACGGACGAAAACCGAGGGCTACTGATGGATGCTCTCAAAGGTTCTTCGGTGGTCTGTTTCACGCCAATGTGGTTCGACATGTGGGCTGAGATCACGAGTGTGAAGCGAGCTGAAAAACGGTAAACTGTGATCTCAAATCACTGCGTTTTGGTTGCGGCGTGATCAGGATTTCAAACTGAGCATGATCAATCTCGTTGTGATCAACTCTTGCGATACTCTCCTCGTGCTAGAGTCGTCTCGTGCTATAGTCCTCGTCGAAAACAGATTTCGGACATTTCTTAAAATTATTTTTTGAATTTCGATTTTTATTGACGGGGTTTTGTTCAATTTTTGAAATTGTAAATCGCCGCAGAGAAGAGCTTTACAGAAGCCGATTGAACGAACGTAGCGACGTCTGGTTGGCGAGCTGCAGAGTTTGGTCGCACAGCGTCCGCGGCTCATTTTAAAAGCCTCGCCGTGCTTGTGTACAATCGAAAAATCGGCCGCTAAAAACTGATGATACGATCTCCTTCTCCAAGGGAGGTTTCTATGCTTGCACTTTCAAACGACAACTTGATCACGGCCGTTCGCTCGCTTGTGAAAGAAGAACGGCGAATCACTCGAGAGATTTTAGATCATATCAATGAAGTCGCCAGGCGCAGACTTTACGCCGATCTTGGTTTCTCGTCGATCTTTGATTGGTTAGTCAAAGACCTAGGCTATAGCGAATCGGCTGCCTATCGCAGGATGCAGGCCGCGAGAGTTTTGCTGGCGGTTCCAGATGTTGCCTGCAAACTGGAATCTGGCGAACTCGGCTTGACTGTGCTTTCAAAAGTTCAAACTTTTATTCGAGCCGACGAAAAGCGGACCGGCCAGAAAGTGTCCATTCAAGAAAAATCCGAAATTTTGACAAAAGTAGAATCATGTTCGGGCCGCGAAGCCGAATTACGTCTGGCTCAGCACTTTCCTGAAGTGGCCTCGCAATTTCCAGACGGATTAGCTCCTAAAGAAAAGGTTCGCGCGATCAGCGAAGATCAAATCAACATGCAGGTGACTTTCACACGAGTGCAATTCGAAAAGCTAAAACGAATTCAAGAGCTGCTTTCGCACACGCACAGCGGCTCATCGCACGCTGAATTATTAGATGCCGCGATGGATGTTTTTCTTGAGAAAAAAGATCCACTCAGAAAAGCCGTGAAGCCGCGTGCGGCGCTATGCGACACCGCTGCGGAAGCGGACGTGCCTTATGTCCAACCCGCAAAGTCATTAACGCCATCGATACGAAACGCCGTGCTGAGAAAATCCGGCGGTCAGTGCGAATATCTTGAAACAAAGATGGGTCATCGATGTGAGAGCCGCCATTTTCTAGAGATCGATCACATTCAGCCTCGAGCGCTCGGTGGAACAAATGTGCCTGATAACCTCAGAGTCCTTTGTCGCACGCACAATCTATTGGTCGCCGAAAGAATATTTGGTCGGGAAAAGATCGAGGCGTTTCGGCGCACGATGTAAACTATAGCAAACGGTCATGAAGGCATAAACGACCTGGAGCGAAGGGCGCCTCGGAACTATTTCCTTCTGAAGCGCGTCTTTACGATAGGTTTGAAAAATGGAATTCTTCAATTATGCCAAAACCAGTAACACCACTTGTCGGTTGCGATGTATTTGTCCTCAATGAAGAGTCAGAGGTCCTGCTGATTCAAAGATCAGACAACGGACGCTGGGCATTGCCAGGAGGTTGTCATGATCTCGGCGAAACAGCCCAGCTTTGCGCCGAAAGAGAGTGTCTTGAAGAATCCGGTTATGAAGTCAAAGTAACTGATTTTTTGGGCGTTTATAGTTCCAATCGATATGAGTACGTATATTATCCTTGGAAAGAAAACGAGTTTTGCCATCTCTTTTTTAAGGCTCAACTCATTGGTGGTGAAGCAAAGACTTCAAATGAATCAACAAAGGTTGCTTGGTTTCCCGAATCGAAACTTCCAGACTTCTCGGACGGCAATGAAATACGAGTGAGGTTTGGATTTGAGTTTCATCGAAATCCAAAATTAAAACCTTATTTTGAATGATCAGGTAACACTGCGTTTTGAGGCCATGTCTGCGCGGGAGTTTAATCGCTAAAGGCCGCTTGCAAAATCGCCGAGCAAGCCTGCGAGGCGCAGCTGAGGTCAGAGACCTCAGCGACACGTATCGCCAAGCACGCCTGCGAGGCGCAGCTGAGGTCAGAGACCTCAGCGACACATCTAGAAGCGGAAGCCGAGTTTGAAGTTGTACGAGTCGGTTTCGAAAACGCGGTTGTATTCGAGGCCTAGATTCAAAAGTAGAAGATTTGCGTTAACGCCCAAAATGAATTGGGTCGAAGACGGCGAGCTTTCTGCTTTTTGCGCTGACGTAAACCCGAAGATAGTTCCAGTCGTCGCGCCCGATACAGCCAGCGACCCAGTGGCGCTCACTTGGCCGATGCCAACGTAAGGTTCAATAAATGGGAGGTTCGGGCTAGCAAGAATTTGCAGACCAAATTGGCTGTTTTCTTGTTTTACGTCGACCGCAACTGGCACGTTGCCTGTCGAAGCGTTGTTCAGCGTTTGGCTGAAGCTCATTTCATTTTTTGCAATGAAAGCGCGGGCCGCCAAGTTGAAAGGAAGCATCAAGATGTCGCCAGAGGTCCATTTTACCGATCCGCCAAATTGCTGATATTTAATTTCGCCGACGGAGATACTTGGAAACAGCAGGGCCTCAATCGTGAAACCCATCGGGACCGAAACTGCAGCGAGAAAAGTCGCGTGGGGAAGGCGTCCAACATCGGCTGAAGCGTCGACAGTTTTCGAAAGTTTATTGATTTCGGGCGTCGACGTGAGACCCGCAACCAGACCGACTTCTAGGCCGAAGATTGATCCGAGGCTACCAGCACCGGTTACTGAATGATAGGTCGAGTTGCCAGAAAGCTCGCGAATAGCGTTGTCGAAATCTCCTTGAGTGAGATTGCTAAAACCGGGTCCCGCCGCTTGCGATGGCTCGGCGATGATCAGCGCGATTGAAATCGCAGCTGCCAACATCAATATGTAGAGGCGGGAAATGAGTCTCTTTGCGAGCTTGCGAGCCATGGAAATTCCTCCGGCAAGTGCCTGTTTCTTGTGAACATCTATATGAAACAGCACACCGCCTGGGTTCGACAAGCTGGCAAAGTCACTAGGTCCAGTCGGTTCTTAGAACTGGCCACCTTGTTGAGTAGCTCCAGGCCCGGAAAGTGCCATTCTTTGGTCTACCTATGACAAATCTTATCCCTCCGGGACGCGTTTTTTCACGTTTCATAAACACATGCCACGGCCGGCCGATGGGTCTCAAGGTCGGTTAAACCGTTCTAGGACGTCTGAGCTTTAGTATTTTCGAACAGTTACGTTCGAGTCCCCGACCAGCGGTCCTTCGTCTGGCCCGCAGATTGAACTAAATGGCGCGGTACTCAGGAGAATCTGTTTGAGAGCACTTGCTCGCTCCGACGGAGACTCTTTTTAAATTTAGTCCGAAAAACCCAACCGCTTCAAACAATTCCTTAAGGAGGAAACACATGAAGAAACCAGTAACAACACTCGCAGTTATGATGCTCGCTTCGAACATCGCATTAGCAGGTGTTTCTCAGCAGTCATTGAACATGTCGGCTGATTCTATCAATTCGATCGTAACTGCTGGCGAAGTTCTCGCTGCAGGATCGTCTAAATTCTCGAAAGATGGCGCTAATCTTACAGCAGCTGCTTTCATGGGAACTTTGGCAATTGCTGGTCAATCAGCAAACAGCACGTCAGCAGCAGTTGCTGATGGCGCAGAAGTCATTGCTGATAAATCGGTAAGCGCCGCTAAAAGTGCTTCGAAATTGGCCGGTAAAGCAGCCGATTCGACATCAAACGCTGCTCAATCGACAGCTGAAACGGCATCGAAAGCTGCTCTATCAACTTCTGCTAAAGTTGTTTCCACTGCTTTGGCATTGAAAAATGCTGCTAGTCAGTCGGCTGTTTCGACTTCACAAGGTATTTCTGCAGCTGCAGAATTCACTGTAGAAAAAGTTGAATCTTCTGCTAAAGGCGTGAGCCACGTCACTGTGGTAACTTTGAAATCAGTGAAGAACAACGCGATCATCGTTGGTACGTTCTCTTACAACTCTGCTTCAGCTGTTGGCGAAGGCATGATCGAAGTTTCTAAAGGTCTCTTCCGCGTTGGCCGCAACGTCATCGTTGCGACGTCAACTGCTGGTGTCGTTCTTGTCACTGACTCGGCAAACGGTGTTGAGCAAGTTCTTGACGGTCGAATCAAAAACGGTTCGTCAACAATCGTAACTTCGATGTCGCATGCTTCAAAAGCTTTCGGTTCGAAACTTGTTAAGTAAGGTTTAGTTCTTGATTTCGGTGGGTGGCTTACAGCCGCCTACCCATCGGCCAAACGTACATCGAGGGGTCGATGTCGATATCAGAAAAGGGGAACATTCCGCAAAGGAAAGTTCCCCTTTTTATTTTCTGGAGGGAAAGATGACACGTCTAAATTTGTTCCAAGGACTTTGCTCGCTCTCTGTTTTGTTTGCGATTTCTGTTGGCTCAACAGCAGCTTTTGCAGGCGAATGTAAAGTAAAAGAACCAACGCAAGCTGTAATCGCTGATGCGTTGAAAATTGGAACTGTGCTTGATGTGCAAATGACCAAGCTCGCAGCCGAGCATTTGAAGAAAACTGGTAAAGAGTTGAAAGTCGCCTTGGTCGCGCGCGCAGGCCAAGACATGAAAGACATCCTCACTTTGCGTGAAACGGATCGCCGCGGTCGACTTTTGTCGTTACGGGAAATAGTGACTGCAAGCGAGTACGAAGTGATTCCAGAGGAATCTGGCAATCGCGATCCTGAAAAGGTAAAACGAGAGATTCGGAAGGCTTATGGCGATTCCAAGCGCCAATCCGTCTACTCACATTACGGTTTGATCTTCTGGAATCACCCTGAAGGTTTTGATCCAGGCGCGGGGCAACGTATTTGGTATTTCCGCCATATGCTTCGTCCGTGCATTTCAGATGCGGAAATCAAAAAGGGCATCGATCCAAATAAACCAGAACTTTATGACGAAGATATTTTCCGTTTCTTTACGGACGATCCGCATGAACTGCGGGCCCAGATCATTGTTCCAACAATTGAAATACAAGAAAATCTCGAGAAGCTAGTATTGCCGAAAATGAAAATGGAAAACGGTGTCGAGACTCCTGACAATGGAATCCCGAAATCATTCAACGGGAAGTTTTATAACGCTGCGGCTCACTGGCGGAACACCTCGGAGGCGAATTCTAATCAATGGGTCTCTGAACTTGTCGCTGCTGCGACTCAGCCCTTCGGCCGAGTTCGTTCACGCGCCGAGGCGCAGGAAATTCTTGCGAAGACGGACTACCGTCCGATGCGTGCCCTTCTTTCTGGTCAGCAGGCGATGGCGTCTCTTCCGTTTGCATCGAAGATTGCGCCGTACGTTCGCTTACATCACGAAGAGCAACCTTATTATGGCCAGTACTCGGTAGCGGATTTGATCACTACACTTTCGATCGAAGAATGGATGAAGCGCAACAATTGGGTCACGATGGAACAAATGGTTCACGTTTCTGGAAAAACTAAGCTTCCTGAAAAGAACCAGCAGAACGCTTCTCCGAATGAATATGGCGGCCGCTAGTTTTCGTTAGCACACGCTACGACCTTAGTCGCTACGCTTGCGACTGGTGGTCATGTCGTATGTGATGTCGGTGGACGCAGCAGCCGGGAGGGAAGTTGAAAGGGTCGCAGATCGGCGGCCTTCACGTGAATAACACCTTTCTGATTTTGCAGTCGTCCAACGACTTCGAGAATGTTCGAAAGATAAAGCACGGTGCGAACTTTTTCGTAAACATCCGGCATGATGATGATATTGAAGATGCCAGTTTCATCTTCTAGCGAAACAAAGCAAACACCTTTGGCCGTTGGCGGCTTTTGCAACAGTGAACGCAGGCCCGCCATTTTTACCACTGCTCCATTGGGCAGGTTTTTTAAATTCTCGGCACTTTGATGTTTGGTCATGAGGCCTGGCTGTTCGCGCAGAACCTTCATCGGGTGGCTGTCTAGCGAAAAACCTTTCGTCTTGAATTCGCGAGCCACAGATTCCCAGGCCGTTTCGTTGCGAATCGTTTCACGCCCATCGCCGGTCATTGGCTGAGCCATAGGCGTACCGGCTTCATTGCTGGCCACAGGCCAGACGCCGTTATGAACCATAGGCGTGGCCACGCCGTTATGAGCCAGTGGTTCGGTGCCGTAGAAAAAACTTTGCTGATCGAAGTTGAGTCCCTGCAAAGCAAACAGTGCTTTTCTTGTGTCAACACCTGGAGGCAGAACACTTTGTAAAGCGCCCGCGGTCGCAAGTCGTGTTAGCGACTTTTTAGAAATCTGTGTGCGGCGGATGAGATCTTCCAAATCGCGAAAGCGCCCGGTCGATCGAGAGGCAATTAAGATGCGAGCTTCGTTCTCACTTAAACCATCGACAGACCTTAGACCCACGCGCACGACACCATTTTCCGCTAAGGTGTAATCCCAATCGGAGGCTTGCACATCGAGTGGCTGAAACTGCACGCCGTGGCGTTGGGCATCGGAAATCAATTGCCGAGGCGGATAAAAACCCATGGGCTGAGAATTTAAAATGGAAATCGCAAAGACATCTGGATGATGGCACTTCATCCAGCAGCTAATATATGTGAGAAGCGCAAAGCTTGCTGCGTGTGATTCTGGAAAGCCGTATTCAGCAAACCCTTCGATGACTTTATAAATCTGATCGGCGTATTCGACACCGATACCATTGTTCAGCATCCCGTTCACAAGACGCTGCCTTAAACCATGCATGACGGCCTTTTTTCGCCAGGCACTGGAAACAACTCTACGAAGTTCATCAGCTTCGCCTGGCGTGAAGCCTGCGACCGCAACCACGATTTGCATCACTTGCTCTTGAAAGATCGGAACACCCATGGTCTTTGCCAAAATGGGTTCGAGGCGGGGATGGGCGTACGTGACTTTGTCTTGGCCCGCGCGTCTTCGTAAGTACGGATGCACCATACCGCCTTGGATGGGGCCCGGGCGCACGATCGCGACTTGGACGACGAGATCGTACCAAGTTTTCGGCTTTAAGCGCGGTAGCAGAGACATTTGTGCGCGCGATTCAATTTGAAAAACTCCGATCGTGTCGGCCTTTTGAATCATCGCGTAGGTCGCTGCATCTTCTTGTGGGACAGTCGCAAGTTCGTAGGAAATTCCTTTTGCAGACTTCAAGAGCTCAAGTGATTTACGAATCGCCGAAAGCATTCCAAGGCTTAAGATATCGATCTTCATTAAACCAAGTGTCGCGACATCGTCCTTGTTCCATTGAATGACGTAGCGATCCGTCATGGTCGCAGCTTCCACTGGAACAAGATCAACGACGGGTTCGTGAGCAATCACAAAACCGCCAGAGTGAATGCCAAGATGTCGGGGGAAACCTTTGATCTCGTTTGCAAGCTTTAAGATCAGCCGAAACTTTTCTTCGCTCATGCCGAACTTCGCGATGTCAAACGGTGTGGCAAGAAGCTGCGACAAGCCTTCTCGTCCCATTGTTTTCACAAGAAGGTCAATTTTTTCTAGCGGAACACCCATGACCTTTGAAACTTCACGAAGTGCCATTCGGGACCGAAAGCAGATCGTCGTTGAAACCATGGCCGCGTGCGAGGCACCATATTTTCGATAAATGTACTGAATCACTTCTTCGCGGCGTTCATGTTCGAAGTCGATATCGATGTCGGGTGGTTCGGCGCGTTCGCGTGAAATAAAGCGCTCAAACAAAAGTCCCAGGCGAATCGGGTCAATCGCCGTAAGACCAATCGTATAACAGACAATGGAATTCGCTGCCGAGCCGCGTCCTTGGTGAAGAATCCCTCGCGCGTGCGCGAACTGGCAGATGTCATGCAAAGTTAAAAAGTAGTCCTCGTATTCTAGATCGCGAATCAAAGTCAGTTCGTGTTCAGCTTGCTTGCGTGCTTTTTCTCGAATTTCCTTTGTTGCAGGAGGATGTGGATGAGTCTGCGCGGAACTCGCGCTATTTGGCTCTTCGGGGTAGCGCCACGCGAGGCCTTTCTCCACAAGTTCACGCAAGTGTTCAAACGAGGTTTTTCCCATAGGCAAAGCCTCTTGCGGATACTTGTAGCGAAGCTCACTCAAAGAAAACTGCAAGCGATCAGAAATTTCCATCGTACGGTGAAGCAGATCCGGCCGATCGCGATAAATCAGGCGCAGTTCATCCAGCGGACGAAGATAGCGTTCGGAATTCAAAGTCAGTTTCGTTTTCGCTTCGTTCAACGTCACGCCGTGATGAAGGCAAGTCAGCACATCATGTAGCGGTTTTCGTTCGGGCGTGTGAAACAAAGGTCTTTGTGTAGCAAAAAGTTTTAAGCCAGATGGCCCAAGCCTGCGCTCGATCTGAATCGCTTGTCTTGCAAGTTCGATCGATTCCCACGTCGAGTCTTTGTGCACAGGTAAGTAGAGTCGATCGCCAAAGGCGTCGACCATTTTTTCTAGATCCTTCATGTTCCACGGCGGAAGCGGCATCGCCAAAAGTTCCCCGGTGGCAACGCCGGCCTCTTCGAGAATATCTTCTAGTGACAACTTTAACCGACCTTTGGCGGCCGGGCGTTTTACGTGCGTGATCAGTCGCGATAGCCGTGTGTATCCGTCCTTCGATGTTGGAAGGAGTGCGACAGCGGAAGCATCAAATGGAGTGAGCTCGGCGCCGAGATGGTAACGAAATCGTCCTTCACTGTAGGATGTGTGTGCCGCAATCTGTGTCGCATCAAAATGGCTTGGCTTTTCGGCGGCCTGGAAGCCGCGTACGACGCCGTAAAGTCCGTTGACGTCGCAGAGTGCGAGGCCTCGGTAGCCGAGTTGCTTCGCGCGCAAAACCATTTCGTCTGGATGCGAGCCACCCATGAGAAACGAAAAATTTGAGCGCGCCAAAAGTTCCACATAATCGCGACCGCGCGGGACCAGCGAGCCACTTTTCGTGATCGCCGACCGCGCGTTGGGATAAGACTTCTGGTCACCACGTACCTCGGGCGAGGACGTCGGCGGTGGCGAGGACAAGGAGGATGAGGAGAGAGGTGCAGGCAAAGAAAAGTTCTTCTTGTGTTTCATAGGGAATGACTTTCGTTTTCAAAGTCGGACGGCGAACGCTTGCTGAATAATCTTTGTGCTGTCTCATTTTCGCTCCGGGTGTTTGGGGGTACCGCCTACATTTTGGTAGCGCAGGTGCGCTACCAAAATGTAGGCGGTACCTTGGGGTTAATCGAACGCGCCGTGAAGATAGAACGTGTCGGAAGCGGGATCTTGGAAGACCCAGAGGATGCGACCGTGTTTGTCGCGCGCGATATAGTAATCGCGTCTAGGCACTTCCAAGTGCCCTAGGGGGAAATCATTTTTCCCTTCGGGCACAAGCTCCTTTTGCGGACCCGCGCGCTCTTCCCACCAGCCGTGTTCAAGTCGTTCGACGGGGCGACCAGAATAAAAATGGAGCGCAGCAATTTCATCTGCCGACAAAGCGCGAGGTTTTTTCAACAGCAATGTTGGTCGAGGTGCTGACTTCAGTTCTTGTCCGTATTGAAACCGCGGGCTGAAGCCGGTTTCGTCAAGGAGGCCGCGGCTGGAAATTGCATTGGCACCGGCGTCAGCGTCGAACGAAGTGTTGGCCGAAACGCTGCAGATTGCACCCAGATCCGCAACCAGCGCCACATTCGATTTAGCCTTCGTCATATCGGGATTCAGCATCCAGGTATTTTCTGGCCAGATGTGCTCGTGCATTTCCGCAAAGCCGGCCGTGGCACCTTCTTGACCAAGAAGACTGGTTAAAATCGCGAGCTTCGTTTCGTCCATCGTCGTGCGGTCAAGAAAGCCGTCTTGTGTTTCTCGTTCGGGCGTCGGGTCGATTTCTAATTCAAGATCTTGAATCGGATTCAAAAGTTCGATGCGCTCGAGACGATTTTCTAAAAGAACACGAAAGAAGCGAAGATCTCGTGTCGGTGTTGAGGGTTCGATACTGAAGACGTGCTCGTGGCCTGAATACTCGCAGCGAAGTTTCAGACGAAGGCGACGCGCCATCAGTCTTCGGCCTTCAAGACGCGCTAAAAGTCTTTTCAGCGCTCCTTCGACCTCGTGCAAAAGCAATGAAACAATCGAAACCGGAAAGTCGAGATGAATATAAGACTTCAAGGCGTCGACCGGGATGTAAGGAGCAATCGGTTGTGGATCTAAATCATGTCTCCCTTGAAGCCGGCGATACAGGCGATCGCCCATTTCTCCCCAGCGTTCGTGAAAGGCGGCGGGTGTAAAGGCGCGAAGATCAGCCAGGGTGCTAAAGCCTAGAAGTGTGAAAAAGTTTGCGACAGTCTCAACTCTCGAAGGATGCTCCCAGGGAATCAAACCTTCTAATTGCGACATTGCCTGCAAGGGAAGTCGCTCGAGATCCTCTTTCGTGCGTCCAGGCGATGAAATCCAAAACGAATAGACCGCAGCAAATGCTTGTGCGGCTGGCGCTGTGTCGGCGATCGCAGCGCGCGCCTGGAAATCAAGAGACGTCAGCTTTTGAAAAACTCCTTCCATCAACCGCGCCTCTGTGCCGAAATTGCGTTGAATCCACGTCGTGTGTGTTCCGAGGTCGAGAAAAAACCAAATCTTCGCGCCCCCAGAATCATGACCAGAGCCACGACCAGCATCGCGTCCAGAATTATTTCCGTGGCGATAAGTTACCCGCGGCGAAAACATCATCAGGACTTCCGAAAGTACTTCGGCCGTCGCTTGTTGATTTTCATATAAAACGACAACTTCAAGTGCCAGATATCTTGCGGCTTGGGCGGTTGCCGGTGCTACTGCCGGTACCGGCCGCCCCATGGCCATTTGGATCTTCGAGGATGAAACTGGAATCGAGGGTTCGGCTAGAGATAAACTCGACATGGCGATCTCTCCTTTTAAGCGTTTGTGGAACAGGTCGGTGTGAAGCACGCATCACCGTGCAGCGGTCAGGACGAAACTCGAGGACAGTGGAAGCAAGGGTGCGAAGAGATGCCGAGCGGGAAAACGAAAGCTCGGTACCTGAACGAACCGGACGGGAAATTAAAACCACGGCTGCGCCTGAGCGACGTGCCTGCTGAAGGAGAGAGCGGCCTTCACGCAGAGGAAGGTGCCCGTCGCCCAGGTCGCAGCCGATCAAAGAAAAGAGATCTGTTGAAAGCATTTCTTTTAAAATCCAAAGTCGTTTCGTATTGGCCGACCGGCTGGCCGCTGAACGGACCTGCGTGCGCTCCGCGGCCAAATCAGTTGGCGGATTGACCATGAAGAGACGACTTAAATCCACACCGCGCTGGGCGGCTGTTGAAGCATGTAGTTGATAGTCGCCGCCCCCGGTAAGCCGCCCTCCTGGATTTAGCCAGGCGACACGGCGGCCGCTGTCTGTGATCGCACGAGCCGTATCAAGCCACAGTGTCATCGCGCCTAAACCTTCGGGGGCTTCAAGAAGACTGATTTCTCCACAGGGAAATCCACCGCTCGCAAGAAAGCGATCGAAGTCGGCCCAGCCTGTTGAAAGTCCCGCTGCGCGCTGAAGCCCCGATTCAATTTCATGAGCCGCAACAAGTTTCAGCCCGCGAAGTGCGAGACTTTCTGAAAGTCCCGAGCGAAGAGCGTCGAGGCTCTCGCAACCGTTTTTCAGGTTAGTTTGTTTCGGTGCGTGAGCTTCAGACAAAGTAAATCCTTTTCGTTTCGAACTTTCGAAACGAGATGGAAAAAGTTTTCGACATTTTTCCTAGTACGTTTACTGACTAACTAACGGAAGCGACTAAAAGAAGCGCCGAATAAGGCCGACCACCACACCTCGAATTTGAACTTCCCCTGGCGAATACCAAAATGAAGTCATGGTCGAGTTAGCGGGTCGAAGCTCAATTCGCTTCTGAGATTTCGTAGAAGACTTAGTACTAGTCTTCCCAAGACGGATCGTGTTGGGGTCTGTTTCTGAATCCTTGTCCGAAACGGCCTGCAGGAAGAAACGTTTTACTGTTGCTTCTTCTGGCCCATGTTCGCCTGGGACGACGGCTACCACGATTTCGCCATTTTCAGCCTGGCTCTGTCGCTGAACCAAAATCACATCGCCATCAAAGATTCCATCTTCGATCATCGACTGCCCCTGGACGCGAAGAGCAAATGTACGATCCGGATTTTTCACTAGCGAAGATGGCACATCAATGAACTCATCGTTTTCGAAAGCTTCTAAGGGCGCACCAGCCGCCACGCGACCAAGCATCGGAATTTGAAAAGCTTCGGCCGATCTAGCGCCACTGGCTTCATC
This sequence comes from Deltaproteobacteria bacterium, assembly GCA_017302795.1. Lineage (GTDB taxonomy): Bacteria > Bdellovibrionota > Bdellovibrionia > Bdellovibrionales > JAMPXM01. The sequence continues at coordinate 11,946 of JAFLCB010000001.1, read as the reverse complement.
CGATCGGGCATCATCGGAGGTTTCGCTGCTCATTTCTCGACCGATTCCTCGGCGCCCACGGTCTTCCACATCTTCTTGATAAGCGGATGCGGAACGAAGAAGAGAAATCGCGCGCTTTTGATTGGCGCCACCGAGCGAAATATAATCCTTCGCTTCGAGCTGCTTCAAATATCGCTGTGCCGAATTGAAGGAAGCGAAACCAAAGTGCTTGCAAATCTCCTGGTAGGTGGGCGCAAAGCCGTTCAGGCGCGCGTACATTTCAAGAAACTCGAGCACCACTTTTTCTTTCGGCGTGAGGGGGCTTGTCGTGAGAGTCATGCGTTACTCCAACTGTTCGTGAGCGTGTAAGTAGAGTGTAAGTTAGGAGTAAATAACGTGTAGGTCAATGGGGCCTAGCCGGGAAATTTTAAAACTGGACGGCCGCGGCGCGGGCGCCATCTAAATATTTGAAACAAATGAACTTTATCGATTTTAAACGACAGGACTCGATGCAGCTTTAGAGCTGCGTAGAAGGCTGAGGTTCCCTAAAAACACGTCGGGCGAATCCAAAACTGGATCCGAAAGCTGCGTCAGCAGCTCCTGGTGGCGTGGATGATCGGTTCGGTGAATTGATCGCGACGTCAACACTGCATGCGGGAAAGTTCCCCAGTCATTGAGGCGGCTAAAGATAATGGTATCGGCGTGAACGCGCCGACCAAGCTCTACAAATTCTCGCATCTCATGAAAGTTATTTGTCTGCACGATGAAGCTGATCAAAAGGCGCTGCAGCTTTTTTTCCGCGCGAAGTTTGCCGATGAACTCGAGACGTTCAACCAAGGTTTCAAAACTTCCACCGCGCCGATTGAGCGCATAGGTTTCTCCAGAGGCCGCATCGACAGAAACTTCGACGGTATCGATCGACGCTTGGCCTTTTTGCAGCTCTTTCCAGCGATCAGCTGTGAACAGCAGGCCATTGGTATGAAGCGTAACTCGAAGGTTCGGAAATTTCTCGCTATCGAGGGCATTCAACATGCGCCCGTAGATGCGACTGGCAAACGGATCGCCATTGCCGGCGAGCTTCAAACGCCGAAGCAGCGGATAGGCGCCGATCACATCGGTTGCCATTTTATCGGCCTGCTGCCAGGCGGTTGTACCGGGACGAAAGATTATCGGTTCGCGGCGGCAAGAAGGGCACGAGAGATTGCAAGTCAGATCAAAGCCGACGGCGATTTCGCGCGGCCCTTTCGGGACAATGCCTGCCGCCAAAGTTTCGGCGTAAGAGGACGAAGGCTGCTTGCGACTTTCGATTGGCGAGTAAATCGCGGGCTTAATTCCGCTATCAAGGGCTTGAAGATGTGGACACATGGTGGCGTCGCAGTATTTGAAGCTACCGTTCAGAACGGATTCGCGAATCGCCCGAGCAGTGTCGCCGTTCCAAAGCTCGAGCAGTGGTGTTTGCAAAAGATTGCCGATGTTTGTCTTCAGCCAACCGGGACAGCAAAGAAAAACGTCGCCGTTAGCCATGACTTCGACTTTTTCAAACGGAGCTCGACAAAAGTGTGCACTTCGTTGTTCGTACAAGGAATTTGTCGCGAGATCAGTCGTATTGAGGGCGTTCGGGTTCGCAGTCATTTCCCATATATTGGCACGGCCAGCACTTGTCGCCAAGCCTCGATTTCAACACCATACTTCTTCGTGAACCATCCGGACGAAGATTCGGGCGTTTGATCGACAGAGCCGAAAACACAACGGTGATGAAGTTCAGAATCCGACAATAACAACTTTTTCTCGTGGCGTTCTTTCTGGAGGTCGCAGAATTTTGCAATCCAGGCCGAGTTGAGCTCAGCGCCTACGCGTTCGATGAGTTTTTTGTTTACAGTTTTAAGCCATTCTACCGGGTGCAAAGTTTTACGGGTTTCCGGAAAAAGACTGGCGTCTGGGAAGCGAACGCCGTGCTCGTCGCTCACGAGGCTATGTTTGTCCTTAAACTGATAAGGTGGAAGCAGCCGTCCGTCTGTGCTCGCGGCGTTTTTTATTTCTACGTTCCAGTCCAACGCAAGAGTCTGGGTCACTTCGTTTACCTGGTAAGTGTGGTACCTCGTTTCAGTGCGATATTTCGTCTCGATCACCGTCACGGTCCCGTCAAAGTTGTCGATTTCATGCGAGGAGGGAAGTCCAGCGCCCAAAGCCCAAGCGAGGACTTCAAACAGCAGTCCGATACCACTTCGTTCCTCTTTTTTTCGCACGCTGCGCTCTTCGAATGGAATTTGTATAGAAAATGGCTTTGAGCGATAGACAGGGCGCTCGTCGATTTTCTCGACGACTTCGCCCGTCAGTACAAATTCGAGATCCCGACCGGTTTTTGAATCGCGGTCGAACCAAATCGAACGTTCAAATTCGGAAGCCAATTCCTTGCCAATTTCTGCAAGGGACGATTCGGGCACACTCTTAAGATTGAATTTTGGCGTCATGCGACTAAACAAACGAACCGAATTCAGCGTCGAGGTTTTCGGAAGAGTGACTTTGAAGTGACCACAAGTTTTCTGCAAAAATTGAAAATGAAAATGGTCGTATTTAGTTACAGCGCGCGCCTCTTTTGCACAAAACCTCGACATTGCATCGCCGATGGCAGTTCGAAGTCCTTGTGTGTCGACTCTCAAAGTTGCTTCCAGAAGCTCGCGGTCGCGCAAGTAGCGTGAAGTCGCCAAGAGAGGCTGATCTCGCCGAAGGGCCTCGCGTATCGCTGATTGAATCATCTCTGCGAGATGCCCCGTTTCCTCAGCCTGAGTGGCGAACACTGCGCCTGCTGGTATCATCGCCCATTTCGTTTCCTGCTGAATGACTTCACGTAGAAGAGATGCACTCGATTCAAGATTTCCACTAAGTCGCAAAAGGCGAACTTGAATCAACTTATCTGAGATCCATTGCCGGCGCACTTTTGCTTCCAAGGACTTTGCTTGAGGATCCACGTCGTCGCTCGAACGAACCTTCTCAATTAATTTTAACGCGTCGTCGACCCTTCCTGCCTGAAGATGTTCTTCAGCTATTTCTAATGAAGTCGCGCATCCTGTCGTCAGAGTAGTAGCGAGAATTGCGCCGAGAAGCGCGAGGAAAATTTTAGTTAACCAGCTGTCTGTAGGTGTGTTCATAAGTGCCATACTTTACTTTTTATCGGCGCGCTTGAAGTCGGGATTGGGGCTTTGGGACCAAAGATAGGAACATGTCGTTCCAGATTCGGATCGACGCCGTCTGGAACGGTGCGCGAATTACCCGTTCAGAATGGTTCAAAGGCGCAGCCAGATTGACTTTGCGGTCGACTGCTTGAGAACGTATCGGGCGTCTATTCCCTTAATTGAACAATTTAAAGGCGGACCCTCATGCTGATGTTTCAATGGCAGGATATCCCTTCTCGGGGTCGCGGTTTGACGTTTGACGATGTTCTGATACTTCCCAATCGATCGGATGTTCGGTCGCGACGCGATCCAAATTTGAAGACACGTTTGACAAAAAATCTCGAAATCGAAATTCCTTTGATCAGTGCCAACATGGACACTGTCACGGAAGCGGCGATGGCGGTGGCGATGGCCAAAGAGGGTGGATTCGGTCCGATCCATCGATTCATGACAATCGACGACCAGGTTTCGCATTTGCGACAGGTCGTCGAAAGTGGCGCCAAAGTAATGGGGGCCAGCGTAGGTGTCGGCGATGACATGAAGGCCCGCGCCGAAGCATTGGTTACGGCCGGAGCGAATGTCATCGTGGTCGACATTGCTCACGGCCATTCTGTGCAAATGCTCGAAACAATTAAGTGGTTGAAAGATCGCTTCCCGGAACTTGATGTGATCGGCGGAAACGTGGCGATGCCCGAAGCAGCACGAGAGCTTGCTGAGGCCGGCGCGGATGCGGTGAAAGTGGGAATCGGCCCTGGTTCGATGTGCACGACTCGAGTGATTACCGGCTGCGGGGTCCCGCAACTTACCGCAATTGGCATGTGTGTTCAGGCCTTGGCGACTTCAAAAGTTCCCGTCATCGGCGACGGTGGTCTTCGTACCTCAGGAGATATCGTAAAGGCGCTTGCAGCGGGTGCCAGCAGTGTGATGCTTGGCTCGATGCTTTCGGGCTGTTTAGAAACACCGGGTGAAATTCAAGGCGGTCGCAAGCAGTATCGTGGAATGGCGTCCAAGTCGGCACAGGTTTCTTGGCGCGGTGGTGTACCAACGGGAATGGCAGCTGAGGGTGAAAGCCGCTTTGTAAACATCAAGGGTCACGTGCGCGATGCAGTTCTAGAAATAACGGGCGGCATTCGCAGCGGCATGAGCTACATCAATGCGACAACTGTTGATGAAATTCCGGAAAAAGCGCGCTTCATAGAAATGACCGCTGCGGGCACCCGAGAATCCGGAGCCCACGGACTACATTCCTAGCTGCCGGCAATCATCCGAATGACAGCTGCCGCGGGGTCAACTTCGTACCGTCGATTTGTAGCCTGTGAAGCCGCGCTCGGTCGGGCGTGATGATTGTTGTGGAGGCCACCGCCGAGCGACAAAAAGTTCACCACTAAATTGTTTTGTTTCGACTTTCGTCATCCGTATTAAAATTTCGATAGCCGATAGAATGGCCAACCGTGTTCAATAGACCGAGCCTTTTTAGATCAGGGCCAATGCTTCATCGATTCGTGCAGCTTGAAGATGATCTTCTATTTACTCGAGAAAATTTGTGCAACCAGTGGTGCTGATAGCAGCATGAATGGCATTGAGAAGAGTCAGGAAAATTTTGTTTAACCAGCAGCCTGTGTGTTCTTTCGTTGCCTTCATGCTTCACGTTTTATCGGCGAAACTCGGTTAGGCCTTTTTGCGAATCAGCTTTATTACTGCGTTTGCGGGGTCGATTTCAAACCATCGATCCGTGGCCTGTGACGGAGAGCTTGGTCGAGCGTGGTGATTGTTGTGTAAACCTCCGCCAAGAGAAAGAAAATTGACGATTAAATTGTTGCGGCTCTCGTCGTCGATATTAAAGTTCCTGTAGCCGAGAGAATGCCCAACCGTATTAATAATACCTGTCATATGAATCGAGCATACCATGGGGACACAGTAAAAATACACTAACAGATGTAGGTTGATAGAGCCCAAGCCAACTGCGAACACTGCTATGATCCAAAGATAATTCTCGTGTGTGAAGCGATAGAGGGGGCGTCGAAGATAAGGCGCAATTGATCTACCGGAAACAGGAAATGTCTCCCAATCAACTATCCAGACTTTAAAGAACCCGATTCGATGAGGAGAATGTGGGTCACCCTTTTTGTCCGCGTGTGCGTGGTGTGCGATATGGCTAGTAACCCATGAAAACATGCTACCTTTGCAGTCAAGGGTTCCTAAAACAAGAAGCGCTTTTTCAACCAACGCGCTCGCTTGAAAACTTTTATGTGTGAAGTAGCGGTGAAAACCCACATCTCCGCCAATTCGGCTGAATAGAAAATACCCCAAAATGGAGGCGATCCACCAGTTGCCAATGGGCAAGGTACAAAGCCCCACGATCGCACCGACGTGGAAAGCAATCTTTACGATATTCACCTGGTAGTGCATCGAAATCTTTCTCATTGCTTGAAACTTTCAGGAGATCGGCGTTTCACGCATTCCAGGAAGGCTCGAGTTGCCAGCGTTTGAGAGGCTTCCAACGACGGCGCATTTATCAATTCAAAAATAACGTTTCGCTGATCGATCTGTAGAAATGAATACTCATCAGGCTCAATTTTTTCGGGCGAATCAATGGGTGTAAGCAATCGTGCATTGACCAAATCGCCGGCCAGGAGACGACTCAAAATACCTTGATGTCCAAATTTCCTGGTAAAGAGATAGACGCCGCCGTAGCCGGTAACTAGTCCTGACTTAAATTCGGGAAACTGGACTCTTGCTGAAGGGCCAAAGTCTATTTGATGACAGGCAAGTGCAAATTCAAATCCTGCACCGATGCAAAGTCCGTCAACCTGCGCTACTATTCTAGCTGGGCTGTGAAGAATTGTGGTCACCAGCTTTTGCCCTAGCCCTAAGCCGTATGCCCAATCTTCTAAAGTCTTAGTGGCAAATCGAAACTGTCTGGTATCAAAACCCTGCGAGAAAATTTTCGGATTTTCCGATTGAAGTTGAATTGTTCTGTACTTAGGACCGTTAGTTTCTATTAGGTGGGTGAGTTCAGAAATCGAAGCTCGATCGAACAAAAACCGACCATTCTCAGCAATGAATTTAATCCGCGCCGCATCCTCGGTAACCGCGCGTCGGTCTGCAATGTCAGAAATAGGACAGAAGTCCTCAGGATCGGCATCAAAAACAAATTTCAATAGATGTTCTCATTTTTCTTAATGTGCTCGAAGAAAAGTGCAATTCGGAAGTCTTGCGTCATGCGCCCACGCCGGTTGCTGTCCGGATCCGGAATATTCGCGCCAGGAGGCGACCAATCAGTAACTTTGATCCAAATGTCATGTTTGTGTCCCAACAGCTTTGTTTTTTCGCGTTCCGAGAAAAGGACAATCCGTTCCTGTTCGAGCGCATTTATGACATTGCTCTTCATCGCATTTTCAAAATCGTATCCGAGCTGATTACAAATGTGCCTTACCATCTCTACGAACTCAAAGTTTTCATTTTTTTCTAAAGTATATCGGCCAAGCTGAGCGACGTTTCTGAAATTTAAAGTCGTCGGAACATCAAACTTCTTAGCCAGTTCAAAAAGCATTTTTGGGACCTGATCGTTGTGGCCCTTCATGAGAATCGATCCAAGTCGTAGTCGCATTCTAAGTTTTACGGCATTCTCAACCGCTTGAAGTTTTCGGTCGAGGCAATCAAGATTATCAATTTTCTTGTAAAGCTCTCGGTCGGTTCCTCCATTCATTGAAAAACTGACTTCTCTAAGGCCCGCCTTGTGAAGCGTTTCGCAGTAGGAAAAGTCCGCAAGTTTCAGGCCGTTAGTTACCAAAGTGCAAGAGTGCCCCAGCTCTCTCGTGGAATGAATAATCTCGGGCAGATGAGGATTAAGAGTCGGTTCCCCGCCGAAAAGACGGATTTCCACTCGCGAAGGAAGTTGTCGTAGAAAGCTTTCGAATTTCAGATGGTCGAGATCGGGAGCAGTCCGATTCGGAATAATGCAATTGTGACAAGCCATGTTGCAGCGATTGGACGCATTCACATATATAACTTTGAATGGATTGGCATTGGGTTCGACTTCAAAATAGTTCATTATTAAAATTTTCTATTTTATTCTTTCTTGCGTCTACGAAAAAGGGGGAGAAGCATTAAAAATATGTATCAAACTGAAACAGTTTAAGGATATCGGCTGCAAATTGAAGCTTAGTCTCGGGGGTCGTCTTTAAAAAGTGAAACCCGAAAATCAAGGTGAACTGAAAAACCAAAAAATAGAGGCACGGTCGTCCGACTCGCCAGATCAACGCAAGCACCCTTCCTGATGGTGCCAGGCTCTTTTTCCGAATGAAAACGTGCACCGCGCAAACCAAAGCGGTCAGGGTAGAATAATGATAATTGGAAAAGTAGGTAGCCAGCCTATCTTCAAAGTGAATATTCCCGCCCAAAAACAGCCCCCGACCAACATACATCGACAAACTGCTGACGACGAATACTCCTGCTGCGACAACCAAAGCCTGCCTCATTGAATCCCAAAGTAGTGGAACTTTGATTCGCGACAACTTGGGAAGAAGATGGTTTCGAATCAACAAAGAAAAGTGGTGGTTGGTCCGAAAATAAAAATCACCGAAGTTTTTGGCATTCCAGAAATCTCTGACGTGAAGATCAATTTTGAATCCGGCAAAACGTGCAGTTGTTATTGCGGCCGTCGAGTAAAGAGCAATGATAAAAAGAAACTGGACTGTAGCTGCAGACTGAACGGCGAGATAGTAAAGGGAGCGTTGAAGCTGAGTCGCGGTGCCGGCGGCTTCGATGGCTGCGGCATAACCATCCCGATAAACCAACGGGTAATTTAAGAGATGTGGAATCCAATCGACCCTCGGAAAAACCTCGTTTTTCTCAAAAACGAGGTTTTCGAAAAAAAACATCCCGATTGTAATTAAAGCGAGAATTCGAAGGGCCCGCGTGATATCCGCGACATTCACGGTCACGGGACCGTCAATCGCATCGGAAATCTCTCGGTTGCTTCCATATGGAATAACCCATCGATACCAAAACGGCCGCAGCCACACCACGCGTTCGATGAACGTCAGCGAACGGATCGGAAGCTTTATATAGTTCATGTACGCCCAGATATTGGCGACGATCGGTGTAGAGGCGAGAATGGCATCTCTGTTTGAGATTCCCAGTTTACCGAGTGAGCCTTGAATAAGACCGATAATCATGATCAGCGCAAACATCAACAGAAAGTAGTGGCGCCGGAGCGCCGCGAATTTGTCGAACAGCAGTATGAACGCGCTATTAAAGATAAAAAAGGGAACTAAATGAAGAGGCCCAATGTCGAAGCTTCTTAAGTACGAGTTCATCAAAAAAATATTAACGAGACATGCCGCAAAAAGACTGAGGCGCCGTATTTCTGGGAAAATAGTCGATACCGCACCAAGAACAAAAATCAATATCACGGTAGGCGACGTGATGAATCCGATCAGCGCAATCCCAGAAAACAGCGTAACTGTGCTGCTCCAGTTAAGATGATATGTGATAACCAGCTTTCGAATGAAACGGCTCATTTCGACGATCGACCTCGCGGATTAAGAATATTCAAAACAAAAGCATAAGATGTTTGCCATTCAAGCGTCATGACATATTATTTAAGGCAGATGGCAATTGATCGACAAAAAGTAATCGGTAGCACCGTCGGAACTTGGCCTGAGGTTGCTCATTATTACGCTCCACAGACTACTTGGCCGAAGTGCGACCAGCTTTATTTGAAGCTGCCTGAAATATACCAACTACCTTCTGATTTGCTTGCCGACCTCGCTACGAAGGTGATCAGTGAAGAACTATTCGAACCGATCATTATTGATTCGAAAACAGGGAAACGCCGACGAACCTACCGCGGCGTTGGACTGACCTTTCGTCCAGGTGCCGAAGATCCGACGCACGACGCAGCTAAATATTACGGTTCTGATGGCCGATTTGACTCGACCGCTGTTGGACCTACAGTAAAAGGAGAAAGAGGCTATTCAATCGAGTCGACGGATGTCGACCGCGACTTTTCGGCAACCAACGACGTAGCGCCGGGCTTAGTTAAAGTTATCCGGTCTTTGTTTAAATCCCCGGTTACGAAAATTCGACTTTTTGAGCTCCTCCCATCAGGCGTCGTGGCGTCTCATGTCGATCTTCCATATTATCAACAGATTCGCCTACACACTGTGCTCGCGACCAACGATGATGTCAGTTGGGAGGTTGAGGGGCAACGGTTTCAAATTCCTGCCGACGGACGGTTGCATTGGTTTGATACTGGCCGAATGCATTCTGTGTACAACTTTGGATCGACTTCGAGGATAGTTCTTTCGATCCACTTGAATCCATACGATAGACCAGACTTGATTGGTTGCTGTAGACCAATCGATCAAATTATTCAGGAGGCGGGGCTCTAGTGAAATTTAAAATATTAGACATCGGGTTAGCGGTACTCATTGCGAGCGCAGTTGGTGTAATCGGTTGGCGTATTTTCAGCCAGGAAAAAGGTCCTGAGCAGGCTGGTCGAGACGGAGAGGCTGCAGTCAGAGTTCAGCAAGCAGGGGAGTCTACATTATTATCTGTAAGTCAGGTCCTAACAAAACCGGCGCGGAGAGCAGCTTTCGGGCATTGGGCTCATATGGTTTTGGATCCGCAGGTTCCAGTTAGTGCGTCTCAGATTGCCTCGTTTTCGAAGAATGCGGGTTTTCCTATAAAACCTAAGACAACCCCGTGCAATCGCGGCGGCACCCCCGTCGAGACCGGGTTTCCGATTCTTTCTGTGGGTCTAAAGCAGAAGATTGAATCTCAAAAAGGCGGCTTGTTGTTCAGTTATGGAAGCCGACGATGCTTTGAAACGGGGAGCCTCGTCGAAGTGCTGTACTATGGCGATGAGGACGCAGAGCACTATGTCGAGCGCCTGGGGAGATTCGAAATTAAGGAGCTGATTGAGTTAGATTACGCAAAAATCAAACCAACCGTTTGGTCGCAACTCGGAATCGTAGCAGCAGATTTTGCCGATCTAAAGATTGTAGCCACGGATGCCGTGCTGATCAGAGTCGAGCGAAGAGGCGAATCGAATTTCAAGGAAGCTGAAATACCGAAGTTTCACTTTCGCTACTCTGAATTAACCAAAGAAAATGCATCAATCGTTTCGAAAGGTCCCTACCTAATTTTGGACATTCGGTCGCGGGCGGAAGCGGCAAAGGTCCCACTGCCGAACGCATTTCCATTCGAGTATGGAGAAGGCACGCCGGACGATAAACTGACTAAATTCAGTTGGAGCGTAAAACTATCTCAGCTAACTGATATCAAGCTTAATGTGGCTCCAATAATGGAATTTGTCCGAGATCCTTCGCGCGGGAAATCAAGAGTTATAGTGGTGGGAAATGGGCCAGGCGATGCCCGTGTCTATTGGATCCTTCGCGAACTTTCCATAGCGGGAGTTGTAAATGCACATTGGTACAACGGTGACGCGACGGCGCTCACTTTAATGTTGAAGAAATAATTTCCGCCAGTTCATCAGCCACAAGTGCATGGCCAAATTTCGAAAGTAGGCGCGTGGGGTAGTCGACGTGCCTGCCATTCGTGATCCGATCGAATTCGAATTTTTCAAAATCGACAAGTCTCGCAATTGGCGGCAATGCCTCCGAAAGGCGTATCAATCTTTTTCGGTTTTCAGCGGTTGTCGAGTCAAACATCGGAAGAATTAAAAGTGCAGGACCTGAGTCTTGGTCAAGTCTGATTTTTTCGGGTATGACGCACTCTTCTTGAAATGGACAGTGCGAAAGATTCACGAAATCTATGTTTGGAAATCGACGTGCCAAAAGACCAATGAACGTGTCTTCAAAATTATGACCTTCTCCCCATGTATTGCTGTCGCCAGCAATTACGACGGTTGGCCGCTGAGGCTTGGGCTGAGGCTTGTTGCTTGTATCGGAATCGATACGTCCTCTATCCTTGACGAAATAGGTCGCGGAATAAATCGGATACGTATTTTCGATGACCTTCATCGTGCGAAATCCAAATCGTTCAACGACGTACCGGCCGTCTTTCAATAAATCCGAACATTGACCAACAGCACATTTTGACACCGCGTCGTTTTGGCGCACGCGGGTTTCAATAGTTTTATAAAGATTCGGGGACCGAACGAACATGTTTCTTGGAAGAAAGGTCCGCCATTTTTCAGAAAGCTCGACCTTTTCGCTAGGTGATGCGCATCCGCTTGCACCAAGCCACATGGCCGAGATTAAAGCGATTCGCTTTGAGACAGCTGTAAGGCGGTACACTTTGTTTAACATCTTGAAATAGTATAGTGTGAAAGCTAATGACGAGGCGAGACCTACTTCAAAAATCAGCGTCCGTCTTGGGTGCTATTGGCACCGCGGGACTTTTTGGGCTTGAATCGATCGCGAATGCGAAGTCGCCACCAATCGAAGTGTCAGATTTGAAGATCTGGAAACAAAAGCTTCTTCTGGCGTTTGAGCAAGCTCAGCGGGGTGAGAGTGGCGTGCGTGAATGGGAAAACTCTATTGTCAGTTCTGTCAAAAGTGCTTCAAACTCGGAAATTGAAAACTGGATGGAGTGCCAGTTTCTCCATGACCTTCCGTTCGCGGACTTCAAGGTAACGCACGTTATTCGCCTTTCACCAATGGCGATCGAAAACCGTTTTGAGGCTAACCTATTAAATGCGGTAGTTGAGAATTGCGTTTACAACGCGCCCTCGTTCGAGAGGTTTTCGACTTAGATCATTTCTAGTTCTGCCGTCACCTCCGTTTTTTCGATCACGTATTTTTTGTAGAGTTCGTACCCATCT